>JBDSRF010000081.1:0-5342 GCA_039929445.1 Arachnia sp. | reverse complement strand
AGGTCGAACTCGGTGGCCGTGAGGTCCACGAGGTGCTGCCCCACCCTCACCTGCCGGCCGGCCGGTTCCACGACAAGTGCGCCGAAGACCCGCTCGGCAGCGATGCCCGCGCGGGGGCGCCGCAGCTGTGCCTGGACGCGGGCAACGAGTTCACGAACGCTGAACGGCTTGGTCATGTAGTCGTCGGCACCCGCGGCGAGTCCCTCCAACGTGTCCTCCTCATCCGCCCTCGCAGTCAGCATGATGACGTAGCACGTGGAGAAGGTCCGAAGGCGTCGGCAGACCTCGATCCCGTCGAGTGTCGGCAGTCCCAGGTCGAGAACCACCACGTCGGGACTCCACGCACGAGCGACGGTCAGGGCATCCGGTCCGGTGTGGACGGCACGCGCGTCAAATCCGGCGCGGTCGAGATAGTTCACCACAGTCCCGGCCAGCACCGGCTCGTCCTCAACCACCAGAACGCGTCGAGGCATGGCTGTGGTGTTCATGCGGTGCTCCTGTGTTGGGTGTCCACACCCGGGGCTCCCCGTTCCGGCCTCATCCGTGGTGGGGAGGTGTGTCGTACAGGACGTGCTCGGTGTGTTGGAGGACGTTGGTGACAAGCGCTGCGACGTGTTCATCGGGTTGCCCGTAGTAGATGGTCGTGCCGTCCCGGCGAGCCACCACGAGGCCGCCGGTGCGCAACTTCGCCAGGTGCTGCGAAACAGCAGGGCCGGGCCGGTTCAGGGCCTCAGCAATGGCGGTGACGGACATCTCGCTGCCCTCCAGCATGGCCAGAATCGCCAATCGTGTCCGGTCCGCGAGCAGTCGCAGGACATCGACGGCGACGTCGAGGTCAGCATCGCGCGGGACCCCTTGCCGTGGTGTGGCGACGAATGTCATGACCCCACCTTGCCACGCTCGCCCACCGGAGTCCTCTGCCACAGCCACGTCGCCGCCAGCGTGGCACCAGCCGCCACACCGGCCAGCGCGAGGGCGGTGCCACTGAGGCTGATCCCGCCCAGCCACCCTGCGACGGGGTAGGTGATCAACCAGCAGGCGTGGGAGAGGGAGAACTGAGCCGCGAACGCTGCCGCCAGGTCACGGGATTCGACGCCGCGACGGATCAGTCGACCCACGGGGGTCTCGACAGCGGCCCAGCCGATACCCACCAGTATCCACAATCCAGCAACCGCCACCAGGCCCACGGTGGGCGTCGGCGCGGCAAGGGCGACCGGGATCATTCCCGTGGCCAGTGTCAGAAGCACCGCACCACCCAACATCACCGACCGCTCCGTACGATTTCGCAACACACGCGGCAGCGCGATGGCCGCACTCATCGACCCTGCACCGTTGGCGGCCAGCAGCAACGCAACCACAGCATCGCCCTGACCGAAGGTGCTGCGGGCGATCACGACGGTCTGGACCAGGACGAACGCCCCGGCCGCGGCCACCACCAGGTTGAGTGCCAGGACCGGGCGCAACCCCGGGGCCTTCAGGAACAGCACGATGCCGTGACGTGCCCGCTGACCGAACGGCATCTCCGGCGCCCCGTCCCCCGGTGTGTCGCGCCGGGGTATCACGGTGGACACGACCAGCGCCGCGGAGCCGGCGAACCCGATGGCGGTTCCGAAGAACAACGCCGCCGACGGCACCACCAGCAACAGGACCGCCGCCAGCATCGGGGACAGGACCGCCTCCAGGTCGTAGGCCAGCCGGGACAGCGACAGGGCTGACGTGTAGTCCTCCTCCTCCGGCAGGATGTCCGGGATCACGGACTGGAACGTGGGAGTGAACGTCGCCGAGGCGGCCTGCATGACAAAGATCAACACGTACACCTGCCACACCTGCCCGACGAACGGCAACGACGCGGCCACCACCAACCGCAACAGGTCCGCACCCACCATCACCGCGCGGCGCGGCAATCGCGCCACGGCCGCGGCCGCCAACGGGGCGACGAAAACATAGGCCACCATCTTGACCGCCAATGCCGTCCCCAGCACACCACCCGCATTCCCCGGGTCGAGTTGGTAGGCCAGCAGCCCCAGAGCCACCGTCGCCAGGCCAGTGCCCGACAACGCAACGATCTGGGCGAGGAAGAGGCGACGATAGGCGGGGTGGTTCAGGACGCGGAGCATGCTCCCAGAATCCTCTATACCTGCAGAGTTGCGCAAGTAGGCATTGACTTGGACGGAAATGGCGCAGCTCGAGGCCAGGGCAACGAGGTCGGCCCGTGACGGTCAGGGTCCGGGCCGGTGACGCAGAGCCACTGCGCACAACACGGCCATGCAGGCCAGGAGACCCGCGAGGGTGCCGAGTCCCGCAGCCAGGCTGGCAGCGGCAGCGACTCCGCCCACCAGCAGGGGGCCGCCCGCGTCCCCGATCTCCCGCAGCACCTCGGCGGCACCCATGGTCCTGCCCATGCGTTCGGCTGGCGTGGTGGCCGCGAGATGGGCGAAGCCCAGCGGGGTGGTGACGCCCATGCCCACACCGAGGACGACGGCGGACGCGTAGAGAGTGGCCGGCGTCGGCATCGCGGCGAGCACTCCGATACCCCCCGCGATCAGTGCCAAGCCAATGGCCAGGCCCAGCCTGGTGGAAATGCGACCTGCGTCCCGGAGCCGTCCTACCCATGGTTGCGTGAGCGTCGAGGCAAGGGCCAGAACTGCGACGATTGACATGCTTCCGAGCACAGAAAGGTTCAGCGCGCTGCCGAGCAGTGGGAGGAATCCGACGGCGACACCGAGGGCACCGGTGGCTCCCGCCAGCGCCATCGTCGGGACCAGAAAGCCTCGCCGGGAGATCTGGTGGGCAACGTCGACGATGGAGTACCGGGCGCGTGGCAGTACGGGCAGGTCCTGCATCGCCATGAACACCCACAATGCCCCAGCGCACGACACAGCGGCCAGCGTCAGGAAGAGAGCGGGCAACCCGCCGCCCAGGATCAGTCCGGCCCCGATCAGCGGTCCCAGAACGTAGCCCAGTGCTTTCCAGGATCCGTAGGCGCCGAAGTACCGCCCCGCCACCGCAGGTCCGGCGATGCGGGCCACCGCAGCCGAGGACGCTGGGGAGAACGCCGAGGCGGCGGCACCCTGACCAAGGCGGACCAGACCCAGCGACGTGGGGGTGGTGGCAAACGCCCCGGGCAGGGAGAGGACCGCGAAAGCGAGCAGGCCACCGATGATGACTGGCTTGGCACCCACCCTGTCGCTGAGCCAGCCAAAGAGTGGCTTCAGGACGATCTCGGCCACGTCGTAGACGGCCAGCAGCACCCCAAAGGTCACCAGCGCGATACCGAGGTCGCTTGACTCGGCCCCCATGCCCGCGGCAATACTGTGCGCGCCGAAGGCCGAGGTGAACCCTGCGGCGTACAAGGGCGCGAGACCACGGATTCGCACCGCACCACTCCCATCGTCGACGGCGACAGGAAGTTCAGCCACGTCGGTCCGTCTCCCCCACGTCAAGCGGCCCCGCTTCGACCACCTCCGGACCAGCGACGGCCGGGTACACCAAGTCGGAGTAGCCGTCGAGAGCGGCGGCACACACACGGAGAAGCTGTTCGGCGTCGCCCGCCTCCGGCAGTTCCAGGACATCGCGCTTCCTCAGGTCCCGGTACCACCTCCGCAACCGGTCAAGGCTCTGCTCCTCCTCCTCCAGCTCGGCAAAGGTGAACTTTCGCTTCCCGATCTCCTTGGCGATCTCGGCTTCGAACTTGCCGCAGTCGGCGGTGAACTCTGCCCATTCGTCAACACGGGCGGCAATGAAGGCATCCCGGAGCACGGCCTCCGAGTCCGCGTCGCGCGGGGCCGCGTCCATCACGGCGAGGACGCCGCCCCCTCTGCGGCACAACTGCCCGGCACGATCGAGTCCCGCCTCGAACGCAGGACCTGCCGGGAGAGTCCAGAGACCGGGAGAAACGGGCACGGCCCCGGTCTTGCGCAACTGCCGCCACACAGCCACCCTGTGGCGCGACGGCTCCGAGGAGATCTGGACGACGATCAGGACCCATCGGAGACTGTGTGCCACACTAGAGATTGTAACAGCCGTTACGTACGAGGAGGGACATGAGTCAACCATCAGGCGGCCCGGGCCACGACGACAAGGCCGCAGCCACTCTCCTCGACCGCACGTTTCAGATCAGCCTCCTCCTCAAGGGCCTGGACGGGGTCCTGGAACTCATAGGTGGGGTCCTGCTGCTGGTGGTCTCACCATCCCGGCTCGACTCCGTGATCCGGTTCCTGACACAGCACGAACTCTCAGAGGACCCCAACGACCTCATCGCCAATGCACTGAGGCAGTACACGAGCACGCTGAGCGTGTCGGCATCCCTGTTCGGGGCCGTGTACCTACTCCTCCACGGGCTCGTGAAGATCATCCTGGTCTGGGCGGTGCTCAAGGACAAGCTGTGGGCCTACCCGTGGATGGTGGCATTCCTGCTGGTCTTCATCGCCTACCAGAGCTACCAATTGGTGGTCGGTTTCACCCCGGGGATGGCGCTGCTGACAGCCTTCGACATCTTCATCGTCTGGCTCACACTCCACGAGTACCGGGCGCACAAGGCCCGCAGGGCCTTGACCTCATCCCTCTAGCCCATGTCACCCACCTGCGGCCACTACTGCCATCATGCCGGCATCCTCATGATCGAGGATGTGGCAGTGGTACACGCTGCGCCCCGGGTGGCGGGCGAAGTCCACGAGCACCGTTGTCGACGCTCCTGCGGAAACGTTGACCACGTCACGCCACACCGGATCCGCCACCCTCGTGCCGCCCTCCGCGACGACCTGCATCGGCCACACGTGGAGGTGGAAGGGGTGGTCCATCGTCGTGGGATTGTGGATCGTCCACTCCTCCACCGTGCCGATGGTCACGCTTTGGTCGACGCGGCCGCCGTCGAAGGGCCGGTCGTCGAAGCCGAACACCATGCCTGCGCCCATGCCACCCATGCCCATGGTCATGGTGATCTCGCGTCGATTGTCCGGCTCGCGATCACGCAGGTCCCGGTCCTGTATCCGCTGCGGAACCGCCCGTCCATCCGCTGGAATGTCGTCGCCCTCCACCACCACGGTCGCCAGGGTGGCGGGACCGGAGAGGTCGGAAGTGCCCATCATCCCCATCATTCCGCTCCCACGGTCGTGGCCGAGGCTCACCAGCTCGGCGGTCCCGGGACGCAGGTCCACGAGCAGATCGGCCCGATTCCCGGGCGCGAGCAGCACGTCCTCGACCCGTCGAGGAGATCGCTCGTGGCCGAAGTCCACCCCGAGAAGGTGAACGTCCTGTCCCGGCAACGCCAGGCGCAGATAGCGCGACGTGCAGGCGTTGACCACCCTCCATCGTTCCCGCGCCCCCGGCCGGGCGGCCACCCG
>JBDSRF010000080.1:0-19928 GCA_039929445.1 Arachnia sp. | reverse complement strand
TCGAGCGGCAGAGGATCAAGATCATCAAGGCCATGGCCGCGATCAACGCAGACGTCTTCGGACTCATGGAGATCGAGAACAACGGCACGGCGGTGGAGAACCTCGTGAAGGGCCTCAACTCCGAGATGGGTGCAGAGACCTACAAGGCCGTCAACACCGGCGTGCTGGGCTCCGACGCCATCATCCAGGCCATCATCTACAAGCCCGCCACCACTGAACTGGCCGGCAAGTGGGAAGCCTACGACTTCATGGACCAGAAGAACCGGCCCAACCTGGTGCAGACGTTCACGCACAAGGCCTCCGGCGAGATGGTCAACGTGAGCATCAACCACCTGAAGTCCAAGGGTTCGGCGTGTGCCGGGGATCCGGACCTGGGCGACGGCGCGGGCAACTGCAACCTCACCCGCACCAAGGCCGCACAGGACATGAGCGCCTGGCTGGCCACCGACCCCACGGGCCAGAAGGCTGAGCGCACCATCATCATGGGCGACCTCAACTCCTACGACCACGAGGATCCCATCAAGGCCCTGGTGGCGGCCGGCTACACCGACATGATGAAGCAGTTCGGTGGGGAGTACGCCTACAGCTACGTGTTTGACGGCCAGATCGGCTACCTCGACCACGCCCTGGCCAACGACGCAGCCCGCGGCGACATCACGGGTACCGCCGCGTGGCACATCAACGCCGACGAAGCGACGCTGTTCGACTACGAGCTGAACTTCAAGGCACCTGCCGAGCAGAACCTGTGGCAGGCAAACCCCTACCGCAGTTCCGACCACGACCCCGTGGTCATCGGCCTGCAGCTGGGCGATGTTGTCACCCCGAGCCCGACCCCGGCTCCGACGGTCACCGTCACCGCACAGCCCTCGCCGGCACCGACCGTGACCGTCACGGCCTCGCCGGTCCCGCCGACGGGTGACCTCTACGAGACGCCCGGCTTCCACAACGTCAACGGACGCAAGTGGATGACCACCTGTGAGCCCTACTCGGTGACGGTCCGTTGCTGGACCTACATCTGGGGCACGCAGGTGCAGTACACGGGCGGCCAGTTCGTGAAGGTCAACGGATGGCTGTTCAACAACCTGACCTACGTGGCAGCGCCGCGCAGCGTCTGGAAGGACAACAAGCTGGCCTACGACAACAGCTGGACCGCCGCGGACGGTCGCAGGTGGCGCACCGAGTGCGAGACCGCGCTGACCGGCCGCAACGGCTGCCGCAGCTGGGCGGAAGCAACGGTGATCGAATACACCGGCTCCGGCTACCGCCACGTCAAGAAGTTCGTGTTCAACAACATCGTGCGCTTCAGCAACTGACGCTGGGGTTCATGTGTGGAGCGGGGGTCGGCCATCAGGCCGGCCCCCGCTTCGCGTTGCAACATCAACGGGATCCACGTGCGTGTTGTCGCCCCCGGCAAACGGGAAGCGTCTAGCGCAGGGCCCAGCCGCAGATGGCGGCCGCCGTGGCGACGTTGAGGGAGTCGATGCCCGCGGCCATCGGGATCTGCACGCAGGCATCGGCCCCGGCGATCCAGTCGGCCGAGAGCCCCTGGCCCTCCGTGCCGAGCAGGAGTGCGATCCGGTCGGCGGGGTCGAAATCCTCCAGTGGCACGGCGTCCTCCACGAGCGCCGTCGCCACCAACTGGAATCCGGCCTCACGGATCCGCAGCAGGTCCGCCCCGTCGTGGTCCATCCGCCGCCAGGGCAACTGCAGGGACGCGCCCATGGACGCCTTGATGGAGCGACGGTAGAGCGGGTCCGCGGAGCCCTGCGACACCACGACGGCATCCCAGCCCAGCGCTGCGGCGACGCGGAGGATCGAGCCCATGTTGGTGTGGTCGACCAGGTCCTGGCAGACCATGATGCGTCGCCCGCCCAGCACGTCGCCCCAGCCGCGGGGCGACGGGCGTTCGAACGCGGCGAGGGCCCCCCTGTGGACGTGGAAGCCGCTGACCTGCTCCACGAGGGCGGCGCTCCCGACGTACACGGGACGGTCGCCAGATCGCATGAGCACGTCGGAGAGACCGTCCAGCCAGCGTTCCTGCAACAGGAAGGAGCGCGGACGGCAGCCTGCCTCGGCGGCGCGGCGGATTATTTTCTCACCCTCGGCGATGAAGATCCCCGTGGACTGCTCCAGGCGTCGCCGGAGCTGGGCGTCGCGCAGGCTGACGTAGTCCGCCAGCCGGGGATCCTGCGGGTCATGCACCGGCACCAGGAGAGGGTGGGCCGGCAGGCTAGGTGACCCGGTCATCGTCGCGGATCTCCTCGAGGAGTTCCCGCCGAAACGCGGCGCGTTCAAGCTTCACGGTGTGCTTCGCCTCGGCGCCGAGCGCCTTGGCCGTGGAGAAGCACATGATGATCATGACGATGCTCCACGGGGCAGCCACCAGAATGGCCAGGACCTGCAGGGCGCGGAGCCCCAGGGCGTCACCGGCGGCCAGGAGGACGACGGCGGCGATGGTTCCCTCCAGCAGGGACCACATCACTCGCGACCAGACAGGCGGGGTGGCGCTGCCACCGTGCGAGATCATGTCGATGACGAATGAGCCCGAGTCCGAACTGGTCACGAAGAACACGACGATCAGGACGATGGCGAGGCCCGACAGCACGGCCGTGCCCGGCAGGATGTCCAGCATCTGGAACAGCGCAATGTTCTGGTCCACCCCACCGTCGGCATCGATGAGGGACGCTCCGCCGAACCGCTGCTCCCACAGCGCCGTTCCCCCCATGACGGAGAACCACAGGAACGTCACGAGGGTGGGGACGAGCAGCACACCCGCCACGAACTCCCGGACCGTGCGTCCGCGGGAGATGCGGGCGATGAAGACACCGACGAACGGCGACCAGCTCATCCACCAGCCCCAGTAGTAGGTGGTCCAGCCGCCCAGCCACGTTTCACCGGTGGCGCCGTGGAAGGGCAACGTCCTGAAGCTCAGGCCGAAGAAGTTCTGCATGTAGGAGCCGAGCGACTGGACGAACTCGCGGAGCACGAACAGGCTGGCGGGTCCCGCCACGAGGACCACGAGCAGCAGCACAGCGGCCAGCGCCATGTTGATGTTCGACAGCCACTTGATGCCCTTGTCGAGGCCGCTCACCACCGACAGGGTCGCCAGGGCCGTGACTCCGAAGATGAGTCCCACCTGGAGGGGCGTGGTGTCCTCGGCGAGGCCCAGGAACTCCAGTCCACCTGCCACCTGCGCCACGCCGAAGCCCAGGGAGGTGGCGACACCGAAGATGGTCCCGACGATGGCCACGACGTCCACCACGTTGCCGAGCCAGCCGTGGACCCGGTCGCCGAGCACCGGCTCGAGGGCATAGCGGATGCTGACGGGCCGACCCTTGCGGTGCACTGCGTAGGCGATGGCGAGCCCCACGACCACGTAGATGGCCCAGGCGTGCAGCCCCCAGTGGAGGAAGGTGCGGTTCATGGCCGCCTGTGCGATGGACTCCTCCGTGCCTGAGGCAACGTCGGGGGGCGGGGACGCCATGTGGGAGAGCGGCTCCGCCACGCCCCAGAAGACGAGGCCGATGCCCATGCCAGCTGCGAACAGCATCGCGAACCAGTTGCGCATCGAGTAGGCCGGGGCCTCGTCGTCCTTGCCGAGGACCACGTCACCGCGGCGCCCCACCGCGATCCAGACGCTGAAGAACACGAAACCTGTGACGAGCAGCACGTAGTACCAGCCGAGGCCGTTGACCACGGCAGTGTTGCCGGATTCCACGAACGCGGCGAACTTCTCGGGCATGGCCATCGCCAGCACCACGAAAATGAGGATGACAGCCAGCGCGGGGTAGAACACCCCGGCCTTGGGTTTAATGGCGTACCGGACCTCGGGGGTCTCCTCCGGCGGCGTGGTGGGTGGCGTCGTGTGCACGGGCAATCCTTCGGGGGGAGACGGGGGAACAGGGGTCCACGTTGCCAGAGTGTGTGTCCGCTTCCCAAACCATGACCCTCCGGGACTGCTCCACCGATCACTGTGATGGGTGGCGGTGGATAGTGTGGCGCCGGTCGGCCGGTCCCGGTCGACGTGACTCCCCCGGACAGGTCAGGTATGCCAAAACTGCGGATTGACACGTTCCTGCTGCTGATCTTCGGCTCGGCCGTCCTCGCCCTTCTGCTGCCTGCCACCGGCGGGGCAGCGGGTCTGGTGGACGCCGCCACCAAGGCGGCCATCTTCGCCCTGTTCCTCGGCTACGGCGCACGGTTGTCACTGGTCGAGGCGTGGGCGGGCCTTCGGCACTGGAAGCTGCACCTGCTGATTCTGGGGATCACCTTCCTGCTCTTCCCACTCATTGCCCTGGGCATTCTGGCGCTGCCCGACGGGCTGCTGGGCCCGTCACTGGCGCTGGGTTTCGCCTACCTGTGCCTCGTGCCGTCCACGGTGCAGTCGTCCATCACATTCACCTCGATCGCGGGTGGGAACGTGGCGGGGGCGATGGTCTCGGCCACCGCCTCCAACCTGTTGGGCGTGGTGGTGACTCCCCTGCTGGCGGTGCTGATCCTGCCGTCAGCCGGCGGTCAGAGCATCAGCCTCGACTCCTTCGTGGCCGTGCTGCTGCAACTCCTGCTGCCGTTCGTCCTGGGCCAGCTGTCGCGTCCGCTGACGTCTGCCTTCATGGGTCGCCACGGCAAGCGCATCAAAATGCTGGACCAGTTCGTCATCGCGCTGGTGGTGTACGGCGCGTTCTCCCACTTCTTCGCCAGCGGCGCGTGGAGGAAAGTGGAACTGGTGGAACTGTTCGTCATGATCGCCCTGTGCCTCGTCCTGCTCGCCGTCATGCTGTGGTTCACCTGGTGGCTCGGTGGCGCGCTGCACTTCAGCCGTGAGGACAGGATCGCCATCATGTTCTGCGGCACAAAGAAATCGCTGGCCACGGGGGTTCCCATGGCCAGCGTCCTCTTCGCAGGTCAGGCAGTGGGGCTCATCGTGCTGCCACTGATGGTGTTCCACCAGGCACAGCTGATGGCGTGCACCGTGATCGCGCAGCGACTGGCAGACCGGAACAAGCCGGTCTGACCCGTCGCACCATCAGCTCTGCTGCGGATCCGCCCACGGGGTGGCACCCTCGGCAGTCTCGGCGGCCGCCGTGTCCCCCACTTCCACGGCATCGTCGATGCTTCGTTGCGGCTGATCGAGCTGTGGCGCGGGGGCCGAGGCAGCGAGCGCCGCCGTACCACCCAGCTTGCCGCCGCGCTTGCCCAACCCCGGGTTGTCCAGCGCCCGTGCCTCGTCGATGGCCTGCTGCACCGTCTCCTTGGAGCGTTCCCGATCCAGTCGGGTCTGCTCCTCGATCTCCGCCTGGACGTCCACCTTCTCGGGCGCCGTGAAGTTGCCGCTCACCCGCCCGCTGTAGTCGGGCGCGTCCACTCCGCTGAGGGCGGCGCCGGCCACCTGACCGAGCCCCTTCAGCGCGTCGTTGAGCTCACTCGGGATGATCCACATCTTGTTGGAGTCACCCTTCGCCAGATTCGGCAGCATCTGCATGTACTGGTAGGCGAGCAGCGACTGGTCCGGCTGGCCGGCATGGATGGCGTTGAACACCGTGGTGATGGCCTGCGCCTCACCCTCGGAGCGCAGCATCGCCGCCTGCCGGTCCGCCTGGGCGGCCAACACCGCGGCCTCACGAGCACCCTGGGCCCGCAGGATGGCCGATTCACGGTCACCGCCGGCGCTCAGGATCTGCGACTGCCGTTGCCCCTCGGCGATGAGGATGGTGGCGCGCTTGTCCCGCTCGGCGCGTGCACCCTTCTCCATGGCGTCGCGGATGGTCGCGGGCGGGTCGATGGCACGCAACTCCACGCGGTTGACCTTGATCCCCCACTTGCCGGTGGCCTCGTCGAGGACCATGCGCAGCTTCTGGTTGATCTCGTCGCGGGAGGTCAGTGCCGTTTCCAGGTCCATGCCGCCGATGATGTTGCGCAACGTCGTCATGGTGAGCTGTTCGATGGCACCGCGGTAGTCCTGCGCCTCGTAGGCGGCCCGCACCGGGTCAACGATCTGGAAGTAGATCACGGAGTCGATGGACACCATGAGGTTGTCCTCGGTGATGACACCCTGCGGCGGGAATGGCACCACTTCCTCGCGCACGTCCAGGTCGTGGACGATCTTGTCGAAGATGGGGATCACAAGGTGTGGGCCGGGCTCGAGCTTGCGGCGGTACTTGCCCAGCCGCTCAACAATGCCCACGTGTTGCTGCCGGATGATCTTCAACGTCATGGACAGCAGAAGCACCACGACGATCACCAAGCCGATGAGAAAATACGGCATTCTTCCTCCTGGGTTGAAAACCTTTGTGGGTGGAGCGCTCAGTCAGAGCCGAGTTCGCGGGTGAGGTGCTCCACGGGGTACACGATCAATGTGATGCCGTCGAGTCCGTAGACCTCGACGTCCTGCCCGGCGGAGACGCTGATGCTCGGGTCGAAGCTGCGGGCCTCCCAGATCTGCCCCTGCACCTTCACCTCACCCACCGAGCCCGTGATCTGGGCGGTGGCCACACCGGAGGAGCCCACGATGGACTCCAGCGTCGAGCGGTAGCCGGGTGCGTTGCGCACCTTGGCGAGCAGTGTGGGCCGGAGCACCGCCAATGTCAGCACGGCCACGGCGATGGCCACGACCACCTGAAGCCACCAGAGTCCCGGGAAGACCAGGGCTGTCGCGCCGCCGGCAGCCGCGCCTGCCGCGAGCATCAGCAGGGTCAGGTCCAGCGTCAACAGCTCGGCTGCCGCCAGAGCCAGGGCTGTGACGCCCCAGAAGGCCCACCCATGCGCGGTGAGCCAGCCGAGGAGGCCGTCCTCACCCATGACGGGTTACCGAGCGGGCGCTCCATCGGCCCCCGGATTCGCTGACGTGCAGCGACATGCCGAAGGCCCGGCTGAGGTTCTCGTCAGTCAGGGTCTCCCGGATGGGTCCCTCCGCCACAACAGCGGCGTCGGCCAGCAGGAGGCAGTGCGTGATGCCCTCGGGTATCTCCTCCACGTGGTGCGTGACCAGCACCGTGGCGGGCGAGTCAGGGTCGGTGAAGAGTTCGGACAGCGTCGCCAGCAACGACTCACGCCCGGCGAGGTCCAGCCCGCCTGCGGGCTCGTCGAGAAGGAGCAGTTCGGGGTCGGTCATGAGCGCCCGCGCAATCTGTGCGCGCTTGCGCTCTCCCTCACTGAGGGTGCCAAAGGTGCGGTCGGCGAGGTGCCCGATCCGCAGACTGGACAGGAGTGACCTGGCCTGCGCCAGGTCCATCTCCTCGTACTCCTCATTCCACCTGCCGAGCACCGCGTGGGCAGCCGAGACAACGACGTCGAGCACGCGCTCGTCACGGGGCAGTCGGTCCGCGAGAGAACTCGAGGTGAGACCGATGCGGGGCCTCAACTCGAACACGTCCACCGTGCCCACCACGTCACCGAGCAGGCCGACAACGCCGTCGCTGGGGTACATGTGTGCGGCCAGCACCTGCAGCAGCGTGGTCTTCCCGGCCCCGTTGGGGCCCAGAACCACCCACCGTTCGCCCTCGAAGATGGTCAGGTCGATCGAGTCGAGGAGCACGGACGTGCCCCGAGTGATCGTCACACCTGCGAGTTCTGCCACCGCTGCCATGGCGTCAAACCTACCCGACTGCGGGAGCGCCGTCGGGACCCACAGGGCTCAGGCCCCGGTGGCGTGCAGGCCGCCGTCGACGTGCACGATTTCACCGGTCGTGGCGGGGAACCAGTCCGAGAGCAGCGCCACGACGGCGCGTGCCGTGGCGGTGCCGTCGGAGGCGTCCCACCCGAGCGGAGCGCGGTGGGTCCAGATGTCGTTGAAGGTGTTGGAGCCCGGGATGGCCTTCTTGGCCACCGAGTCGATGGGCCCTGCCGCGACGATGTTGGAGCGGATGCCCTCGGGCCCCAGGTAGCGCGCCAGGTAGCGGGACGTGGACTCCAGCGCCGCCTTGGACACACCCATCCAGTCGTAGGTGGGCCACGCCACGGACGCGTCGAACGTGAGTCCCACGATGCCGGCGCCGCGGTTGAGGAGCGGCTTGACGGCCATGGTCAGGCTCTTGAGGGAATACGCGGACACGTGCAGGGACTGCGCCACGTCGTCCCATCCCGTCTCGAGGAACTTGCCGCCCAGTGCCGTCTCAGGGTTGGCGTAAGCAATGGAGTGCACGACGCCGTCGACACCGCCGGTGAAGTATTCGCCCAGGACGCCGGGCAGGGCGTCGAGGTGCGCCTGGTCGGTCACGTCAAGTTCGATGACGGGCGGCACGGGGTCCAGCCGACCCGCCACGCGGCGGGCCAGGGAAACGGCGCGCCCGGCGGAGGACACCACCACGTTGGCGCCCTCACGCTGGGCGATGTCGGCAACCGCGTAGGCGATCGAGGTGTTCATGGTCAGGCCGGTGACCAGGATGTTCTTGCCTGCAAGGATTCCCATGGGTGTCGTCTCCAAGAGTGTCGGTGTGTGGAAGGGTCGCTGGGATGCGGGGGCGGATGCCCGGGGGTCAGTGGCCCATGCCGAGGCCGCCGTCGACGGGCACCACAGCACCGGAGATGTAGCCTGCTCCGTCGCCGGCAAGGAAGAGGACCGCCGAAGCAACGTCCGCCGAGTCACCGAGCCGTCCTGCGGGGATGCGGGCCTTGTACCCGGCGATGGTCGTCTCGGGCAGCACGGCAGTCATGTCGGTGTCGATGAAGCCGGGGGCCACCACGTTGCACGTGATGTTCCGGCTCCCCAGTTCACGGGTGAGGCTGCGAGCCATGCCGATCAGGGCCGACTTGGAGGCCGCGTAGTTCATCTGCCCCGGGGAGCCGAGGAGGCCCACCACGGAGGACACGAGGATGATGCGGCCGAAGCGGCCGCGCGTCATGGGGCGCGCTGCGCGGCGCACCACCCGGAAGGTCCCGGTGAGGTTGGTGTCGATGACTGAGGACCAGTCCTCGTCACTCATTCGTGCGACGAGCGTGTCCTTAGTGACGCCGGCGTTGGCGACGAGGACCTCAACGGGTCCGAGTTCCGCCTCCACCGTGGCGAACGCTGCGTCCACCTGGGCCTGGTCAGTGACATCACACACCACGCCCAGCACGCCCTCAGGCACGGACCCCGTGCGATGCGTGGCGGCAACGCGGTAACCGGCGTCGCGGAAGTGTTCGGCGATGACCCGCCCGATGCCCTTGGAGCCACCTGTGATCAGTACAACGCGAGATTCCTGCACGGCCACAACCTATCGCACCGGCGGCGCCGGGCATGGGAAGCCGATGCGGCAACACGGTGGGAGGTTGGTGGGCAGAACTATGCTGAAACAGTGCCAGCCAACAAGCCCGAGCCTGACCGGACGCTGATCACCAGCGCCGGGCGGAGCCGCACGCTGGACGTCGACGAGCGAAACAAGCGCTACCTGTGGACAATGGTTCTGCGCACCGCCTGTTTCCTCGCCTTCCTCGTGGTCCCGGGATGGTGGAAAGTGGCCGCCCTGGTGGGCGCGGCCATCCTGCCGGCGTTCGCCGTCCTTTTCGCCAACGCCACCGACAACCGGCCGCCTCCGTTGGCCACGCCGCACCCTGAGGAGGAGACTGGTCACCTGGCTCTGCCTTCGCATCAGGTGATCGAGGGCGACATCGAGGAGGACGTGGCGTGAAGAAGCTTGTGCTGCGCTGGGTGGCCCTTGCTGTCTTCCTGATCCTGTTGGCGCTGGTCTTCATCCGGCTCGGTGAGTGGCAGCTGAACCGCCTGGAGGGCGCGAGGGAGCGCAACGACGTCGTGTCCGCCAACAGGGATCGCCCGGTGGTGGAATACGCCGACGTCATGGGCGGGCCCGTGGCCGACACGGCGCTGTGGCAGCGCGTCCGCATGACCGGCACCTACACCGGCGAGCAGTACCAGGTGCGCTACCGCAACCAGGACGGCCCCGGCATCGAGGTCGCAGCCATCATGGAGACCGATGCCGGCGACACCGTGATCGTCGACCGCGGGTTCATCCCCCGCCAGATCGGACGGCCCGACACCGACGTGTTGCCGCCGACGCCCAGCGGCGAGGTGGAGGTCATCGGCTACCTGCAGCGCGACGAGCGTGGCGACGATACCGCCACCGTGCCCCACGACTTCCAGGTGCGGCTCATCAGTTCCGGCGCGATCGCAGCCTCGCTGGGACGCGACGTACTGCCCGGCTACATCAGCCTCATCGAGTCGACCCCTGCCAACGGCTCGGACTTGACTCCCATCACTGCCCCGCCGCCGTCCGAGGGCAACCACTTCTCGTACGCACTCCAGTGGTTCTCATTCAGCGTCATCGCCGTCGGCGGCATCTTCGTGCTGATCCGCGCCGACATCGCCGACCGCCGCAAGGCGCAGCGGAAGGCCGCCGCCCGGGCGGCCCGGCAGTCCGCGGTCGACGGGGAAGCGGCGCTCAGGTGAGCGCGCTGGCCACGGCGACGCCGTGGCTGGCATGCCCGGTGTGCCGGGGAAGTCTCTCGCTGAAGGACCGGGCTGTGGCCTGCGAGGACGGCCACAGCTTCGACGTGGCCCGCCAGGGCTACGTGAACCTCCTGCGGCATGGCGCCCCCGCCAACGCCGACACGGCCGCCATGGTGGCGGCCAGGGACCGGTTCCTCTCTGCTGGCCACTATGACCCCATCACCAGCGCAGTTGCGGCAGCGGTTCCCGATGCCCGGCGCCTTTTGGAGGTGGGCGCAGGGACCGGACACCACCTGGCCGCGGTTCTGGACCGTCTTCCGGCTGCCGCCGGGGTGGCGGCCGACGTGTCGGTGCCCGCCTGCCGTCGCGCGGCCAGGGCCCACCCGAGGATGGCGTCGGTGGTGGCCGACACCTGGGCCGGGCTGCCGCTGGCGGACGCCTCCGTCGACGCGGTCCTGTGCATCTTCGCTCCCCGCAACCCTGCTGAATTCGCCAGGGTATTGCGGCCGGGCGGTGTGGCCGTGGTGGTGGTGCCCGCCCAGGAGCATCTGCGGGAACTGCGTCGCACCCACGCTCTCCTCCAGATCGGGGATGGCAAGGTGGAGCGTCTCACCACCTCGGCACTCGGGCACCTGGAGTCGGGCACCGCGACGGACGTCGCCTACGACCTCGACCTCACGGGTGAGGAGGTGGCCGATCTCATCGCCATGGGCCCCAACGCGTTCCACACGCGCGACCGCGGCGACACCAGCATGGGTGGCGCCATCGTGAGGGTCTCAGTCACCTGCGCCGTGCTGCGCGCGCCCGCAACCACCTGAGGGTGGGCACCCCCTGCTCCAGCAGCGCCGCGAAGACTGGAAATGGGAGACCGCTGATATTGTCGCCTGAGGTCATTGCAGCGCCCGGCTCGGTGACGCACCCGCCGACGTCTGACTGAACTGGACCCACGTGACAACTGCCCCGTCGACCCAGACGCCTCTGCACGGGGCGCGCCGCATGGCCGCCCTGGACGGCATCCGCACCATCGCCGTGTTCCTCGTGATCCTGTTCCACGTCTCCGCCCCACGTGCCGCCGCCGGCTTCATCGGGGTGGATATCTTCTTCGTCCTGTCGGGCTACCTCATCACTGCCGGCCTCATGCGGGAGACGCAGCGCGACGGACGCATCAACCTCGGTGGATTCTGGCTGCGGCGGTTCAAGCGGTTGATGCCTGCCGCACTTCTGACACTGGCGGCCGTCACCGTGTGGATGCTGTGGCTCGCGCCGCTCTACCAGATCCGCAGCGTCAGCACCGACCTGTGGTGGACGCTCCTCTACGTCGCCAACTGGCACCTGATGGCCGCCAACTCGTACTTCGCCGACACCGGAACCCCCTCACCGCTGCTGCACATGTGGTCGCTGGCTGTGGAGGAGCAGTTCTACGTGGCATGGCCGCTGCTGCTGCTGGCGACACTGGGCGTGGTGCTGCTGGTCACGCGCCGCACCCGAGCATCGTCCCCCCGCGCCCACATCAAGCTGTTCGGCCACGTCGCGGGGTGGCTGACCCTTGTCCTGATCATTGCGTCCGCCGTCACGCTCTACACCGTGTTCGACCCGGCCTTCCCGGACCGCGCCTACATGGGCACCGATGCTAAAGCGTTCGAACCACTCCTCGGGGCGCTGGCGGCCATCGTCCTCACGAACCCGTCCGTGAAAGCGTGGCTGGGACGCCACCACCGGGTGTTGGCGTGGGTCGGTGTCGCCATCATGGTGGTGCTGTTCCCGTTCCTCGACGGGCCGCCCGCCCTGTACTACCAGTGGGGCGCCCTTGCGTTCAGCATCGGCGCACTTCTGCTCATCGTCGGTCTGGTGCTGGCACAGGGGCAGGGGCTGCTGGCGCGGGTGCTGGGCTGGGAACCAATCGCCTACCTCGGCCGCATCTCCTACGGCCTGTACCTCTGGCACTGGCCCCTGGCCATCTGGATCATCGGCGACCGGGAGGGCTTCCGCTGGATCCGGGCCCTCGCCGTCGTCGTGCTCACGATCGCCGCGGCCGCCGCCTCGTACCACCTCGTCGAGATGCCGGTGCGCACGTGGAAGTGGTTCACGGCCAAACGCTCCGCCGCCCTGGCCGTGGTGCTGCTCGCCGCCATGCTGCTGGCAGTCAGCTTCGGTGGCGGCACTCCCCTGTCCCCAGCACTCCAGAAACTCCGGCCGGGCGACAACCTGAACCGCAACATCATCCTCATGGTGGGCGACTCCGTGCCGCAGCGGTTCAACCCGGAACTCGAGGATGCCGCCCGCGCTCGGGGCCTGCGGATCGCGAGCGCCACGGCCGGTGGGTGTGCACCCAGCGGCATCGACATTCCGCTCTACGCTGGGAAACCGGACGTCGTGTGCTCCGGCGCCATCGGGTTCCAGACCCAGGCGCTGGAGCAGTTCCACCCCGGCACAGTGGTGTGGTGGAGCCGGTACGAACTGGCGGACATGCGTGTCGACGGCGAAATCATCGGCCCGGACGTGGAAGCGTTCTGGGAGATCACCGAGACCAACCTGCAGGTGGCGGCCGACCGTCTGATGTCCGACGGCGCCACCCTGGTGATGGTGGAAACGGACCGGATCGGTGTGGGCGTGTACTCACAGTGCACCCCTGAGGACTGCCACCCGTTCCTGGACCGTCTGACCCACCACGACGAGTACCGCCAGCGATGGAACGCCATGGTGCGGGAGTTCGCCGTCGGCAAGGACCGCGTCAAAGTCATCGGGGTCGACGACCTCTACTGCACCGACGACGCCGTCCCCTGCAACGACGAACATGACGGCGTCTCCGCCCGCAAGGACGGCAGCCACTTCAGCGACGAGAAGGTGATGCCCGGCATCGCCAAGGGCGTCATCGAGAGGATCGTCGAAGCCACCGACGGCTGACCCACCGCTCGTGACGGCGGTGACCGCTGTGCCACGGGTCAGCCCCGACATGAGGAACGGCCGGCGGGAATGCCCCACCGGCCGTCTTGTTGCGTCGTCGACTACAGGCCGAGGAACGCCCGGAACTCGTCGCAGGCGCGCTCCGCCTCCATCTGGTTCGGCATCTCGCAGAAGATGCGCAGCAGCGGCTCGGTGCCCGAGAAGCGGGCGATGATCCAGCCGTTGGTGAAGTAGACCTTGCAGCCGTCGGCATACGACGTGTGCGTCACCTCGGCGGTGAAGTCCGGCACCAACTTGTCCACCATGAGCGTCTTGAGGATCTCCGGCTTGCGATCCGCGGGGAACGCGAAGTCGGTCTCCGCCATGTAGTGCGGGTCGAACTGGCCGGTGATCTCGTCGTAGATGTCGCTCATGGACTTGCCCACGATGGCGATCATCTCCACCAGTAGCGCGGCGGCGTAGATGCCGTCCTTGCCGGCGATGTGGCCACGCACTGTGAGGCCACCGGAGGACTCGCCGCCGATGATGGCGTCCGTCTCCAGCATCTTCCCGGAGATCCACTTGAACCCGACGGGCACCTCGTAGCACTTCTGACCGAAGCGGGCGGCGACGTCATCCAGGAGAGAGGTGGTGGCCACGTTCCGGACCACAGGACCCTCCCAGCCCTTGTACTTGAGGAGGTAGTAGTACAGGATCACGAGCAGTTGGTTGGGGTGGAGGAAGTTGCCCTTGTCGTCGATGACACCGATCCGGTCGGCGTCACCGTCGGTGGCGATGCCGATGTCGCAGTGGTTCTCCACCACGTAGCGCTTCAGCATGGAGAGCCCAGCGCTGGTCGGCGAGGGGAGAGCACCCCCGAAGAGTGTGTCGTGGCGGTCGTTGATGACGTCGACTTCGGTCCGTGCCGTCAGCAGGATGGTCTGCAACGACGTGCGGGACACGCCGAACATCGGATCCAGAGCCACCTTGAGATGCGCGTGGCGGATGGCGTCCATGTCCACCTGGTCGATGATGGAGTCGATGTAGCCGTTGAAGGAGTCGATCTCCCTGACGGCGCCGCTGGCCAGGGCCTTCTTGTACTCGATGCTGGGCAGTTCGAACTCACCCGCACCTTCCAGAGCCTCCATGCGGCGCTCCACGTCCACCGTGACATCCTCGTCGGCGTCCTTGCCGCCCGCGGTGAACACCTTGATGCCGTTGTACAGCGCCGGGTTGTGGGAGGCGGTGATGGCCATGCCGTAGGGCAGTTCACGGTCCTTCACGGTCCACATGATCAGCGGGGTCGGAGCCTGGGCGACACGGATCAGCTGGCACGTGACGCCTGCTCCGGCGAACACCTCGGCGGCCCACTCGGCGGCCACATCGGAAAGGAACCGACGGTCGTACCCGATGACGATGCCAGCTTCCTGGACGCCTTCCTCAATGATGCGCTGCGCAAGGGCACCGCACAGCAGCCTCACGTTCGCACGGATGAACTCATCCCCGATGATCGCTCGCCAACCACCGGTACCGAACTTGATGCGTGCCATCGTGTCTCCTCGTCGCTGATGAGCCTCCAGACTAGTGATCCGTCCGGCGTGGCAGGTGAAACGAGCATGCACTCCGCACACCTACCACCCCAATTGGATAGCAATGGCGTGTGCGTTCCCTCAGGCCAGCGACACCAGGTCGGAGTAGTCGTCGCCCCACAGGTCCTCGACGCCGTCGGGGAGCACCAGCACCCGGTCCGGCTCCAGTGCCTCGACGGCACCGGGGTCGTGCGTCACGAGGACGACAGCGCCGGCATAGGTCCGCAGGGCGGTCAGCACCTCGGCGCGGGAGGCCGGGTCAAGGTTGTTCGTGGGCTCGTCGAGGAGCAGCACGTTGGAGGCCGAGACCACGAGCATGGCCAGGGCCAGCCTCGTCTTCTCCCCACCGGAGAGCACGCGCGCCGGCTTGTCGACGTCGTCGCCGCTGAACAGGAAGGATCCCAGGACCTTGCGCACCTGGGTGTCATTGAGGTCCGGGGACGAGGAGGTCATGTTCTCCAGCACACTGCGCGACACGTCGAGCGTCTCGTGCTCCTGCGCGTAGTAACCCAGCTTGGCGCCGTGGCCGAGCATTCGCCGGCCCGTGTCAGGATCCTCGATGCCCGCGAGGATGCGCAACATCGTGGTCTTGCCCGCGCCGTTCAGGCCGAGGATGACCACCTTGGAGCCCTTGTCGATGGCCAGATCGACGGCCGTGAACACCTCCAGCGACCCGTATGCCTTGGACAGGTCCATGGCGCGAAGAGGTGTCTTTCCACACGGCGCCGGCTCCGGGAACCTGATCTTGGCCACCTGGTCGTTCGCGCGTTCACCCTCAAGCCCGGCGAGCAACCGGTCTGCGCGCTTGGCCATGTTCTGGGCCGCGACGGCCTTGGTGGCCTTGGCGCGCATCTTGTCGGCCTGCAGCATCAGCTGCCCGGCCTTCTTCTCGGCGTTGGCGCGTTCACGCTTGCGGCGCTTCTCGTCGGTCTCGCGCTGCAGCAGGTAGCGCTTCCAGTTCATGGAGTAGACGTCCATCTCGGCCCTGTTGGCATCGAGGTGGAACACCTTGTTGATGACCGAATTCAGCAGTTCGGTGTCGTGGCTGATGATGATGAGACCACCGGAGAAGCCCTGGAGATAGCCGCGCAACCACACGACGGAGTCGGCGTCGAGGTGGTTGGTGGGCTCGTCGAGCAGGAGGGTGTCGGCGTCGGAGAAGAGAATGCGGGCGAGCTCAACGCGGCGACGCTGTCCGCCCGACAGCGTGGACAGCGGCTGGACAAGCACCCGGTCCGGAAGGCCGAGGTTTGCAGAGATGCGCGCCGCCTCCGCCTCGGCTGCATAGCCGCCGGCGGCCTGCAGCGCGTTCTCCGCGCGGGTGTAGGCGTCCATGGCCGCGTCCCTGTCCTCACCGTCGGACTCGGCCATTTTGACCTCGGCCTCGCGCAGGCGCCGCATCACGTGGTCGAGTCCGCGGGAGCCGAGGATGCGGTCGCGCGCGAGCTGCTCCGGGTCGCCGGCGCGGGGATCCTGCGGCAGATATCCCAGCTGTCCCGTGCGCGTCACCTGCCCCGACACCGGCAGAGCATCACCGGCCAGGATGCGGGTGAGGGTGGTTTTACCCGCGCCATTCCTCCCCACGAGCCCAATTCGATCGCCGCCGATGACCTGAAAGGACACCGCGGACAACAACAACCGCGCACCAGCGCGTACTTCAACGTCTTTGACCTGCAACACGAGGGACCATCCTACGCGCTGAACGCCCCTTACCCCATTCCGTGTGGTTGCATGGGCCCATGGGGACAAGACGATTGTTCACCGCGGTGTCGCCCCCAGACCCGCAACTGACCGAACTCGAGGACTTCCTCGACGCCAGCGGCATCGCCGCAACAGGGCTGCGCCTCGTGGTCCCGGCCAAGTGGCACGTCACGTTGTCCTTCATGCCTGCGGTGACGTCCGAGCAGTTCGATGCGCTGCAGGACCAACTGACAACGCTGGGCTCCCGGACACCCCCGCTTGAGCTCGTCCTGAGGGGCGCCGGAACGTTTGCACGCTCAGGCGCGGCCACGCCCATCTGGATCGGCGTCGACGGGGACCTGCCGGCGCTGGACGCGCTCGCCGCAGGATCCCTGGCCGCCTGTCACCGCAGCGGGATACGCGTGGAGGCGTCGAAGAACTTTCGCCCCCACCTCACGGTGTCACGCCACAGGCCGGCAGACCACGGGGAACTGTGGCTGGAGAAGCTGGACGGCTTCCGTGGCACCCCATGGATCAGCACGGAGATGTTGCTCATCGAATCAATCCTGGGGGGACACCGGCAACCGGCCACCTACACAGCCGTGAATCAGTACCCACTGACGGGCCACGACCTCACAAGGTCCCGATGAACTCCAGCAACGCCGACTCCCACTCCTCCCGGTGCGACACGTTCAGGCCGTGCGGCCCACCCCTGATGATGTGCAGGCGGCTCCCCTGCACCATCTCCGGCAGTCGCTGACTGGAGGCGGCCATCGGTACGTTCTGGTCGCCGTCGCCGTGCAGCACGAGCAGGGGAACGTCGATGGCGGCACAGTCGTCCCGCAGGTCGGTTGCCCACGCCTCGATGGTGAGGCTCGCGGCCCTGGGGTCGCTCTGCAGTGCGATGCCGAGGGCCTCGCGACGGGTGGCCTCGGACACCGTCAACCCGTCGTCATTGCTGAAGAACGCGGTGACGAACTGGTCGAGGAAACCGGGATGGTCATCAGCACACTGACGGGCCATGTCCTTGAACGCTTCCACGGGCATGGCGCCATCGGGGTTGTCGTC
The DNA here is from genome assembly GCA_039929445.1 of Arachnia sp. Taxonomy (GTDB): domain Bacteria; phylum Actinomycetota; class Actinomycetes; order Propionibacteriales; family Propionibacteriaceae; genus Arachnia. Next base: position 2,324 of record JBDSRF010000080.1, on the reverse strand, counting down.
GGTGATGGCGAGTGCCGGGCAGATGGAACTGGACAGCACTGCCCCCGCGAGGCGCCCTGTGCCGTGGGTGCCGATGTAGCGTGCCACCTCGCCGCCGCCCATGGAGAAGCCGAGGATGACCGCTTCCTGCAGGTCAAGCGACGTCAGGACGGCGTCGAGGTCGGAGGACAGCATGTCGTAGTCGTAGCCGTCCGCGGGTTTGTCGGACTCTCCGAAACCCCGACGGTCGTACGTGATGACCCTGAGCCCCGCCGCGGTGAGAGCCGGGATGTTGTCCCGGAAGGATTCCCCGGAGAGGGGCCAGCCGTGAATGAGGACGAGGGGGCGCCCGCTTCCACCGGTGTCGGCGTAGTGCAGGGTGACGGGGACTTCTCCCGTGGTGGTGATCTCGGGCACTGATTCCTCCTGCTGACGAAGAGCTGATGATCGACGCTACCCCACCCAAAGCACCCACAGTGCGGATTCGCAGGGCAGAATGAGGGGTTCCGGGGTGTGTAAGGATCAGCATTGGCCCTAGCATGACTGCGTGCGCGATTCCCCCCCGCGCGTCAAAGGAGATATCAGGTGTCAAAACCAACAATTCGCGTTGTCGTCGCCGAGGACGACCCGCTGGCACAGCTGGCAATCCAGAGCTATGTCGCCCGCGTGGACGACATCGAGATCGTGGGGTCCGCTGCAGACGGGAAGCCCGCTCTCGAGTTGGTCAAGTCGCTGAAGCCCGACGTGCTCCTCACGGACATCCACATGCCACACATGACCGGTGTCGAACTCATCCGCCACGTGTTCGCCCTGCCGGACCCGCCGAGGGTGCTGTGCTTCACCGTGCTGGGCGACGAGAACACCATGCGCACCGCGCTGGAGGCCGGCGCCAGCGGGTTCCTTCTGAAGGTCGATCCGCCCGACATGCTGATCCACGGGATCCGCTGCGCCTACCACGGCGACGCCCTGGTGTCCCCGAAGCTCCTGGCAAGCGTGCTGCGTCAGTTTCAGCGGCACAACCAGCCGCCGGCAGATCTCAACGACGTGGACCTTGAACTGGTGCGCCTCGTGGGGCGTGGCATGGACAACGGCGAGATCTCAGCCGCTGTGTTCCTCGCTCCGAGCACCGTCAAGACCTACATCAGCCGGTTGCTCAAGAAGACCGAGTGTCGCAGTCGGGCCCAGCTTGCGGCGAAGGCTCACGAGTGGGGACTCGTGGACGGGTGATCTGCCCGGTCGGCTGGAACGCGTCCCGAAAGGGATGCGTCAGCCAACCCTGACTTGAGAATGGCGGCGGACTCCCGTGCCCGGTGGGGGGAACGAAACACCAGAGTCCGCCGCGGTCCATGTGGTGATGACGAGGCGCTGGTCCTCCTGGGACTTCTCGCGCCTCGACTCACGTGCACTGGCCCACCAGGCCACCAGACCCAGAAGGCCCAGCGCCGCGACGACGAAATCGGTCAGGGAAGAAACCCGACCGGTCACGCCTAGGTATACCAGAATTCCAAGATACGCTGCCGGCACAAAAATGCCGAGCCAAGCGCGACGTCGATTCACCAACACGCTCTGAATACCAAGCAGGAGAAGCATGACACCGGCGATGGCGAGGTACGTGCCGTCAAATCTACTGAAGTCCATGTCCCACCCCTTCCGATGCGGCTGGCTGCCGTGTCGACGTGTTACCAGCACACCTCACAGATGGCCCCCACGCAAACCAGAACGGGAACCCGGCAACCGGTGCGGCACCTGTGTCTCCCGAAGTTGATCGGGGGGTTGACTTTGCGATCCTCTGCCTCAACGGAGGTTGTCAGATGTCTGTTTGAGGCGCTCCGGACGGCGACACACCCGTACGGTCAGGGTGACACAACCACTTCCCCCGGAGGCCTCCATGTTCTCGCCAGATGATTTCACCCCCGCACTCATCGCACTGCCCTACGTCGCGTTCACCGTGAAGAGCGCACTGCGCAGCTCACTGCGTCTGCGCGTCCTGGCCTCCCGCCCCGGCTACTGCCGCTACCTGCCGTGGTTTTGCAACAGCTGACCTCAAGTTGGTCTCCCTTCAAATAGGAGACTGCACCACCTCCCGTAGACTTGAGCATCATGACTGCCACCGCTCGTAAGCCACAGGGTGCCGCATGGTTCGAACCCGTCGCGTCTTTGGTCGTTCTTGCACTGGCGATGTTCGTCAATCGGTCGGTGGACTGGCCTTGGATGTGGGTGATAGACATCGTCGCCTGCACCGGAGCCGCACTGTCATATCGATATCCCGCAGCAGGGGCAGTACTCGCCGGTCTCAGCTTGGTGGCCTGGCTTCCGTTCGAAAACACGATGGTCAGCCTCAGCGG
>JBDSRF010000079.1:0-10759 GCA_039929445.1 Arachnia sp. | reverse complement strand
AAGGGTGCCAAGGATCGCGGCATCAAGCTCGCGTTCCGCATCGTCCCGGACAGCCAGGACGTGCACATGCAGGCCACGCCGCAGTTCGTCTTCGACGCGGGTGCCACCGGGTACGCCACTGACTCGAACAACGCCTTCAAGACGCCCTTCGTCACCGATCCGGTGTTCCGGGCGAAGTTCAACGCCTTCATCGCCGCTTTCGGTCAGGAATACAACGACTCTTCTGTCGTGGACTACATCGACGCCAACGGCCTCGGCTGGTGGGGTGAGATGAGCAGCGTTCGCAACGGCCAGACCAGGGAGGTCCTGGAATGGATCACCGGGCAGTACGCCAAGGCGTTCCCCGACGTGATGCTGGCCATGAACTACCCCAGCGGGTTCGCCAAGGCCGATCAGGACGCGATGATCGCGAAGTACGATCTGGCGATCCGTCGCGACGGCCTGGGCAGCACCCAGTGGATGAATGAGGCGCAGAAGCAGGAGATCGCGCAGAAGTTCCTCGAGGGTGCGGCCATCATCGGCGAGAACTGCTACCAGAACATGACCACGCGTCTCACCTCCTGCGACGACAGCTTCAAGAAGCCCACCATGGCGGGCATGCTGCAGCGCGTCATCGACGACGCCAAGAAGGTGCGGGCCAACACCATGGACCTGCGCTGGCCGGCCACCGACGTGCCGCTGTGGCTGGACGCGCATCGGCCCGTCTGGAATGACTTCGCCCTCAACGGCGGCTACCGCCTCGCACCAAAGAGCGTCGCCGTGCCCACCGATGCCATGGTGGACCTCGCGTTCCCCATCTCGCAGACCTGGGTGAACGGCGGCGTCGGACGGCTCCCCAACAGCACGGGCGGTTGGCACGACAAGTACCGCGTCGCGTACTCGCTGCTGAATGAGGCCGGGACAGTCGTGGACCAGGCCGTGGACATGGCGACCAACCCGGGCGACTGGGTCAAGGGCATGGACTACAACCGGAAGTTCTGGGCGAAGTTCTCCAACGCCGCCCCGGGCACCTACACGTTGGCCGTGGCCATCGTCGACACCAGCACGGGCAACGAGCCCGCCATCAGCCTGGCCATCTGCGACGGCGTCGACAACGACTGCGACGCGCCCACAGACACGACCATCGACACCGTCGACAATCCCCGTTGGTACCCCCTCGGCGCCATCACGCTGGCTGCACGCCCCACCGTCACGTCGTCTGCGACGGCGACGGTGACGGCGTCCACGACGGCCACGGCGACGTCGTCGGCCACGGTGACTGCGACGTCGTCCACGACGGCTACCGCGACGGTGACCACGACACCGACGATCACGGCGACGGTGACGTCGTCGGCGACGGCCACGGCCACCTCGTCGACGACCGCGACCACCACGGTGACGGCAACAACGACGCAGCAGCCCACGGTCAAGCCGTCGGTGAAGCCGTCGGAGGCGCCCCCTGTGGACGTGTACTCCACGCCGGGTTACCACGAGGTCAATGGCCGTTCGTGGAACACCCGTTGTGAGCCGTACTCGAAGACGACGCGGTGTTTCACCGACATCTGGGGCACGCAGGTGTCGCAGGTCAATGGCAAGTGGGTGCAGAAGAGTGGCTGGGTGTTCAACAACCTGACCTACCTGCCCTCGCCCAGGGCTTTGTGGGCGGGGAACCCGCTGGCTGAGAACACGTCCTGGACTGATGTGAATGGCACGAAGTGGCGTACCGAGTGCGACACCGCGCTGACCGGTCGCAATGGCTGCCGCTCGTTCATGTGGGCCGAGGTCGTGGTGGCCACGAAGGCCGGTTCGGGCTACACCTGGGCCACGAAGTGGGACTGGCGCTTCAACAACATGGTCCGCTTCAGCTGACCTGAACCATCGTCATCGATCATTGAGGCCGCCCCGAGGAACCGGGGCGGCCTCGCTGTCTGCCGGGGGGATCGGTCGCCCACCTGGCCCCGGAGCAAACAGTGCGCACAGATCTTCCCGCCCCTGAACGGGTGTCAGGGGGCTCTGACATGATGGATGACAAGGATGCGACGCGGCATCGTCGAGGAGGAGCACCACCATGGCAGAGCCCACCGATCAGGGTCGCAAGCCGTTCGTCACGGACATCGAACACGAGACCCTGGAGAACACCAATTTCCGCACCACGCTCTGGACGGGGGCGCACCTCCAACTGACGGTCATGAGCATCCCGCCCGGCGGGGACATCGGCCTGGAGGTCCACGAGGAGAACGACCAGTTCCTTCGCGTGGAACAGGGCCGCGGCCGGTGCGAGATGGGTGCCGAGGAGGGAAACCTCAACTTCGTGCGCGACGTGGCCGACGACGACATCATCCTCGTGCCCGCCGGTACCTGGCACAACGTCACCAACACCGGTGAGGACGACCTGAAGGTCTAAGTCCTGTACGGCCCCCCGGACCACGAGCCGGGCACCGTGCACGCCACCCAGGATGACGCGGAAGCAGACCCGCACGAGCACTGACACGGAAGGGCCCCGGACATGCGCCACCTCATCATCGCCGTTCTGGGCGCCGTCACCCTGCTGGTGACCGGCGCGTTTCCTGGCCCCTCCGCGTCCGCGGACGTGAAGGGATCCGACGTCTACACGACGCCGGGGGTCCACCAGGTCAACGGTCGCTCGTGGAAGACGACGTGCGAGGCGTACTCCTCCGCGGTGGAGCGGTGCCGCAGCGAGATCTGGGGTCAGCGGGTCCTCCGCATCGACAACCGCTGGAATGTGGAGGAGGGGTGGGTGTTCAACAACCTCACCTACAGGCCCAGCCCACGCGCCACCTGGTCCGGCAACCCGCTCGCCACGCCCGGTGAGCACACCGTCGGCGGCCGTCGATGGCTGACACGCTGCGACGACGCCTGGACCGGCCGGGGCGGCTGCCGCTCGCTCATCTGGTCCACGGGACCGACCGTGGTTGGCGGTCGCGTCCGCACCGTCACCGGTTGGGTCTTCAACAACATCGTCCAATTCTCCGGCACCAGCGTTCCGGCGGTGAGGCCGACGCCGCGGAAGCCGAACGGAACCGTCATCGACCATGCCGTGCTGGGGGAGTCACGGGAGGGACGGCCCATCGAGGCCTGGCTCGTCGGGGATCCCGCCGCAACGAAGGTGGCCGTGGTGATCGGCCAGATGCATGGCGAGGAACGCTACAACAACCGCACGGCCTGGGAGATCATCAAGGACCCGCGACGGGTGACGGGCGTACAACTCTGGGTCATTCCCACGATGAATCCCGACGGGGAGGCCATGGGCCGTCGTCAGAACGCCGCCGGCGTGGACCTGAACGGCAACTTCGGAACTGACTGGGTGGCCGAGACCGGCAGGTACGGGACGGGCAGCGGGCCGTGGAGTGAACCGGAGTCACGCGCCGTCCGCGACTTCCTGACCAGAATCCGACCGGGCGAGGTGGTCTCGATGCACTCGCCGTTGCGGGCCGTCGACAGTTACGGGCTGAAGAGCCGCGACCTGCACGACCGCCTGGTGCGCCACCTCGGCCTGCCGAGCGCCTACCTCAACTGTCGCCGGGGCGCCTGCCACGGGACGATGACGCAGTGGTTCAACACCACGCAACCGGGGGCCGCCATCACCATCGAGTACGGCTACGCTCCCAGCCACGACTACTACACCCGCGCGGCCCGCAACGGCATCGTGAAAGCGCTCGGCGGCACGTACACGAGCCGATGACGGCAGATGCCCACACCCCACGGAGACCCCATGACACTGCGCAACCAGGTCCAGCTCATCACCTACGCCGACCGTCTCGGCGGTGACCTCCCCGGCCTGGCCCGCGTGCTGCGCTCACCCGAACTCGACGGTGCGTTCGGCGGGGTCCACGTGTTGCCGTTCTTCACCCCCTTCGACGGTGCTGACGCCGGTTTCGACCCCGTCGACCACACCACCGTCGACCCCCGGCTGGGAACCTGGGACGACGTCCGCGACATCGCGACCACGCACGACGTGGTGGTGGACCTCATCGTCAACCACGTCTCCGCCGACTCCGCCGCCTTCCAGGACGTGAAGGCCAAAGGTGAGGCCTCGAGCCACTACCCGATGTTCCTCACGATGTCGACGGTGTTCCCCGAGGGTGCCACGGAGGAGGAGCTGACGCGGATCTACCGCCCGCGCCCGGGGCTGCCGTTCACCCCCGTGAAGCTGGGGGACCGGCTTCGCTACGTCTGGACCACCTTCACTCCGCAGCAGGTGGACATCGACGTCCGCTCGTCTGTGGGGCAGGCCTACCTGACCTCCATCCTCGAGGCGGTCGCCGGCGCTGGTGTGACCCTGATCCGGTTGGACGCGGTGGGCTATGCACTGAAAACACCGGGCACCACGAGCTTCATGACACCGGAGACCTTCCAGTTCATCGAGTCCTTCACGGACCAGGCGCGCGAGCGGGGCGTCCACGTCCTGGTGGAGGTGCACTCCTACTACCAGCAGCAGATCGAGATCGGCCGGTCGGTGGACCTTGTCTACGACTTCGCCCTTCCCCCTCTCGTCCTGCACGCCCTCTACACCGGCAACGGCGAGGCGCTCGTGCGCTGGATGGGCATTCGGCCCCCGAACGCGGTCACCGTTCTGGACACCCACGACGGGATCGGCGTCATCGACGTGGGCCCCGACCAGACCGCACCCGAGCGGCCCGGCCTCCTCGCCCCGGCGCAGATCGACGAACTCGTGGAGGGCATCCACCACCACACCGGGGGCACCTCGGCGCAGGCAACGGGAGCCGCCGCCTCCAACCTCGACCTGTACCAGGTGAACTCCACGTTCTACCACGCCCTTGGCCGCGACGACCGGCGGTACCTGGCCGCCCGCGCCATCCAGTTGTTCACCCCGGGCATCCCGCAGGTCTACTACGTGGGCGCCCTGGCTGGCGGCAACGACATGGACCTGCTGACCAGCAGCGGCGTGGGGCGTGACATCAACCGCCACCACTACACGCCCGCCGAGATCTCGGATGCCCTGGAGCGGCCCGTGGTGAAGGCGCTGCTCGGCCTGTGCCGCCTCCGCAACCAGGTGCCGGCCTTCGACGGCGACCTCGCCGTGAGCCTCGACGGGAGCACGCTCACCATGGTCCGCCGCGGCGTCGAGTTCCCGGCTGCCGAGGCAACGCTGGTGGTCGACCTGTCCACGGGGGACGCACGCATCGACTGGGTCCACGCGGGCGCCGCCGGCAGGGCGGATGACCTTATGACCCTGGACGCTGTCCCGATGCCCGGGGGAGGGGCAGCCACCGCCTGAGTTGGCCCGACGTCAGTCGGGGAGCACCTCCAGCATCACCCGGAGCGTGTTGCCGCCCATGATGGCCCGGACCTCGTCGTCGGTGCGTCCGCGGTCGCGGAGTTCCTGCGTGATCGAGTCGATCTGGCTCGTGTCCCAGCCCACCGTCACGGAGCCGTCGAAGTCGCTGCCGAGCGCCGCTGTCTCGAGGCCACCGACGTCGATGACGTGCTCGATGGCATCCACCACGGCCGCTGGCGTCCGGTCGCAGACTGCCGCGTTCCAGTAGCCGACGCCGACCACCCCGCCGGTCTCCGCGACCCCGCGGATCTGTTCGTCGGTGAGGTTGCGGTTGTTGGGGCACGTCGCCTGGACGCCGCCGTGGCTGGACACCACGGGACGGGTGGCGCGCTGCAGGATCTCCGAGACGGCGGCTGGGCTGACATGGGCGACATCGACGATGATGCCGCGGCGCTCCATGTCGTCGAACACCTGGCGTCCGATGTCGGTGAGGCCGCCCCGGTCCATGCCGTGCATCGATCCGGCGGCCTCATTGTCGAAGAAGTGCGCGAACCCCGCCATCCGCATGCCGGCGTCGAAGAGTGTCCCGACGTTGCCCGGGTTGCCCTCAAGATTGTGCAACCCCTCCACGGAGAACAGTGCCCCCGTCACATGCCTCCCCGACGCGCGCGCCGCCAGCAGCCCGGTCAGGTCGGCCTTCGAACGCACGAGGACGAGCCGGCCGCCGGAGTCTGCAGCGGCCTTCTCCAGTTTCTGTCCGTGGTAGAGGGAGCGTTCCAGCAGCGACGTCCACGTCCGGGGCGGCTGGAGTTGGGCCACCGCCAGGAGCGTGATGTTGTCGCTGTCCCCGGTGTTGGCGTCCACGGTGAGTCCGCGGGGGGATTTGGTGACCGAGGAGAACACCTGTAGCGCCACGTTGCCGTCCTCCAGGCGCGGCAGGTCCACGTGACCGCGGCTGGCGCGCTCCAGCAGGTTGCGCTTCCACATGAGGGTGTCGCTGTGCATGTCGACGATGTCGAGTGACGCGTGCAGCGCCCGGGTGTCCTCGTCGATGGGCGGGAGGGTTGCGGCCGCCACCCTGTTGCGCGACTTCTCGACGATGCCGGGTGCCGCGACGAAGAAGGCCGTGGCGCCGGCCACGATCACGGCGACGAGCGAGGCGAGGATCCGCCTGCCACGTGGGTTGCTGGTGCGTGCCATGGTGGGTGCCCCCTGGGGTGTCAGAGTTCGTCGGCGGCCCGGGGCGAAAGATCGACGCCCACAACCCCGGGAAGTTCCGACAACTGTGTCATGATCTCTGGCAGTGGAGGGCCCAGGCGGAAGCGCATCCGTGCCCGGACCACGCGGACCCCGTCGATGCTCTCCTGGTGCGTGTGGATGAGTGTGGTCTCACAGCCCAGGGTGGTGGCGCGGCCCAGCACGTCGCGAAGGGCCCCGCGGCCGTCCTCGTAGGTGACGGTCAGGGTGTTGCGGTCCCCGGCCTGCGGCATGAGGCGCCCAAGTGGGGCCACCACCAGGATGGCGACGAAGTGCAGGAATGTGGCGAACACTGCCAGCGGCAGGAGGCCGGCGCCGCAGGCCATGCCGATGGCGGCGGCCACCCAGATGGAGGCGGCCGTGGTGAGGCCGCGGACCACGTCTTTGTTCACGAAGATCAGGCCTGCGCCGAGGAAGCCGACGCCGGTGACGATCTGCGCCGCGATGCGCGACGGGTCGCGCGTCACCGTGTACTCGGCCAGGCCGACGAACCCGTCCACGGAGATCAGCGTGAAGACGCAGCTGCCGACGCCCACCAGGGCGTGGGTGCGGATCCCGGCGGACTTGTGCTGGAACTGGCGCTCGAAGCCGATGAGGCTGCACAGCACGAACGCCAGTGACACCAGCCCCAGTTCAAGGGGGACCCTTGACCATTCGAACAACACAGGTTCCTCCTAAGGTGCGTGCTTCTTCAGCGTTTCCGTCCGGCCCGGACAGGGGGAATCAGGCGGACGCAATCCTCATCATGAGGGCGCACGCCATTGAGTTCGCCCAGCTGAACCACTCGCGCGTGAACTGCGTCGGGTCGTCGGCGTGGAACCCCTCGTGCATCCGGCCAGTATCGCCGTCGGTGGCCATCAGTGTGTCGAGGCACGACCGGGCCTCGTCCATGTCGCCCGTCAGGCCCTGCACGGCGAGCCCGATGTGCCAGATGTAGCGGGGCGGGGTGTGGGGGCTGCCGATGCCGGCAGCCGCCGTTCCCTCGTAGTGGAAGGGGTTGGCGGGGCTGAGGATCCACCGGCGCGTGGCGACGTAGCGGGGGTCCCCGGCGCCCACGTCGCTGGTCAGGGGCAGGGACAGCAGCGCCGGCATGTTGGCGTCATCCATGCACAACTGGTTGCCGAGCCCGTCCACCTCGTAGGCGAACCGGCCCTCGGTCATGGCGTGTTGCTCGACCCCGGCGGTGATGTCGGCAGCGAGCGCGGCGGCCTCGCTCCGCAGTGCGTCGTCGTGCCAGAGGTCGGCGAACTCGCCCATCATCCGCAGCGCCATCACTGCCATGAGCTGGGCGGGGATGTTGTAGCCGAAGGTGCAGGCGTCGTCGGAGGGGCGGAACCCGCTCCAGGTCATGCCCGTGACGGCCACGGGTGTGCCGCGACCGTCCTCGCCCAGGGTGTCCTGGGGCTCTGCCGGGCGGATGTGCCGGTAGGTGGACTGTGCCTCGTGGTGCTGTTCGGTCCGCCACAGGGCGGTGATGGCGTGGCACCCGGCCCGGACGTCTTCGTCGAGGTGGGACGAGTCGCCGGTTGCCTGCCACAGCTGGTGCGCCAACTGCACGGGGAACGCCAGCGAGTCGATCTCGTACTTCCGCTCCCACACGCCCGGGTGGAGTTCGAGGTCGTCGGTGTCGAAGTGGGCGCCGGTCTCGCTCGCGTTGAAGGCGTTGGCGTACGGGTCGAGCGCGATGCAGCGCCACTGCTCGCGCACCAGCCCGCGCAGAACCTCTGTCACCTCCGGGACCGCGGTGAGCTGCAGGAACGGCAGAACCTGGGCGGAGGAGTCGCGCAGCCACATGGCCGGGATGTCGCCAGTGATGACGAACGTGCGGTCCCCGATGCGGGACATGGTGGTGCACCAGGTGTCGAGCATCATGGCGCCGAACATCTCGGCGGCCGGGCGGCCGGCGGCGGTCGCGATGCGCGCGGCCCACTGGTCGATGGCATCCCGGAGCTCGGGACCGGCCGGGTTGGTGACGTCACGCATCTGTGGTTCCTTCATGTGGGGGGAGGGGAGGGGAGTGGGTGGGGTGGTCAGACCCCTGGTCGGCACCAGTTGATGCCGGCCGCGGTGAGTCGGGGCAGGTGGCCCGCCATGTCGTCAACGGACCCGACACCCTCGGGTGTGCCGCACCAGAGCTGGGCAGCGACGCTGACCCCGCGCGGCCAGGCGAAGAATTCCACACGCTCGGGGGTGCGCAGGTACTCGCTCCAGAGCTGGAACTGACCGCCCAGGACGCGGTCGGCGATCTGCGGGTCCAGTGCGTCGAACACGGTGTGCAGCCCGGCGACATTTTCCAGGGTGCGGGGGCCACCGATGGCCAACGGGTGGCCGGGGGCGTCCGACTGGGCGTAGTCGAGGTAGGTGAATTCCACGGGTGCGGCGATCACGTCGAACCCCAGCGTTGCTGCCCGGGCGATGGCCTTGGCCTCACGCCACACCATCACGGTGGTGCCCGCGGGGGCACCGCCGTCAAGGACCTCGTCCCACGCGATGACCCGCCGGCCGGCATCCAGGACGTGCTGGCAGATCCGGGTCTCGAACCATGCCTGGGCGGCGTGGCCGTCGGTGGCGCCGATGGCCTCCATGGTGGCCTGCGACGCGGGGTCGGACTGCCATTCACGGCTGGGGCACTCGTCGCCGCCCACGTGGATGGGTGAACCGGGGAACAGGTCCATGGCGGCGTCGAGGACGGTGAGGCAGAACTCGACGGTGCGTTCGCTCAACGACAGGACGTGCTCGGAGACGCCGAAGCAGGTCCGGGGGTGCTCCACATGGTCGCAGGCGCCCAGCCACGGGTAGGCGGCGATGGCGGCCTCCATGTGCCCGGGCATGTCGATCTCCGGCACCACCGTGATGCCGAGACGTCCGGCACGGGCCACGAGGGTCCCGATCTCCTCGACGGTGTAGGCGCCGCCGTGGGGGCGACCGTCGTGCTGGGGGAAGTCGTCGCAGTCGTTCTCGTCCGGTGGTGGCTGGTGGCCCGGTAGCGTGCCCGGACGCCAGCCGCCGACCTCGGTGAGCAGCGGGTAGGCGGCGACGGGAAGCCGCCAGCCCTGGTCGTCGGTGAGGTGCAGGTGCAGGACGTTGAGCTTGTGCATGGCCATGGCGTCGAGGTGGCGCAGCACGTACTCCATGGGCATGAAGTGTCGTGCGACATCGAGCATGGAGCCGCGCCAGCCGAAGCGCGGTGCGTCGTCGATGAGCAGCCGCGGAACGCGCATGGTGTCGGGTTCCATGGGGCCGGGCCCGTGGACCTCGGCCGGCAACAGTTGCAGCAGGGTCTGGACTGCCCAGCCGGCGCCACGTTCGTCGCCGGAGGTGATGTGGATGGCGTCGTCGACGTCGAGGCGGTAGGCCTCGCTGCCCATGGTCTCGTCGATGCTGAACGAGATGGTCGCCTCCGACGCAAGAGTCGCAGCCTCCACCCGCAGCCCCGCAGCGATGGCGAGCCGCTCGGCGAGCACCAGCGCGGCGTTTCCGCCGCCGTGGACGTGGACCACGGGTCCGAGTGCCACGTCGCCGTCGCGCGTTTCCATGTGGCGGGGGGTGGGGATGAGGGTCATGACTGGTGCTCCGGGGTCCAGGCGAGGATCCGCGGATCCGTCAGCGAGTCGATGTTGAGGTGGCCGTGGCCGGCGGCGACGGCACCCACAGTGAGGACGAACGCGCCGGCCGCGCGCCCGGCGGCGGCGCCCATGGGCGAGTCCTCGATCACCACGCAGGTCTCCGGTGCTGCGCCGCAGGCCCTGGCCGCAGCCAGGTACAGGTCGGGGGCAGGTTTGCCCTCGGCCACGTCCTCGGTGCCGACGGCCACGGTGAACAGCGTTGTCCATCCCATGCGGTCCACGGTGTCGCGCACGACTGCGCTGGGGGAGTTGGAGGCGATGGCCACCGGCAGGATGGCTGCCAGCCGGGTCAGCAGGTCCTCCGCCCCGGGCATGGTCACCACGCCGTCGGCGAGGCGGTGGTGCAGGAACTCCATGAAACGCTGTTCCACGGGCTCCGGGTCGGCGTCCGGGTGCGCGTCAAGAAATTCCCTGATGACGTCGGCGACGGTGCCGCCGAGGACGCCGACGCCCTCGGGCTGGCTGCCGGCGTGGCGCCACAGGTCCGCGGTGGCCTCGAACCAGGCGTGTTCGGAGTCCACCAGCGTGTTGTCCATGTCGAACAGGACGGCGCCGATGCGGCTGGGCAGGCCGGGCTCGGCGGCCTGATCACGGGGGGTGGTGGGGGTCACGAGTACAACACTTCCGTTCCTGAGAC
>JBDSRF010000078.1:0-12425 GCA_039929445.1 Arachnia sp. | reverse complement strand
GAGTCCTGGCCGCCACAGTGGCTTCGCGGCCCCCTGCCGCTCTGCGTCCTGCGGGCCGTGGAACGTGAAGCGGCGCACGGCTATGCGATCGCCACCAGGCTCGAGGAGATGGGGCTCGGGACCGTGGGGGGCGGGACCCTCTACCCCATCCTCAACCGACTCCAGCGCGACGGGTTCCTCACGGCCGAATGGATGGCGGGGGAGGGGGGCCCCGGCCGCAAGGTCTACGCGCTCACCCAAGGTGGAGCGGCGGAACTGGCGGAGCAGTCGCATCAATGGCGACGATTCGCCGCCATCACGGATCAGGCTCTCGCGCCTGGCGCAGCGAAAGGAAGCACGAAATGAGCAAAGCTGACGATCTGGACGTACTCGCGCCCAGTGTGGACGCGACCTGGCGTGACGACTTCGTCATGGAACTGCGACTGCAGGGAGTCACCGGCCGCGCCATTGCTGACGCACTGGTGGAGGTCGAGGCGCACTGCGGGGAGAGCGGCACGAGCGCCCGGGACGCCTTCGGGTCGGCTGTTGCGTACGCCAAGGCGCTGGAACTACCGGATGCATCCCCCTGGACCGGCCGACAGTTGGCGAGGACCTGGGTACAACTACTCCTGGTCACCGGCGGCGCGTGGCTCATCCTCGAGGGTGGAATCGCGCAGGTGCTCGGAACGGCGGCGCAGATCAACCTCGCCTCCGTTGTCAGCGCACTGGCGACTGTGATCGCCATGGCGTTGGTATTCGCCTTCGGTGAGCGCCTCCTGAGGTTCGTGGTGGAGCACGTGGTGCTCGCCGGCGCAGGCTTTGCCCTGGTCCTTGCCGCCCTGGTTGCCCTCGGGCTCCCGTTCAGGGGCGTCGTGCTCGGTTCGTTGCCTGCCGCGTGGGTGTTGGGGGGCGGTGTCGCTGCACTCGTGGCCTTCGCCGTCTACACGCTCCACCTCCGCAGGAGCGGGAAGAGCCTGGAGGATCCGCTGCTGGCTCCCGTCCCGCGGCCGGTCCACGAAGTCTGACGTCGCAGCCACAGCCGTATTCGGCCCCTCAGTACGCTGGAACCCGACCGTGGACGTGGACAACGACGGGAGACCCACTTGTTGGAGCGAGGCGGACGACGTACACGCCGGGACGTGACCAGCCGCGCCTCGGGCAGGCGTCGTACCTGGCTGCGACGCCTCGCCATGCTGTCGGTGAGCCTGCTCCTGCTCGCGCTTGCTGCACGCCTCGTCGGTTCCCGGGCACTCCTGGACGGCTGGACGGTCTTGAGCCCCACCACCGTCGGTGCTGCGCTCCTGGCCGGGCTCGTGGCGACGTCCGCGCAGGCGCTCCGCTGGCGCATCCTGGCAGGGCAGCGGGGCATCGGGCTGACGTTTCGGCGGGCCCTGGCTGACTGCTACGCCTCCGGCTTCGGGAACATGGTGCTGCCCGGCGGGCTGGGTGGCGACGCCGCACGCGTCGCCGTGCACCGCGACAGCGGCGACCAGCGCTGGACATCGCCGCTCGTGGCGGTGGGTGCCGAACGACTGTCGGCCACCACCGTCCTCTTCGCCGTGGCAGCCGTGACACTGCAGGGGCAATCGATCCAGTGGGCAGCCGCGGCGGCCGTCATTGCGCTCGCGTGCCTGGTCATCGCACTCCGGTGCATGCGTGGCCTCGGGGTCATGCGCAGCGCCCTCGTCTGGGGGTCCTCGGTGCTGGGGGTATTGGCCCTGGTCGCCCTGTACCTGACGGCCATGCGGGCGCTGGGCGGGCCAGTGGTGCCGGTGCTGGCCATCGTCGGCCTGGCGTCCATGAGTGTCCCTCTGGGCATCGGTGGGTGGGGTGTGCGCGAACTCGGTGTCGGGGTGCTGGCACCGGTTCTCTCGGTGGCCGGGGACCATGCCGTCGCCACGGCAACGGCCTACGGACTCCTGGCCACCATCTCGTGCCTGCCGGGCATGGTGGTTCTGGTCCGCGCCGGAGATCCACGGGCCGCCGACGCGGGCATGCTGACCCCCTAGGCTGTCGCCATGCATGAGATGAGCCGGCCCCACGCCGACAAGCCATGGCGGCTGCCGCTGCGCAAGGTCAACCAGGAGAAAGCGCCATGGGTGTACCGGACACTCGTGCGCGCCGTCCGAGTGGTCGCGCCGCTGCTCACGCAACGACACTGGTCGCGGCGTGACCTGATTCCCGCCGACGGCGGCGTCCTCGTGGTGGCCAACCACATCAGCAACTACGACGTGCTGGTGCTGGGGGAGTTCCTCATCTGGTCCGGCCGGTGGCCACGGTTCCTGGGCAAGTCGGAGATCTTCAAGACCCCAGTGCTGGGATGGGTGGCGCGTCAGTGCGGCCAGATCCCCGTGCTCCGGAACACCAAGGACGCCAAGCAGTCGCTCAAGTTCGCCAAGGAGGCCCTCCTGGAGGGGCTCATGGTGGCCATGTACCCCGAGGGCACCATTACGAAGGACCCCGACGGATGGCCCATGGCCGGCCGCCGTGGCGCTGCGACACTGGCCCTGACCACGGGGGTCCCGGTCATCCCGGTCGGCCAGATCGGTGCCGAGAAGGTGTTGGGCGGGCCCACCATCGAGTGGGGCAGGCTCTTCAGCCTGCGCCGTCGCCCCGTCCACGTGCTGGCGGGGGAGGCCGTGGACCTCGACAGGTTCCGCACCGACGGAGGGGACCCGTCCCCGGAAACGCTGGAGTTGGCCACGGTCGCCATCATGGACGCCGTGGTGGTCCTCGTGGAAAAGCTCCGCGAGGAGCATGCACCCGAGGACCGGTGGGACATGCGTGTCGGCGCCCGGGTGCCCCAGAAGCGTTGATTGTGGGAACCGCCCAGTAGGCTGACCGCGATCATCAGCACGGCTTGCCGAGGGGACGAAACAGTGGAAGAAACGACGGCGGAGCGGGCCCGGATCAGGGTGGCACTCATCTTCGGTGGCCAGTCCCCGGAGCATGGGGTCTCCTGCCTCACGGCAGCCAGCGTGCTGCGGGCCGTCGACCGCGAGCGCTTCGACGTGGTCGCCGTCGGCATCACCCGCGAGGGCCGCTGGACGAAGGTCCCCCTGGAGGTTGTCGCGAACTACAGGGTGGTCGACAACCGGGTGCCGGAGGTCCAGGACGGTGAGTACGACGCCGTCTGGATGGTGGGCGCCTCGGGATGCGAGGTGGCGTCCCGCAACGGCGGCGAACTGCTGGACATCCACGGCGTCGACGTCGCCTTCGCACTGCTCCACGGTCCCTTCGGGGAGGACGGCACCATCCAGGGCCTCTTCGAGATGATGGGGATTCGCTACGTGGGCTCCGGTGTTGCGGCGAGCGCCATCGGCATGGACAAGCACCACATGAAGGTGGCCTTCGAGGCCGCCGGCCTGCCCGTGTGGCCCTACGTCGTCGCCACGGCCCAGCAGTGGACTGACGACCCCGCCCGGGTACTGGCGGAGGCGTCCGCGCTCCAGTTCCCGGTGTTCGTGAAGCCGGCCCGCGGCGGGTCGTCCCTGGGCATCAGCCGGGTCACGGAAGCCGCCGGGCTGGCTGCTGCCATCGCCACCGCCCAGGCGCACGACCCCAAGATCGTCATCGAGCAGGGCTTCGTGGGCGCCCGCGAGCTGGAGTGCGCCGTCCTGGCGAACCCGGCCGTGGAGGGTGGCTGCGACGCCTCCGCCGTCGGGGAGGTGCGGGTGCTGGCCAAGGACGGGTTCTATGACTTCGAGGCCAAGTACATCGCCGACGACCAGGCGGCACTCGACATCCCGGCGGTCATCCCCGACGAACTGTCCCGGGAGATTCAGATCGTGGCCAAGCGTGCCTTCAACGCCGTCGGGGCGGAGGGCCTGGCGCGCGTCGACGTGTTTGCCGCCGCCGACGGCGGTGGGGTCTGGATCAACGAGATCAACACCATGCCCGGGTTCACGGAGATCTCCATGTACCCCAAGCTGGTGCAGCACAGCGGCATGACGTATCCCGAGCTGGTGGGGCGCCTCATCGAGTTGGCGCTCCTGCGTCCCGTGGGTCTGCGCTGATGGCCGCCGGGGAGTTCGACATGATCCGCCGCATCACCGCGGACCTGGAACAGTCCCCGACCACCATCCTCGGTCCGGGCGACGACGCCGCAGTGCTGCGCACGGACGGCGATGTGGCGGTCACCACCGACATGCTCGTGGAGGGCGTCCATTTCCGCCGCAACTGGACCACACCCTTCCAGCTGGGCCGCAAGTCCATCGCCGTGAACGTCTCGGACGTCGAGGCCATGGGGGCCGTCCCCACCAGCGTCGTCGTGGCGCTGGCGCTGCCCGCCGGGCTCGAGGAGTCGTGGGTGAACGAGTTCTCCGCCGGTGTCCGCGATGAGTGCTCCCGGGCGGGGGTGTCACTGGTGGGCGGCGACCTGTCGCGCTCCGAGATCATCGTGGTCTGCGTCACGGCTATGGGGGAACTGCGCGGGCAACCCCCGGTCCGACGCTGCGGCGCCACTCCCGGGGAGCAGGTGGCCGTGTGTGGTCGGCTGGGCTGGTCGTCGGCGGGACTGACCGTCCTGCAGCGCGGTTTCGGTTCCCCGAAGGAACTCGTGGTGGAGCACCAGTGTCCCACCGTCCCCTACGGGCAGGGCCGGGTGGCGGCCGCCTCGGGCGCCACCGCCATGATGGACGTCTCTGACGGTCTGCTGGCTGACCTCGGCCACCTCGCGGAGGCCTCCGCCGTGGCAGTCAACCTGGAGACCGATCAGTTCGTCGTCTCCGACGCCATCGCCCGTGTGTGCGCCGCCACAGGCAAATCGCCGTGGGGTTTCGTGTTGGCCGGCGGCGAGGACCACGCGCTCGTGGCCACCTTCCCCGCCGAGGTGGCACTGCCGCAGGGCTGGTCCCGCGTGGGTTCCGTGCTGGAAGGTGCGGGGCTCACCGTCGACGGTCAGGCCTGGGAGGGCGCTGCCGGCTGGGATCACTTCGCCCGCTGAGCTGCTGTTTCCGCGGAGTGGGGTCCGGGGAATCACCGCCGGTGTGGGTTAAGGTGCCAAGCATGGCGTCCCGCGGAACTTCCCCAACGCGGAACTCCAGTACCTCGACGGCTTCGTCGCGGGCTGCTAGTTCCACGACCACCAAAAAACCCCCGAGCAAGCAGGGGGCGGCGAGTCGTACCGGCTCCACAGCCAAGAAACCGTCGCCGGCCAGAAAGCCGGCCCCCGCAAAGAAGCCACCCGCCAGGAAGCCGGCGCCCGCGAAGAAGTCTCCGCCGGCCAGGAAGCCGGCGGCCGGTAGGACAGCGGCGCCGCCCCGCCAGGGACCGGGCGTGCTGGTCCTCATCGGTCGCGGCATGGCAGCGGTCTGGAACGGCATCGCCCGTGGCATCGGGCACGTCGCGCGCGGCTTCGGCGGCGCGGATGCGGACGTGGAGCCCGGGCAGCGACGCGACGGTGTCGCGCTGTTCATGCTGGTGCTCGGCGTGCTGGTGTCGCTGCGGCTGTGGTTTGCGCTGCCCGGTGGCCTGGGATCCGCCATCGGCATCGCCACCACCACGGTGTTCGGCTCCCTGTCCATCGCCGTGCCGGCCGTGCTGCTCTTCGGCTCCTGGCGCGTGATGCGCCACCCGTCCGAGGTGGATGTCGCACCGCGGACGTCGATGGGGTGGATCTTCATCCTCTTCGGCGTGCTCGGCATCATCAACATCGTCAACGGGATCCCGCAGGCCGACGACATGACCGCACTCCGTGGGGCTGGCGGCATCCTCGGGATGCTGTCCTCCACGCTGTTGACGCAACTGGTCCCGCCGTGGGCGGCCGTCCCGCTGCTGGTTCTCGTCGCGCTGGGCGGCACCCTGCTGGTCATCGGCAGGCCGCTGCGCGAGATCATCGAGGGTGTCCGACGCGCCGTGGGCACCCTGGTGGAGAAGCCGGAACCGAGGCAGGACAAGCTCGCGCTGGGAGTGGACGTGCCCTACGACACGCCTCTGGTGGAGGACTCCGGAGACCTGCACGACGAGTGGGACCACGACAGCGACGTGGCCCCCGTGGCCGAGCCCGCCGCCTCACCCCGCAAGGCACCGGCCGGACGCCGCGTGGAGGCGCAGGAACCTGCCGCGCTCGCCCCGCCCGTCCACTCGTCGGAGCCCCACCGCGGGGAGCAGATGCAGCTCACCGGCGACATCGTCTACGAACTGCCCTCCGACGCCATGCTGGCGCCCGGCACCAAGCCCAAGAGCCGCACCGAGGCGTCGGACAAGGTGGTGCGTCAGCTGGCCGACACACTCAACGAGTTCGAGATCGACGCCCGCGTCACGGGCTACTCCCGCGGGCCGACGGTCACCCGCTACGAGGTGGAGCTCGGTTCCGCCATCAAGGTCAGCAAGGTCACCGGGCTGGCCGACAACATCGCCTACGCCGTGGGCAGCAACGAGATCCGCATCCTGACGCCCATCCCCGGGAAGTCCGCCATCGGCATCGAGATCCCGAACACGGACAAGGAGGTGGTCAGCCTCGGCGACGTTCTCCGTTCCAACCGCGCCCGCAACGACCACCACCCGTTGACGGTGGGGCTCGGCAAGGACGTCGAGGGGGGCTTCGTGGTGGCCAACATGGCCAAGATGCCGCACCTTCTCGTGGCCGGGGCCACCGGCTCCGGCAAGTCCAGCTTCATCAACTCGCTCATCACCTCGATCATCATGCGGGCCACCCCGGATGAGGTGCGGATGCTGCTGGTGGACCCCAAGCGCGTCGAGCTGAACATCTACGAGGGCATCCCGCACCTGGTGACACCCATCATCACGAGCCCCAAAAAAGCCGCCGAGGCCCTGGCCTGGGTGGTGCGTGAGATGGACATGCGCTACGACGACCTCGCCGCGTTCGGGTTCCGTCACGTCGACGACTTCAACAAGGCCGTTCGCGCCGGGCAGGTGAAGCTGCCCGAGGGCTCCGAGCGGGTGCTGAGCCCGTATCCCTACCTGCTCGTGGTGGTCGACGAGCTCGCCGACCTCATGATGGTGGCGCCGCGCGACGTGGAGGAGTCGGTGGTGCGGATCACGCAGCTGGCGCGTGCTGCCGGCATCCACCTGGTGCTCGCCACGCAGCGCCCCTCCACGGATGTGGTCACCGGACTCATCAAGGCCAACGTGCCGTCCCGCTTGTCGTTCGCCACGTCGTCCATGACGGACTCACGGGTCATCCTGGACCAGCCCGGCGCCGAGAAGCTCGTCGGCAAGGGCGACGCCCTGTTCCTGCCCATCGGCACCGGCAAGGCTGTCCGGGTGCAGGGTGCCTGGGTCAACGAGGCGGAGATCCGCGACATCGTGGCCCACGTGACGCAACAGCTCCAGCCCACGTACCGGGATGACGTCACGGCAGTGGTGGCGGAGAGGAAGGTTGTCGACGACATCGGCGACGACCTCGAGCTGGTGCTGGACGCCGCCCGCCTCGTCGTCGAACTCCAGCTGGGCTCCACCTCCATGCTGCAACGCAAGCTGCGGGTGGGCTTCGCGAAGGCCGGGCGACTCATGGACATCATGGAGAGCCGCGGCATCGTCGGCCCCTCCGAGGGCTCCAAGGCGCGTGACGTGCTCGTCAAACTGGACGATCTGGATGAGGTGTTGGCGAACCTTGCCGCCGGATAGCGGATACTGGTGCACACGATGACTGCCACACAACACGCGATCAAGGTCCACATCTCCACCCTCGGATGCGCCCGCAACGACGTCGACTCCGAGGAGTTGGCCGCCCGTCTGGAACAGGGTGGCTTCGAACTCGTGGACGAGGCGGCGGAAGCGGAGACCGTGGTGGTCAACACGTGCGGCTTCGTCGAGCAGGCCAAGAAGGACTCCATCGACACGCTGCTGGCTGCGGCCGACCTGAAGGTCTCGGGGCGCACCCGCGCCGTCGTGGCGGTGGGCTGCATGGCCGAGCGCTACGGGGTGCAGTTGGCGGAGGAACTGCCCGAGGCGGACGCCGTGCTCGGATTCGACGACTACGCCGACATCGCCGACAAGCTGCGCGGCATCCTCGCTGGCCAGCGGCCGGAGTCCCACATCCCGCGCGACCGTCGCAAGCTGCTGCCGCTGTCGCCGTCGGCCCGCCCCGCGGCCGCATCCAGCGTCGCCGTGCCCGGCCACGCCGTACCGGACGGGCTGGCGCCTGCGAGCGGGCCGCGCGCGTGGCGCCGCCGCATCGGTTCCGGGCCCAGCTCGCCACTGAAGATCGCGTCCGGCTGCGACCGGCGCTGCTCGTTCTGCGCCATCCCCATGTTCCGTGGCAGCTACCTGTCCCGCCCCATGGACGACGTCGTCGCCGAGGCCCGCTGGCTCGTGGAGGAGGGCGTCAAGGAGCTGTTCCTGGTGTCGGAGAACACGTCCAGCTACGGCAAGGACCTCAGCAACCAGGCCAGCCTGGAGGCGCTCCTTCCCAAGCTGGCCGCCATCGACGGGCTGGAATGGCTCCGCGTGTCCTACCTGCAGCCCGCCGAGATCCGGCCCTCGATGCTGGATGCCATGCTCCACACCCCCAAGGTGGTGCCGTACTTCGACCTGTCGTTCCAGCACGCCGCCCCGCAGGTGTTGCGCCGGATGCGTCGCTTCGGTGACCCCGACTCGTTCCTGTCCATCCTCGAGAAGATCCGCGCCGTGGCACCCGATGCCGGGATCCGCAGCAATGTGATCGCCGGCTTCCCCGGGGAGACCCAGGCCGACGTCGACATCCTGCGCCAGTTCATCATCGACGCCAACCTGGACGTACTTGGGGTCTTCGCCTACTCGGACGAGGACGGCACCGAGGGGGAGACCCTCCCGGACCACGTGGCCCCCGGCGAGATCGAGGAGCGACGGGCCATGCTGGCCGACGTCTCCATCGAGGTCTGCGAGTCGAGGGCGGCAGAGCGGATCGGCGACAGCGCCGTGGTGCTCGTGGAGGACAACATCGACGGCGACGCCGTGGGTCGCGGCCCCCATCAGGGCCCCGAGACCGACGGCCTCGTGACCATCCCGGGGATAACCTTCGCCGTGGGCGACCTGGTGCCCGTCACCTACGTCGACGCCATCGGCATTGATCTGGAGGGGGAGACCCGATGACCACACCAGCCGGGCCCAGCAACTTCAACGTGCCCAACGCCCTGACGGTGCTGCGGATCATCATGGTGCCGATCTTCCTGGTGGTGCTGTTCACCCATCCCGACGACTTCGGGTGGCGCGTGGCCGCCACCGCGGTGTTCGTTCTGGCCATCCTCACGGACCTGGCCGACGGGCACATCGCCCGCAAGTACAACCTCGTCACCGACTTCGGCAAGCTGTGGGACCCCGTCGCCGACAAGGCTCTCACCGGTGCCGCGTTCGTCAGCCTGGGCATTCTCCAGTACGACAACCGCCCGGAACTGAGCTGGATCATCATCGTCCTGATCCTGCTGCGCGAGTGGGGCATCACGTGGCTGCGGGCCGCCATCGCCAAGTACGGCATCATGGCCGCCAACAGGGGCGGCAAGCTGAAGACCGTCACCCAGTCCGTGGCCCTGTCGATTTACCTGCTGGGGCTGCAGAATCTTCCGGTGTGGTTGTCGGTGGTGGCGCAGGTGATCATGTGGGCGGCGCTGGCGCTGACGCTGCTGACGGGCGCGGACTACATCCGCTCGGCCCTGAAGATCCGGCGCGATGCCATCGCTGCCGGCACACGCCGGAAGTGATCGCCAACTCCCGATACAGTCGCACCACCACGTCGTTGTGAAGGAGCTGATGGCCATGGCCTTGGAAGCAGCAGAAGAACTGGTCAAAGTAATGACCTACCGCTCGGTGACGCTCGCCACCTGCGAGTCGCTCACGGGTGGGGGACTGGGCGCCGCCATCACCGCCGTTCCCGGCGCCTCGGCTGTGTTCCGCGGAGCGTTGGTCACCTACGCACGGGACCTGAAGACCTCTCTGGCCGGTGTCGACGAGGAACTCGTGGACACCGAGGGCGTCGTCAACGAACTCACCGCCATCCAGATGGCACTCGGGGCCCAGAACCGCTGCGACGCCGACTGGGCCGTGGCCACCACGGGTGTGGCCGGCCCCACCGAGACCGACGGCGAGAAGGTCGGCACCGTCTGGTTCGCGCTCGTGGGCCCCAGCATGGGCATGTCCCCGCGACCCCAGTACACGGAACTGAAACACTTCGAGGGCGACAGGGAGAGCATCCGGGAGCAGGCCATCGAGCATGCCCTCCAGATGTGTCTGCGCGTGCAGTGATCCCCGTCGCGCCCGGCGGGAATACATGTCCCCGACGCGGCGTTGTGATGGATGGAGCAGGCATGGGGCCTGCGGACTGGCAGGTGCAAAGTGACGACGATTCTGATCCGCAAGGCCATGGGTGAAACCCTCCGCACTCTGCGACTGGAAGCGGGCATGACGCTGCGCGAGGTGTCTGTCGCCAGCATGGTCAGCCTGGGCTACCTCAGCGAGATCGAACGTGGTTGCAAGGAAGCCTCCAGCGAAGTGCTCTACTCCATCAGCAGGGCGCTGGGCTCGTCCTTGTCGCAGGTCCTGCAGCTGGTGAGCCAGAAGGTCGCCGAAATGGAGATCGCCAGCGCACCCCAGCCGCGAAGGATCGCGCTGGCGGCGTAAGTCCTCGGATTACGCCCCGTTGACCACGGACGGCAGGATGTGGACCTCCACGCCTGCGTCCCGGATGCGGGCGATCTCCTCCGGGGGGGCGCCCGCATCGGTGATCAGCACGTCGATCTCGCTGAGGTCCGCCATCTTCGACAGGGTGACGTGGCCTATCTTGCTTGAGTCTGCGACGCAGATCACCCTTTGTGCGCGTTCAATCATGGTGTGATTGGTTCGAGCCTCGATGTCGTCGTGGGTGGTGAGACCCCCCACTGAGCTGATGCCGTCGGCTCCCACGATCGCGGTGCCCACGTTGACCAGTCGCAGGGTTGCCTCCGCCAGCGACCCCACCAGTTCGAGCGAGTTGGAGCGCAGGACCCCCCCGGCGATGAGCACGCGGGCCTGCCCCTGCTCCGCGGCCTCCATCCCGATGGTCAGCGAGTTGGTGATGATGGTGAGGTCGTCCCTGTAGGCCAGCGCCCGCAGCACGGATGCTGCAGTGGTGCCACCCGTCAGGCCGATGGCGTGCTTTCCCTCGGGGATCATGTGGGCCGCGGCGATGGCGATGCGGGTCTTGGCGTCCGGGTTGCGGCTGCCCCGGAGTCGCTCCGGAAGCTCATGCGTCCCCTTGGCGGGGCGGGCCCCGCCATGCGTGCGGTCCAGCAACCCCTGTGACGCGAGAACGGCAACATCGCGACGGATGGTCGCCTCGGAGGCGTGGAGCTCTGTGGCCAGGAAGGACAGCGGGAGTTGACCGCGATCGTTCAGCAGGGCCAGCAGTGCCATCATGCGATCTGATCGTTTGTGGGAAGGTGTTGCCGCGGCATTCAACTGAATGACCCCCTCATGGCGAGCGTGTGCGCAATCATTGCGCAATTTCGTGCACAGTCTAGGGGTGCGCAGGTCAGCGCTGGTCATGTGGTCCACATATGGGAGCTACCCTTTTCCCGTGCGAGAAGCAGAGCTGTGGTCAAGGATGGGCGAGGTTCTGCCCGAGGGATACAGCCGTGTGTGGGCAGATCAGGTGGTGCTCGCCGAGCTCTCCGGCCGGACGGTCTCGGAGGCCCTGACCGCGGGGCTGCCATGCAAGAGGATCTGGCGGGCCGTGTGGAGCCACCTCGAACTTCCGGGGAATATGCGCTGAGGCGTGTCGCGCGACATTCGAACAGGTGTTCGCGTAGGATGTGTTCGTGACGGAGGGCTGCGTCATCTTCTCCACAGCACAACAGGTGCGTGTGGGGATGTGTCAGTCCCGGTTCCTACAGTAGAGAACAACATCAAGCATCGACCGCGGGTACGTGGTCGCACAGGAAGGGCAACCATGGCCGTAGCGGATCGTTCCAAGGCGCTGGAGGCGGCGCTCTCCCAAATTGAGAAGCAGCATGGCAAGGGGTCGGTGATGCGACTCGGTGAGAGCACGCGCCTGCCCATCGACATCATCCCCACCGGCTCGGTGGCTCTGGACGTGGCGCTCGGCATCGGGGGTCTGCCCCGCGGCCGCGTGGTGGAGATCTACGGGCCCGAGTCCAGCGGAAAGACCACCGTCGCCCTGCACGCCATCGCCAACGCCCAGGCGGGCGGCGGCATCTGCGCGTTCATCGACGCCGAGCACGCGCTCGACCCGTCGTACGCGCAGCGGCTGGGTGTCGACACCGACGAGTTGCTGGTGTCGCAGCCGGACAACGGTGAGCAGGCGCTGGAGATCGCCGACACCCTGGTGCGTTCCGGCGCGATTGCCCTGGTGGTCATCGACTCCGTGGCCGCCCTGACACCGCGCGCCGAGATCGAGGGCGAGATGGGTGACTCCCACGTCGGTCTGCAGGCCCGCCTCATGAGCCAAGCCCTGCGCAAGATGACGGGTGCGCTGAAGACCTCCAACACCACGTGCATCTTCATCAACCAGT
>JBDSRF010000077.1:0-13154 GCA_039929445.1 Arachnia sp. | reverse complement strand
GCTTGCCGGACGTGAGGCACCCGGAATTGGGATGACGATGGGAGCCAGCGCAAGCTCCCAGGCCAGGGTGACCTGGTGCGGGCTCACGCCGTGGCTCGCAGCGACGGTGGCGAACGCTGCGTGTTGGCTGCCCAGGGCGGCGGCGTGACGGATGCCCCCAAGTGGGCTCCACGGCAGGAAGGCGATGCCCAGCTCCTCACAGTGCTCCAACTCTGCGAGGCTCGAGCGAAAGGCGGGCGAGAACTGGTTCTGCACCGAGACCAGCCGGCCGCCAAGCACCTCGTTGGCCTCATCGATCTGCTCCACGCTGGCATTCGAGACGCCGGCCAGCTGAATGACACCCTCATCGAGCAGATCGCGGATGGCACCGACGGAGTCGGCGTAGGGAACGCTCGGGTCGGGCCGGTGGAACTGGTACAACCCGATTGCCTCGACGCCCAATCGCTTGGCCGATGCCTTCGCGGCCGCCTTCAGGTACTCAGGGCGCCCGTTCAGAGTCCAACTGCCGTCGCCGGGACGCAAATGCCCACCCTTGGTGGCAATCAGGACCTCCGACGTGTCGCCGCCATAGGTCTTCAGGGCGCGGCCAATCAACGCCTCGTTGTGGCCGACCTCATCGGCGTGCAGATGGTAGGAGTTGGCGGTGTCGATCAAGGTGACACCCGCATCCAACCCGGCATGGATCGTGGCTACGGATCGCGCCTCATCCGGGCGACCCTCGATCGACATTGGCATGCCGCCAAGACCAATCGCACTGACTGAACGGGAACCGAGATTGCGCTGAATCATCGGGAAAACCTCACTCGGGATCAGCGGAACCATCTCTGCTGTGATGGTGACGACGACAGGCTGTCGGTAGTCCGGAAGTCTAACAAGTCACCGTCACCACGAAATGCGATCGAGGTCGCACTCATGAGGCCTCTGTGATTGAGGCTCAAGCTTGGACGTGGCGGGGTGTGTGCTGCGCCGGCGTTGGTTGCACGGGTGGCAGACGTTGATCTCAGGTCGTGATCTCTGAGTCATCACCACCGATGGTGGCGGCAGCAGCATGCGACAACCGCCGCCGCGATCATGAGGGCATCCGCGATGGCGAAGAGCGGGGTGCGCGGGGCGGATGTTTCGGCGTCGATCGACCACTGACCGCTGGAGGTGAGGTTGTAGGCGTCGCCCGAGATCCGTTCCACCCAGTCACCTGTGAACCAGCCTCGCGCTCTCCTGCGGCCAAAGCACGACAAACAACCCCTTGCTGCGGGGTCGCTCCTTCTCACCAAGGGGCGAAATGGAAACTCTGCATGGTTTCAGAACAGATATACATGTTCGTCCGAGGATTTCGCCTCAGCCATCTTCACGCCATGGCCCCATCGCATCAAATTCGGCAAACCTTTCCCCGTTTGCTTTTTTGGAATTATCATTATGCCACGGTGCTCGTGGTTTCCTGCGCGCACCGCCGTCGCCACCGTGACGTGGCGACCAGCAGATGGAGCAAAGGAGCACCAATGCGTGGCAATACGAAACTCGCCGTCTCGGTTCTGGCGGTCGCGGTGATGGTTGGGATGGTCGGGTGTTCCCCATCTCCCAGTGATTCTGGCACAACGAATTCTCCCAGTGATGGTGGCCCGACGACGTTGAAGATCGTGTACGAGAAGACAGATTCGTTCACGGCCCTCGACACCCTCTTCACCAAGATCAAGCCCGAGTTTGAAAAAGCGCACAAAGGCGTCACGGTCGACCTGCAACCGATCCAGGCCAATGACGACGACTACTCGACCAAGCTCGCTCTGTCACAACAATCCGCGGAGACCGCCCCTGACGTCTTCTACGAGGACACGTTTCGACTTCGTTCGGATGTTGATGCCGGATACATCCTGAACCTCGACAGTCACCTAG
Organism: Arachnia sp.; assembly: GCA_039929445.1. Lineage (GTDB taxonomy): Bacteria > Actinomycetota > Actinomycetes > Propionibacteriales > Propionibacteriaceae > Arachnia. The sequence continues at coordinate 11,267 of JBDSRF010000077.1, read as the reverse complement.
CCACTTGGGACGACTGGTCGAACTTCATCGACGGCGCGAAGGCAGCAGGCAAGGGCGACGACGGCAGTATCTACGCGATTCCGCTCGGCACGGACACCCGCGCCATCTGGTACAGCAAGCCCGTCCTGACCAAGGCAGGGATCGCCGTGCCGTGGCAACCGAAGACGTGGGACGACGTCCTTGAGGCCGCCCGTACGATCCAGAAGGCCGAACCCGGAGTGGTCCCGTTCAACATGTACGCCGGCAAGGGCACCGGCGAGGGCACCGTGATGCAGAGTTTCTTCGAGTTGCTCTACGGCACCGGGGACTCACCGTTGTACAACGAGAGCGAGAAAAAATGGGTTGTCGGCTCACAGGGGTTCAAGGATTCACTGACATTCCTGCAAACCCTGTACAAGGAGAAGCTTGCGGTTGACCCGTCAGAGGCGCTCGATCCCAACGTGTGGAAGAAGATCTTCGGTGAGTTGTTCCCACAAGGCAAGATCGGGGGAACGGTCGAGGGATCGTACGCTCCGTCATTCTGGCTAAAGGGCGGATCATACGCATGGCCCGGGTACGCCGACGACATGGGCGTGGCAGCCTTCCCGACGCAGAAGGGCGAAGCCCCGGGTGGCGTGAGCATGTCCGGTGGGTGGACTCTTGCCGTCGGTGCCAAAACGAAGAGTGCAGACCTCGCCTTTGAGTTCATCACCGTCGCGCTGAACAAGGAGAACGCCCTCTGGTACGCCATCAACAACTCCCAGATCGCCGTTCGAAAGGATGTCGCCTCCGACCCTTCGTACCTCGCCGCGAACCCGTTCGTTGCCGACGTGACAAAACTGGTGGACTTCACCCACTACCGCCCAGCGACGTCGGACTACCCGAAGATCTCAGCGGAGATCCAGGCTGCAACTGAAGCGGTCATCACCGGGCAACAGAGCGTCGATGAGGCTGCGGCTGCATATGACAAGGCGGTCGAGGGAATCGTGGGAGCCGACAATGTGACCAAGAAGTAGCCAAGATGGCTGCTGACGCATTCGCGTCCACACCGAGTCCGATGGTGCGAGGGCCGGAACCGCAAGGATCCGGACCTCGTCATCACCGCTCCCGGACGCTGGTCCGCATCCTGCCCCTCGCACCAGCCGTCGTTCTGCTCGCGATCTTCCTGGCGGGCCCAGTGTTCTGGTCGTTCTACGGGTCGTTCACCAACGCGGCACTGACGGGTTTCAATGCAAAGAATCCGACCTGGGTGGGCCTGGACAATTACCTGAAACTCCTTGCTGACCCGGTCTTCCCACTCTCGCTGTGGCTCACGGTGGTTTTCGTGGTTTCCTCGGCGATCATCGGCCAAAATCTCTTGGGCCTCGGTATCGCACTCCTGATGGGGCAGGCCAATCGCGTTGTTGCCTCAGTTGTCGGGACGGTCGTCGTTGCAGCCTGGGTGCTTCCCGAGATCGTCGCGGCATTCGTCGCCTACGCCTACTTCAGCAAGGACGGCACGCTGAACCAGGTCCTCGCAGGTCTTGGGATGACCGGCCCCAACTGGCTCTACAGCTTTCCGATGCTGGCGGTTGTGCTCGCGAACGTCTGGCGCGGCACCGCATTCTCGATGATGGTTTACCGCGCGGCACTGAACGATGTGCCTGTCGAGATCACCGAGGCGGCGATGATCGACGGTGCGGGGGGCGTGAAACGTCTTCGGTTCATCACCGTTCCGATGATCAGGACCAGCATCACGACCAACTTGATGCTCATCACTCTCCAGACCCTGTCCGTCTTCACGCTGATCTGGGTCATGACGGCTGGAGGCCCGGGTAACAACAGTACGGTTCTCCCGGTGATGGCCTACCAGGAGGCCTTCAAGTTCGGCGACATCGGTTACGGGACGGCAATCGCCACTGTGATGCTCATCATCGGCGCCATATTCTCCGTCGTCTACATCAGGGCTCTTCGCCCCGGAAGGTCGTAGACGGATGTCAGCCCGAATTCCCGCAGCTTCCCTCTCCAACCGCACTCCGGACGCCTCGCCGGTCCGGTCCGTTGCATCACCGCGGAAGTCGATAGCGGCGGTCCTTTCCAATGTTGTGCTGGTGGTGATCGCACTGTGTTTCCTGCTGCCGCTTGCGTGGCTGGTGTTGGCATCCCTCGACGTGAGGGCCACGTACGAAACTCGGATCCCCGCCAACTTCTCACTGGACAACTTTGGTGCCGTTCTCACCCCAGGCCTGACGTTCCTGCCTCTGTGGAACAGCCTGCTGCTCTCCGGCGGAGCGGCCATCGTGACCGTGTTGGCCTCGGTTCTGGCGGCGTACCCGCTTTCGCGGTACACGATGCGCTTCAACAGGCCGTTCATGTACGCGATCCTGTTCGGCACCTGTCTGCCGATCACCGCGATCATGGTCCCTGTCTACAGCCTGTTCGTGAGGCTGAACTTGCTCGATTCAATGCCCGCAACGATTTTCTTCATGGCGGCGACGTCGCTGCCGATGGCGGTCTGGATGACCAAGAACTTTATGGACTCGGTGCCGATCAGCCTCGAGGAGGCGGCTTGGGTGGACGGCGCCAGCGCGATGGCGGCACTCAGAGGGATCGTGGTGCCGTTGATGCGCCCGGGCCTCGGGGTGGTGTTCATCTTTGTCTTCATCCAGGCCTGGGGAAACTTCTTCGTGCCATTCGTGCTGCTGCTCTCGCCGAGTAAGCAGCCTGCGGCGGTGAGCATCTACAGCTTCTTCGGTCAGTACGGCGCGATCGCCTACGGACAGTTGGCCGCGTTCTCGGTGCTCTATTCGGTGCCGGTAATCCTGCTCTATGTCCTCGTCTCCCGCGGCATGGGCAGTTCCTTCGCCATGTCGGGTGCCATCAAGGGATGATCGCTTCACAACGTGGATCGGAAGGTCTTTCATGCATGACAACACCCCACTCGTGGAGGCACGCATTGACCGTTTCGTGCGGGATCGCCTCCAACCGGCCCTCTACCGGGCGGCTGTCCCGTTGGCCGTCGATGTCTGGGAGGCGCCCGGGGAACCGGTGCCCTTTGCTGAAGCCGTGCAGCATGAGTTCACCCCGTTCGCCGTCGGCACCGACTGGGGGCGTGCATGGGGAACCACATGGTTCCACCTGACCGGGGTCGTCCCCCCGAGCTGGAGTGCGACATCCGCTGACCCCGGCGACGTTTCCGTCGAGGTCGTCGTTGACCTGGGGTTCACTGCTGCAACGCCCGGGTTCCAGGCCGAGGGCACCGCCTACACTCCCGCCGGAGTCATCGTGAAAGCGATCGAGCCACTGAATCGGTGGATACCCGTCACCGTGCACGCCGGGGAGGTGATTGACCTCTACATCGAAGCCTCGTCGAATCCCGATCTGTCCCAGCAATGGACGTTCATGCCGACGCCCGACGGCGACCTGGCGACGGCAACGGCAGGGCCTCGCTACACATTCGGACGAGCGGATGTCGCGCTCCGCGACCTCGTGGTGTGGGAGCTCACACAGGACATCTGGACGCTTGATGGTCTGATGCGCCAGCTTCCGACGAGCAGTGCCCGGCGGGCGGAGATCCTTCGTGCGCTTGAACGCAGCCTCGACGCCCTGGACCCCGACGACCTGTCCGGAACTGCATTCTCTGGCCGGAGAGTACTTGCGGATGTGCTGGCCAGCCCTGCGAACGCGAGTGCGCACCGCCTGCACGCCGTGGGCCACGCACACATCGACAGCGCCTGGCTGTGGCCGGTGCGGGAGACTGTGCGCAAGGTCGCCCGCACCTTCTCGAATGTGCTTGCCCTGATCGAGGACAACCCGGACTTCGCCTTCGCGGCGTCGAGCGCCCAGCAGTACGCCTGGCTGAAGGAGTACTACCCGGAATTGTTCGGGCGGGTCCGGGCCGCCGTCGCGGCAGGCAACTTCGTTCCAGTGGGTGGGATGTGGGTGGAGTCGGACACCAACATGCCCGGTGGTGAAGCCCTCGTGCGTCAATTCGTCGCGGGCAAGCGATTCTTCATGGAAGAGCTCGGCGTCGAACCGCTCGAGGTGTGGCTACCGGACTCGTTCGGATACTCGGGGGCGCTCCCGCAGATCGCCCTCGCAGCCGGATCGAAATGGTTCCTCACACAGAAAATTTCCTGGAACGACACCAACGCCTTCCCTCACCACACCTTCCGCTGGGAGGGCATCGACGGAAGCCGGATCTTCACGCACTTCCCACCGGTCGCCGACTACAACTCAAAGATTTCCGGCGCTGAGCTTGCCCGGGCTGAACGTCAGTTCGCAGAGAAGGGCAGTGCGAACACATCGTTGATCCCGTTCGGCTGGGGCGACGGTGGTGGTGGACCGACCCGGGAGATGATCGCCGCCGCCCGGCGCACGGCATCGCTTGAGGGATCCTCCACCGTCGTCCTATCCACACCGCAGCGCTTCTTCGAGGCCGCCGCGGCCGAATACGCGGAGCCGCCGGTGTGGTCAGGAGAGCTCTACCTCGAGTTCCACCGCGGTACCTACACCTCACAGGCCCGCACCAAGCGGGGCAATCGCCGCAGCGAGCACTTGCTGCGCGAGGCGGAATTGTGGGCCACAACAGCCTCTGTCAGGAGTGACGCCGCGTACCCCTACGACGCGTTGGAGGCGTTGTGGCACACTGTGCTGCTCCAGCAGTTCCACGACATACTGCCCGGCTCGTCGATTGCCTGGGTCCACCGCGAGGCAGAGCGCAATTACACAGCGGCCGCGGTCACGCTCGATGGCCTCATCAATTCCTCGCTGCGAGCGCTCGCCGGGATAGGCAATGAGACCTTGGCGGTCAATGCCGGGCCGTACGCACAGGCCGGGCTCCCGGCGTTGGGCGGGGCTCCAGTGCCATCTGAGCCAAGCGCTGCGGGGGCCGTGACCGCCGAGCGAGCCGATGCGGGCATTGTGCTGCGGAATGCACTCGTGGCAGTGACGATTGATGCCGACGGCCTGTTCATCTCGGTGCGTGACCTGGTCGCCGACCGCGAACTGATCCCCGTCGGCGCGCGCGGCAACCTGCTGCAACTCCACCGGGACACTCCCACCCTGTGGGACGCCTGGGAACTGGACGCCAACTACAAGCGCACCGTGGTGGATCTGACCCGTGCTGACCGCGTGGAGATCACGCCGGCCGGTGTGCGCGTGACACGCAGATTTGGTTCATCGACGATGATCGAGCAGATCACGCTGCAACCCGGCAGTGCCGCCATCGACATGGCCATCTCCATTGACTGGCATGAGCGCCAGAAGATGCTCAAATTGGCGTTCCCGCTCGATCTGCATGCCGAGCGCGCGGCATCCGAGATCCAGTTTGGCCACGTCCACCGGCCGACGGTGATGAACACTTCCTGGGACGCTGCCCGCTACGAGACCGTTGCACACCGGTGGATCCACGTCGCCGAGCCGGGTTATGGCGTTGCGGTCGCCAATGACGCCATCTACGGCCATGACATCACCCGGTCGACCGATGCCGCCGACCACCTCTCCACAGAGGTGCGGCTCTTGCTGCTGCGGGCCCCGCTCTACCCCGATCCGGAGGCAGACCAGGGCACCCACCAATTTCGGGTATCCCTGCTGCTCGGGGCGGGGATCCCTGAGGCCATCGCAGAGGGCTACCGGCTGAATCTGCCGGTACGTACGGTGACGGGCGTTGCACGCGACACCATCGCCCCCCTGTTCGACGTCGATAACCCAGCCGTGGTCATCGAGGCGGTCAAACTCGCCGAGGACCGTAGCAGTGACGTTGTCGTGCGTCTCTATGAAGCACATGGATCCCGGGCGCGGGCCAACCTGACCCGGTGGTTCGAATCGGGGGACGCCGTGGAGACGGATCTACTGGAACGCCCCCTGGCGAACCCACGGGCCGCCGTTGTGACCACGGGCAGCGTTACGGCGCTCCAATTACGCCCGTTCCAGCTTGTCACACTGAGGTTCGCGCGTTAGGCGCTTTCCAGCCTGCCTTCTAACTGCCTCAACGGCACTTTCAGTTTCCCAGGGTCAGCGGCACAGCGGCTACCTGCTCAGGACTGGTCGAGCCAGCGGATGACCGCCTGGACGCGGCGGTTGCCGGCCGGGTCCTCCCACAGGTCGAGCTTGGTCATGATGGAGCGGACGTGCGACTCCACCGTGCGCGCCGACAGGGTGAATCGGTCGGCGATCGCGCTGTTGGACAGGCCCTGCGCCATGAGTTCCAGGACGGAGCGTTCACGCTCGGCGAGCGCAGCGAGTTGGTCGCGGTTGTGGTGCCGGGCGAGGAGTTCATCGGTGATGAGGGGGTCGATGACAGTGCCGCCAGCGGCCACCGCGCGGGCGGCGTCGAGGAATTCGTCGAGTGCGGTGACCCGCTCCTTGAGGAGGTACCCCAAGCCCGACGTCTGTTCGGTCAGCAGGTTGGCGGCCGCGCTGGCCCGCACCGACTGGCTGAGCACGAGCACCGCCAGCCCTGGTTGTTCGGTGCGCAGAAGTGAGGCGGCAAGCAGCCCCTCGTCTCCCTGCTCGGGCGGCATCCGTACGTCGGTTATGAGCAGGTGCGGTCGCGTGGCTCGCACGGTGACCAGCACCGAGTCGTAGCTGCTGGCCTCACCGACGACGTCGAAGCCGTCCTCCCGCAGCAGGCTCACGAGTCCGGCCCGGATGAGAGCGACGTCCTCGGCGACGACGACCGTGATGGGCGCGGCGCTGGCACTCCGCGGCCACATGATGGCGTGCACCAGTTGCGGGGGCTCCCCGATCGACGTGGCAAGCCCGTCCGACCAATGGGCTGGGGTTGGCGAGGGCAGGAGCAACCGGACGACCTCGGTGGCGAGGATGTCACCCGGATGCCCGCGCTCGGCAAGTGCGCGAACCAACGCGACGGAAGAGGGCTCCGGGGCATCGGCTCGATACGTCACATCGGCCACGTGGAGCGCCAGTGACGTCGCGGGCTGGTCCTGCTCGGCCTGCTGCCACTCGATGGCCGCCGCGACGGCATCTGCGGTCCCCGTGAAGAGGGCCAGCCCTGCCCGATGCGGGAACCGGCCGCCGCGATCCTCGACGCGTGCGCGTACAGCCTGCGTCGGACCGGAAGCTTCGTGTGGCCAGGCAAGCAGGGTGGTGGTCGTCATGGCTGGTCCTGCCCGGTGGGCACAGTGATGATCCAACGACCGTCCTGATTCAACACAGTGCCGCCGAGTGCCGTCACGCGGTCCCGGACGTCGAGGGCCGGGGCGGGTGTCGTAAGGACGACCAAACACGCTCCGTCATCGCCCATCGTCTCCTCGATGGTGGCGGACGGGTCAGCCTTCGCAGCCAGATAGGTGGTCATCTCGATGATCTGAGCGTACCGACGATCCGGCACCAGATGGCTGCCCAGAGCGGCGCGCAACCCACCCACCGTCAGGGATGCCGAAAGGACTCCGTGCGAGATGGCTCGGACATCGGCGGCGACGGCGTTGATGCGGGCCACGACATCCACAACCGATGTTCCACTTGCCAGGGCTTGCGCGATCGACTCGAGCTCTGCCAACGGGCCGTCCACGAGTGTCGTGCGCAGGGCAGATCGTGGTTCGTCCGAGGCGACGAGCAGCCGCTGCGCCAGCAGCCGGGCCTGTTCCAGGTCGAGGGCGGCGGACGCTCGCAAACGCTCGGTCTCCATGATGAGACCTGCGCCGGTCGCGACGAGTTCGACGGCGTCGGGGTAGGCGGTGGTTGCGGAGTCCTGGTCCATGAGTCCGATGGTCCGCGATCCGCGGACGATGACCGTGGTGGCGCGGTCGGCTGCTCCGGTCTCGGGAGAGGCGCTCCTGCCCGCGGCGTTCACCCAGCTCTGCGCGCCGTCGACCGGGTAGAGGACGCGGATCGACGGGTCGGCGAGTGCCCGTGACAGGTACTGCTCGACGTTGACGGTCCTCACGCGGGGAACGGGGGTTCCTGATGGCGACGTCGGTATGCGAACGGTCAGGTCGATCCAGCCGATGCCTGCTGCGATGGCTCCGACCAAGAAGGCGGGAAGGATGATGAAGAGCGTTGCATCGGCGTTGGACAGGTTGCGTGCGGGTGGACCCACAGCGGATGCGACCGCCCAGATCTCGCTGGCCGTGAGCGCGAGCGCCCAGCAGGCGACGGGCCACAGGATGGGGCGCGCCGCGACCCGCGATGCTCGTGGCATCCGGCGGATCACGGAGGTGCTGACGAGCACGAGCGGTCCGGTGCACACCAGTGCCGCGTGCACCACGAGCAGAACCATGGTCGGGCCTGCGAGGAAACCGGGCGCCGCCGTGAACCACAGCGCCAGCGGGACGGACCCACCCAGGGCGAGAACGAGGGCGAGTACGACGCCGAGCGATGCCGCTGCCCAGAAGGAGCGCGACACGAGGCGTACTGCACGCGGGGGGAAGGTCAGCGCGGTGTAGCGGGTGACAACGAGCGCAGGCAACGGCGCCGTCAGCAGGGACGCGATGCCGGCGAGCGGTGTCACTGGGCCGAGGTCCACGGTGCGGCAGGCGGCGAGCATCGCGGCGAGGACGGTGAAGCCCAGCAGTGGGCCGAAGGGCTCATCGGGATGCCGAGTCACCATGAGCGTGCCGACAACGGGGGCGGCCAGCGCGCACAGGGAGAGGAAGACGGCTTGCCCGAGGTCAACCTCATCGATGCCGACCTGCGTGACGATCCCTGTCCAGCCAGCGACGACGGCGACGACGGTGACGACCCACAGCGCCGCCACGTCGAGGCGTGGGCGCGTCATGGCGTCACCACAACGGGGAGGGCCGGCCGAGGCACGTGGATGTCGAGCACCGTGCCGCGTTGGGGTGGGCTCGTCAGGTGGACGGAGCCGTCGACGCCGGTCAACCGACTGGCGATACTGGGCGGCACTTCCGCGACGGCGCCGATGCCGTCATCGCTGACGCGCAGGTGCACCTCCGCCGCCTGGATGACCAGCCGTACCCGGATCAGGTTCGCGCCGGAGTGTTTGACCGCGTTCGTTATCGCCTCGCCGGAGGCGAGGTACAGGGTCAGCGCGAGTGGATCATCGGCCGCCAGATCATCCTCGGCTTCGATGAGGACGGGGATCGGGCTTATTGCGGAGAGGGCGCGCAGCGCGCCGGCGAGCCCATCGGCCAGTGCCGCGGGCGTGGCGTGGTCAACGAGCGCGAGGATCTCGCGACGGACCTCACCGATCTGGTCGATGATGGCGCCCGCCCCGGGCGCACCACGTCGCGCCGACAGCCCCGCCGCCAGCGCGAGCCCCACAAGGAGCTGCTGGGCCCCGTCGTGGAGGTCGCGTTCCAGTTGGCGTCTGCCGCTGTCGGTTGCCGCAACCAGCTCACGTGACCGGGCCCGTACTTCGGCTCGCCGGGCGTCCGCGACTGCGGTGGCCCGCTCGTTGGCCGACCGCGCGGCGATGATGGTGATCGCCAGATCGGCGAGCAGTGGTGACAGCGGCGTCGACGAGGCGATCTCCAGCGCGGCCGTCGTGGAACCCGACTCGTCCAGGACGGGCAAGAGCCGGCGGTCTGCGGCGACCTCGGGCAGAGGGGCGCCTGCCGCGTCGATCCAGGTGCCGTTCGGACGCCGGTAGCGGACCAGCGCCGTCGGGTCGCCGGTGGTGGCCACCGCAGCCGCGGACGGAGTGAGGACTGCCGGTGCGGACCGCAAGTCCACCTCGCGGTGCTGCCGACCCACGGAGACGGCTCGCCGACGGCGGCGCGCACCGACCAGTACCCCGAGTGCGACGAACCCGACCATGAAGTAGATGCCGACAAGTGAGAGGAATGTCCAGACCGTGGTTGATGGGCCGCTGCCGAAGATCAGGCTGCCGAACACCTGCCAGCCGATGTGCACGACGAGCAGCGACCCGCAGGCGAGCACGCCGGAGGTGGTGATGGGTGTGATCAGCGGTCGAACGGCGGGTGGCACGGCTCGACGCCGGCGAACCAGGACGATCAGGACAATGGCGGCCGGGAGGGCCTGGGTTGCCAGTGCCTGGATCGGGTCGATGACGCGGAACACCGTCGGGACAGTGAAGAGGGCCTCATACGGGTTTGGCCACTCGGGAGAGGGGTTCGGCTGGCGGTTGAAGACTTCCCCGATGAAGACGAGCACGGCGCCGGCTACGGCCCACGACGTCACGACGCGAACGAGGCGCCGGCTCGGGCGCCCGGTTGGCCAACTGAGCACGATGATGGCGAGGAGGGGCTCGGTGAACACCGCCACCCACGTGAGTTCGCTGACCCCGCGCGATCCCCGCCAGCAGTAGGCGATGGTCCACAGCCGGTCTGAGGCGGCGGCAAGGTAGAGCAGGCAGCCCGTCGGATTGGCCGGAGCGCGCCACCACCACCACCAGCCGACGCCGAGTCCGAGAGCCCCGCCGACGCAGCTCACGATGACGAGGGCGGCGGTGTAGCCGTCCCAGGCGGCACCATGCATCCAGTTCTGCTGCGCGAGGATGCCACCGGCCACGACGAGAGCAACTCCGACGACGGCCAGGGCCGGGAGCAGCCATCGGTTCGGGCGGGTCCCGCCGAGTCGACGCATGCCGGTACCCCTTCCGGCATCGGGCGTCGTGTGGATCGTCACGTCACCTGCAACATCGACTGGCGCGGTCATGGAGTGACCATCGGTGTGGCGACGGCAACGGAGACTGCGTTGTTGATCCGGAGAAGGTAGTGTCCCGGGAGCCCGGCTGACGCAGGGCTGCCCGACTGTGTGCTGACGTCCCTGGGTGCCGGCAAGGGCATGGCCCCGGGAGTTGGAGCCGGCAGCGGAACAGCGGTCGGCTCGCTCAGCCCGGCCCCGCACCCAGTCAGGGATCCCACGAAGATGAGACCCGCGCTGATGATGGCGATTCGCTGCAGTGTCTTTGACATGGGAACCACGCTATAGACGAGTTGAATAGTGAACTTGAGCGCTGGCACTGAACAATTTCGAGATTTCACCAGTGCGCCGGGGTTGGCACTGACGCGTCCCGGCGTCGAGATCCAGGGGTGTCGAGGTGTGGTGCAACCACGAACCAGCCACATCGACGCGCGAGTCGGCGGTGATCGCGGAAACCCTCATGTTCGGAACATACATTCACGCCCCGGTTTTCGTGACCGGTGTGGTGATCGGAGTCGTGTGCTCGGGAAATGCACGCCGGTGTCCCTGGAGCGTGCGCGAAGGACTGACGCTTGCTCGTGCGCGGGTCTGTGCGTCCCGATAGCGTGGGGGATCCGTCAACCAAGGAGCGACACATGGCCACCTACTCGGAGGGCTACGAGTACCACATCCACCTCAGCAAGGGCGACATCGGACGCTACGTTTTCCTGCCTGGGGAT
>JBDSRF010000076.1:0-27222 GCA_039929445.1 Arachnia sp. | reverse complement strand
CGGCGACTGTCGTCATCAGCTGCATCATCGGTCAGGCCGGGTGGGCGGCCGCCTTCATCGGTGGGGCAGGGAACTACTTCCCGTATCACCGGGTGGGTGCGGTGGTCGCGGTTGGCGCCAGCGTTCTCGGAGCCGTCGTCTATCTCGTCCTGCGACGCTCGGCGGGTCTCGTCAATGTCGTTCTTGCCGTCGCACTGGCCTTGGGCGTGGTTGCCCAGTACGCGCTGGGGGAGGCGGGCCTGGCGTCGGTCCACATCTTTTGGGGCGTGTTGCTGGTCATGCTCGCGACGGCCCTCACGTCGTGGACGTACCGACACCAGATGCCAGCTGACGTGTCTGCGGTGTGACCAGACGCATGCGTCTGACGCTGTCGCATGGGCGGGGCCTTCGTTTGGTGCGAGGTGCTGACTACTCTGGGTGTCGATGACTGACGTACCGAAACCCCGCCGCCCCACTTTGCGGGACTCAGCCGCGCTCGACGTGATGGCTGGGGGCACTGACCCGATCGCCCAGCTGCACGCGGCCCACGAAACCGCCGCGGTCCTGCTGGGCGTCGGCCGCGCGGGCAGCGACCCTCAAGTGACCAGACGTCTGATGGCAGTGGTGGACGAGGTCGGGATCACCACGCTGGCCGACCTGTGGGCCACTCGTCCCGCCCGCTCGTTGCCGGGCGTCCTGTACCGGCTCTACGTCATGCGGGAATGGGTGATGGCTGATCTTGATGCCGCGGCGCGCGAGTACGCGGCGGGCGTCCACTACTCCGAGCCGAACCATGCTGTCGCCGGCGCCGATCCCACCGGACCGGACGAGGTGCGCTCCGTCATCGACGACATCCTGCGAGGCGTGTTCGACGGGGACTTCGGCCTCGCGATGGAACGCGCGGCCGCTTTCGCACGTGTGGTGTCGGCGGGAAGAGACTTCCTGGGTACCGCGGACGGGCAGGCTTCGTCGGGGTTGATGGTCATGGCCGATGACCTGGCGGCCAGTGCGCGGCTGTGGCGCTCCGGCAAGCTCGACTAAATTTCCGCTTCGGTTGTGAGGACGGTGCGGTAATCTCGTTGACGCGTCGAGCCGCGGTAGCCCCGGGCTCCAATATTCGCCGCTATGAGCGGCCACACGCCGCGAGGCGCTCCCGGCTCGGCGCTCCACACGTGCTGGGTGCGACAGGATCACCGAGTGGATCCGGCACCCGCATCCGCTGCTGTCCTGTGTGGCAAGCGGTGAGTTCCGAATCTCACAGCCGTGCCGACGCAAGCCAGCGGAGGTTGACGTTGCGGTCACTCTTTCAATGTGCCGGAATAGAGACCGATGCCGCCGCTCTTCAACTGATTGATGATGGCGCGTTGCAATGATGTGGCCTTGGGTAGCGCATCAAAGTCGAGGTCCTTGCCCCGCGGTTCAATATGGAACCCGAAGAACAGTGCGTCACGGAAAGCATCCGTGTGTCCGCCGTAGAGTTCGAATCGGCGGGTGAACTTGGCCAGATTTGACTGGGGATCGATTCTGGCGTTGATTCCTGGATCAAGCAGCCATGAGTGCAGCGTGATCACGTGAGGTTTGTGGTCCGCAAACGCGGGCAAGGCCATTCTTTGCGCCATGTCCAGGGATTCGTCCACCTCCTCCGGTGTGAGCGGGCCGGATTCGGGTACGTGTACACCCAACACGTGGGTGTCCCTGCCGTGAGTTGCGTGGTCGCGATCCCTCTGAAGTGTGAATTGCAACCGACCCAACCACAGATGGCGCCCGGTGTAATTGGATGCACACCATGACTGGGAACGCAGTCCGAAGACCCCGTGGACGAGTCGATGGATGTGGACTTGCTGCCCCAGATCGGACAGGGACCTCCAGGAGATCCCGTCTGGTATCCCGCGGCGGATGTGTTCGCGGTGAACGTCGTCCGCTACTGAGACCAACGCCATGAGGGCGATCAGTCCGTCCTCTGGATGAGAAGGATCGTTGACCTGCGAGACAGCTTGGTCCCCAGCGTCGAGGTCGCCGATCTGGGCACGCATTCTCTGTCCGACAGTGTCGACTTGCTCCGCCATACCCGTGCGCGTGTCAAGGCTGTGGGCCAGTTGGTGGAACTCCGAGGCGTCTTCGGGGCGGAATCCGAGGCGTGCCAGATCAGCGTCGAGCAGCAGCGAGCGCAGTTCGGAATGCGGATTGCTCATGAGTGCCTCAACCCGCACGCAACTGCAGCAGCACTGGGTGCCGTGACCATGATGACCAGGACGGTGGTGGCTGGTGACTCACTTACCGGCCTTCATGAATGCATCACCCAAGTAGAACTCGTCAATTGGCAGCGGCTTTCCCTCGATCTTGCCGTTGCCCACGAAGAAGTCCGTCATCGCAGTGAACCACTTGGTGGTGGTTCCGTCCTGGGTCATGGTGTCGAGTTCGGAGGACGAATAGAACTGGGCGTACGTCGCGGCCGTCCTGAGGCTTTCCACCTCAAGATCGTTCATGTCTGCGACGAGCTTGAGCGTTTCGTCCATGTGCTCCTTGCGGTAGTCCATGGCTTCCCTGATCACTTTGAGGACCTTGCCGAGTTTGTCGGGCTGCTTCTCGGGAAGGTCGGCTCCGCTGACGAATACGCTCGGGAACGCCATCTTGTCTTCAAAGTCGGTGTTCTTGGCCAGTTCCACCAAGTCAGGTACCTGCTCCTTGATGCTGTCAATCAGCGGGTACCAAATACCTGCAGCATCCACCTGTTTCGCGGAGAAGGCCGCCACGATGGTCGAAGGATCCATCGCCACCGCTTCGACGTCGTTCAGAGTCATTCCCGCTTCTGCCAGCGCCAGCTGGAGGATCATGTCGCCCGAGGTGCCCTCGGGAACGGCAACTTTCTTGCCCTTGAGATCCGCGATCGTCGTGATGCCGGCCTGGGCGATCACGCGATCCGCCCGTCCCGTGGCGTTGATGGCGACAATCCTGGCTTTTCCCGAGGCGGGCAGCCACATCGCACCGGGCCCGATGTAGCCGAAGTCCAAATCGCCCGTGCCCATGGCCTGGATCTGCAGTGGGCCGTTGGTGAATGTCTTGAGCTCCGCTTTGAGCCCGTGCTTGTCCCAGAGCTTCTGACCGTTGGCCACGGCAAGCAACGACGTGCCCTCGAAGTCGGGGATGTAGCCGAAGTTGACGGACACGGTCTCGCCACCCGTGCCACCGGTACCCCCGCAGGACGCAAGCGTGCCAAGAACGGGTATCACGGCGAGCGACGTGAGAAGGGAACGGCGGTTGAGGTCCATGGGATGCTCGCTTGCGCTAGGTTCGCGGCAACGCAGCCGCGCCGCGCGTGGTGGCGTCGAGAATACTCCGTCAACAGATGCAGATCTCTCGCGTCTCGTTCCAGCTCGGGTGCTGAGCCCACCGTCTTTGAGTGGGCCGAGCTGCGCACCACGGCGAGAGAGGGCGGGGTCACCCTCCTCACGTGCCGGCGGGACTCAGCTGCCGGTTGCCCTGAGCTTGGGCACGGTCCCGCCGATGGCCCACAGTCCGCCGCGCACCTCTTCGACGATGAGCCAGGTCTTGTCGCGCATCGCCTCACCCTCCACGGAGATCATCGCCTCCGTCACCTTCTTCATCATGGAGTCGAGTTGAGCGTCGGAGAACACTCCTTCGAGGACTTGGATTCTGGCAATGGGCATGATGACTCCTTGCGTGGACTGGGTATTGAGGTGGGTCTTGGGGAGGGTGCCCCGGGCCATGGTGGGCGCCGGGTACCCGGGGAGATCGGCTCACATGGCGCGCTGGAAGCGGGGTCCCAGGTAGATGTCGGTGGCCGCAACGTGCGGCGCCGGCGGCTCGGGTTCAGAAGTGGCGACGACGAGGTCATCGGAGACCGGCTGGCCGTCGTTGTCGTCGTCGGCGCAGGCGGCCAGCGCCAGTGTGCCAAGGAGAAGTGAGCTGACGGCCAGTGCCGTCAAGGGGCGGAGTGCTGGGGTCTTCTTCATGGGGCCTCTCCGATCCGGATGCGCACCGTGGTTGGTGACGCTCACCCCAGCGTGCGTGTGTTCACCCTCCCTCGGGAATACGACGTTCTGCGTATATACCTGGCAAATATAAGACCGTATGCTGGCTGATCAGGCGTTGGAGGCACGCCATGCGCAGAACCACCGTGAACAGCTTTGATGTTGATCGGCTGAGGGACGTGGTCGACGTCGCCCACGACACGTCCCCCGTCTCGCCCGTGGAGGTGACCTTCGCGGTGATGGACCGCGTCCGCCAGATGATCGGCGGGGACTGAGTCACCTTTCACGACCTGGAGTCCGCTGCTCATCGCACCCACCACCTCCAGGGGACCGACGGAGAGGAGCACTTCACAGCAGGGACTGAAGATCTCGAGGACGGAGACGCGCCCGAGATGCGTTCTGGAGGCACTATGAGTCCAGTTCTTGCTCGTGGCCGGACCGAAGCAGCGTCCCCATGGTCATCTCCCTGGGCGAGGTCTACAGCGAACGGGAGTGGGCCGGGCACCCGATGCACCAGGACTACCTCACCGACGTGCACGACGAGATCCTGGCGGCGTTGCCCAGCCGGCCGGGCGTCAACCTCCGCCTCCTGATCGGTCGGGAAAAAGGCTCACTGTTCAGTGATCTGGACTCTTTCCTGGTGCGGTTGCTGCTGCCCCACCTGGAGCCGCTGTTCCAGAGAACTCTGAGCTCCGTCGCTCCGTGGGTGCAGACGCTTCTGACTGGGCGGCAGCGCGAAATCATGGGCTTGGTCCGTGAGGGCATGACGAACCAGCAGGTCGCCCATCAACTCGGCATCTCGGCAGGGACCGTCCGCAAGCATCTGGAGAACAGCTACAGCCGCCTGCAGGTGCAGAGCCGTGTCGCGGCTGTTGGCATGACCTTCCCGCAGGGCGGCGACGACCAGCGGTACGCCTGATCACAACGCCGCTCTGCGCGGTTCAGCCGTGCTCCCTACCGTCAGGACGAGGCGGCGATGGCGGCGACCCCGAGGAAGACCGCAATCACCCCCGCGACCTGGATGGGTTGAAGTCGCTCTCCCAGGAGTCTCCAGCCAAGGAGCACGGTGATCACCGGGTAGAGCGACGCGAGTACGGCGACGACTGTGAGTGGCGCTGCGGTGCTGGCCAGAGCGAAGCTCAGGCTCGCCGTAATCCCGAGGAGCCCGATCGCAATGATGCCGACGAGGCTCCTGCCGCGAGCCTTCGGGACCTCCCGGAGTACGAGCGCACCCACCCCATAGACCAGCAGAACAGTGAGGCTGTTGGAGATCAGCGTCGTTGTCACATTGCTGGCACTGCCGAGCGCCACGGACAGGTTCGCCACCCCGAATCCCATGGCGGCAACGATGGCAAGGATGATCGGTTTCGGTCCGTGCCCCGCGGCATGACTCTTCACTTCCGGGCCGCTCGCCAACACCGTTCCGAGGATGGCAACGGTCAGGCCGACGCCAAGAACCCAGGTGAGTTGGTCGCCAGTCGACAGACCGACGCCCACTGGCACGAGCACGCTGAGGGATGTGATTGGCGCGACAACCCCCATGGTCCCGATCGCCAGGGCCTTGAAGAGGCTGGAGACGGCCACGGCGGTGGCAACCCCTCCGATGACACCCCAGAAAAGGGCGCCCTCCCAGTGCTCGAAGGGGGATTCGACAAGCATCCGGGGGAGGATGGCCAGCGTCGCGACACACTGCGACAGCAGCAGGACGGTGATGAGTGGCACTTTGCGCGCGAGCGTCCCGCCAAGAAAGTCGCCGACCCCGAGCAGCACGCTGGCGACAAGTGCCAGGACAGCGCCCCCCACTACGGACGTTCCCTCTGGAGTTGAGCGACGAATGAATCAACGGTGAGTGGCCGTTGCGCCCAGTGCAGCGCCTCAGCGAGCCTGCCCAATTGCGGTGCCTCCACGCGCGCCTCCTCCAGAATCTGGCCCTGCGCAAACACGTCGGAGGGTGTTCCGTCGGCGAGGACTTCACCGTGAGCCATGACGACGACACGGTCAAAGTTTTCGCCACAGAAGTCCATGTCGTGGGTGATGGCGATGACGGTGCGGCCCTGCGCCTGCAGACTCGCGACGATGCCGGCGATCATCCGCACCCCACGCTCGTCCTGACCGGTGGTCGGTTCGTCGAGAACCAGAATGGGGGTATCCATGGCGAGGACCGCGGCGAGGGCGACTCTCTTGCGCTCCGAGAGCGAGAGGTGGTGTGGGTGCGTCTCCGCCTCCGCGGTGAGCCCGGTCTGCTCGAGCGCGGCGGCGACCAGGGCGGCCGCGCGGGCTGCGTCGAACCCCAGGTTCTTCGGGCCGAATGCCACATCGTCGATGACTTTGCGCGCGAAGAGCTGTTCGTCCGGGTTCTGGAAGACGTAGCCGACGCGGGCGGAGAGTTCCGCGATGGAGTGGCCTGACGTCGTCCAGTCCCCGATCTCGACCGTGCCCACGGTCGGCTGGAATATCCCGTTGAGGTGCCGCACCAGGGTGGTCTTCCCGGCGCCGTTCTGCCCGACGATCGCCAAGCGCTGGCCGGTGGGGACGCTGAGGTACACGCCTTTGACGGCCTCGACCCCCGAGGGGTACGTGTAGCTGACATCGCGGAAGGTCACATCCATGTCAGGTCGCCTCCCCGTGGCGGTAGGGGGCGAACACGGATGCGGCGTCAGCGAGCGACACCGGGAGTTCGACATCGTCGGGGAGAAGGTTCTGTTCGCGCGCGGACTTGGCGGCTGCGGTGAACCGCGTCGTGCCGATGCCCCAGCCCTCGAGGCGAGGGTCGGCGAGTACCGAGCGCGAGGGGCCTTCGGCGATGAGCTGGTGGTCAGCGAGGACGTGGACGATGTCGGTGTGTTCGCGCAGCAACTCAAGTTTGTGCTCGAAGACCACGAGCGTCACACCCGAGTCGCGCAGGCTGGACATGACGTCGAACACCATCCGGGTGCCGCCCGGGTCCAGCTGCGACGTCGGCTCGTCCATGACCAGCACCGGGGTCCGCATGATGATCATGGACGCGATCGCGACCAGTTGTTGCTGGCCGCCGGAGAGCGCATAGGGGGACCGGTCGAGGAGATCGTTGATGCCGAGCAGGTCCGCCATGTCGGCGACGCGTTCGGCCATCTCCTCGCGCGGGGTCCCCAAATTCTCGAGGCCGAAGGCGAGTTCCTCGCGCACCGTGAACTTCGCGCCCGAGATCTGGTTGAACGGGCTCTGGATGACCAGCCCGACATGCGCCACGGCAACCGCGAGCGTGGAATCGGCGATAGTGACCCCGTCGACGACGACCGATCCGGTCAGCTCACCGCCGTCAACGTGCGGGATGAAGCCGGAAATGATCTTGGCGAGCGTTGTCTTGCCCGCCCCTGAGGCTCCGACGATGCCCGTCACTGACCCTGCAGGGATGGACAGGTTCATGTGGGACAGGACGAAATTCTCCGTGTCCGGGTAGGCGTAGGAGACGTCGTTGAGTTCGATCACAGCAGACCCAGAGCGATGGGGGTGGCGACGGCGGCCAGCGCCAGGACAACGAAGAACCACCGCGCGATGCGCTGTGCCATGGTGTCGGGCACGGGGATGAGCGCTGTGCGTTTCGCCGTTGATCCGAACGCCCTCGCCTCCATGGCCGTGGACCGTTCTTCGACGTCGGTGAACATCCCGAGGATGAGGGGGCTGAGGAGGGGGAGCAGCACTTTCATTCGGTGAATGGGGCTGCCTTTGAGGCTGAGCCCCCGTGCCTGCTGGGCAAGGAGGATGCTGTCGGCACGGTCCTTGAACGCGGGGATGAGTTGGAGTGTGGAGCTGATGATGTAGGCGAACTTGGGTGACATCCCCCGCTCAGTCAGAGCGCTCATGAGCTCGCCCGGGTGGGTCGTGAGCACCAGCAGGATGGAGGTCAGCACAAGCACGATGATGCGAGAGCCGATCCCCAGTGCGAACACCAGACCTTCGGACGACACCGAGATGATGCCCCACTGCCAGATCACCGTTTCGCCGCCCGGGTAGGTGAGCCCCTGCACGATGAACAGCGCCGCCAGGATCGGGAGAAGGATCTTGAGACTGATGCTCAGGAGAGCCCCGCCGGCCCCGGACAGCACGGCGGCAGGCAGGACGACGAGCACGACGATCAGACCCGCGACCCACCACAGCGGGATCGCGAACACGATGACGATGATCGCAAGCAGCGCGATGAGCTTCGTCACCGGGTTCAGCCGGTGAATGACCGACTTCCGATTGTCGAACAGCGTCGTCGTCATCCCTAACTAGTTCTTGTCCGTGGCGTGGGGGCCCTCGGCTGCGGGTGCCGTGGGAGAGGTCGGGCCCGCAGCGGCTGGGTGCCTCACCGGCGCCTTGCGTCCGAACACGTTGTACTGCCGCACGAACGGGAAGCGCTGCAGGAACCGGCCGGGCAGCGCCGCAAGGATGATGACGACGATGGTGAAGGTGATGGCCTTGTCCAGAGGGTCAGAAATCAGGCCCTGCAGCGTCGTGGATGCCAGGAGCGAGTTCCCCATGGCCTGGAAGGCGCCGACGAGGGCAGCGGTTCCACCACCGGTGGCACCACCGAAGACGAAGGCCGAGATGGGGGCCGACACGATGGCGGCCACGAGTCCGGTGACGGCACCGGCGACCGGGGCGAGGTAGAAGCGACGGAACATGCCGAGTCGCGCTGCGTATCCGGCCATGACCCCGATGACGACCTGGACAACGGCGAACGGGAGCGCGATGGGGTTGAGGGTGAGGCCCCAGATCACGTTCGTCAGAATGCCCGTCACGACGCCGGCGGCGGGACCAGCGAGGGCTGAGACCAACACCGTACCGATGGAGTCCAGGTACACCGGCAGCCCGATGACCGAGGCGAGTTGCCCAACGACGATGTTGAGCGCGATCGCCACCGGCACCATCGCCACGGTGGCCGTGGGCAGACGGTGGATGGAGCCCATGGCCAGCAGGATCGCGCCGATTACGTATCCCACGATCGCGATGAGTCCGGACTGGCTGAAGGAACTTTCCGCGATCTCGGTGGGCTGACCGAAGACGAGGTAGAGGTAGGTCGCGACGATGATGACGGCGCCGAGCCCGATGAAGATCCGATTCCTGGTCGAGTTGGGCTCGACCGGAGTTGTTGCGGTCCTGCTCATGATTTCTCCTTTACCGGCGTTGGTACGGATTGCGTGGTGTGTGGGTCCTGCGCGTCAGCCAACTCGGTTGGCGAATTTGCTGACCCTTTCGATGAGGTGTTCGAAGAATCGTGGTGGATCGACGGCGACGACGATGTCGGCGTTGGGTGCGCGGCCCCACATGCCGGCCCAGTCCGCCACCGTCTGCCCTCGGGTGAGTGACCCGGCGAGTTCCACGTCGACGGTGGCGGGGCGAGTGCTACCGAGTTCGGGATGCAGGGCGATGGCGGCGGCGAAAGGGTCATGCATGTGCGCGATGAACCCCTGGTTGTGCGCCTTGTGGAATTCCATGTAGAAGCGCACGGCATCCGTGAGGTAGCGGACCACCTGGTTGGACGCCGTGGAAAGGGTGCCATTGGCATCAGTTTCGTCAATGGTTTCGTCAGGGGTGCTTCCTGCCCTGCGCCCAATTTCCGCAATGTGTTCCGGCTTCATCTCGATCTGCTCGGTGACGTCGAGCGCGCATACGACGGGCCTGCGATCTACGGGCAGTCCGGAGAAGGCGTCGAACACCATTTTTGCCGACTCGGGGTCCACCGCGACGTTCCATTCGGTGGTCGGCAACGTGTTGCCTGCGTGATTGAATGCGCCACCCATGATGACCACCCGCTTCAGCAGCCGAGGGAGCTCCGGCTCGATTCTGAGGGCGAGTGCCAGGTTGGTGAGCGGGCCCGTGACCAGACCGGTGATCTCGCCGGGTCGACTGCGCGCGAGCTCAATCCATACCTCTGTGGCGTGGCGTGAGGAGATCTGACGACTGGGTGCGGGGAGTTCTGCGTACCCGATGCCCTGTGGACCGTGGGTTTCCTCGGTGGTCACCAGCGGTGCGAGCACTGGTACCTCGGAGCCGAGTGCCACCTCGATCTCGGGGGAACCGCACAGTTCAAGCCACGCCAGATTGTTGATGGCCACCTGGCGTGCGGGCACGTTGCCGCTGGTGCACGTGATGGCGAGAATCTCGGCTTCGGGGCTGGCGAGAAGGTAGAGGAGGGCCAAGGAATCATCAATGCCGGTGTCGACATCCATGATGATGGCTTGCGTCATGACTCTCCTTGTCTCGGCCGCTGAATGACCAGGGCAGGCTCAACGTAATGGGAATAACTCTGGCGACGTGGCCTCGTCCAGATAATTCGAGCCTTGCGGGTGAATATGATGAGCGAATAGGCGGCAGTTCTGTGAAATGTTAGCCCATTTCTGGGCTGAGCGTCCCCAGACCGTGTGCAGGGCAATCCTCCCGTCGACCCCACCGCGCTGACGGCATCCGCGCCGCCGGGTAGCCTGACGCACGTGAGGATTGCCACCTGGAACGTCAACTCAGCCAAGCAACGGATGCCGCGGTTGTTGACGTGGCTGGAGGAGCGCCGACCGGACGTCGCCTGCCTCCAGGAGACCAAGCTGACTGACGCCGCATTCGCCGAACTCCTTCACGGCCCACTGGGTGCACTCGGCTATGAGGCTGCACACCACGGGCAGGGGGGATTCAACGGCGTGGCGTTGCTCTCGCGCGTCGGTCTGGCCGACGTTGAACGCGACTTTGCCGGGCAACCGGAGTTCCGCGACGACGTGGAGGCGAGAGCCATCAGCGCCACCTGCGACGGCGTGCGCATCCACAGCTTGTACGCGCCGAACGGGCGCGAGGTGGACTCTGACCACTACGCCTACAAGCTCGCATGGTTCGAGGCGCTCGCGGCTGCGGCCGCTGCGGGTCCGGCGGAGGCGGCGCTGTGCGGCGACATGAATGTTGCTCCCGCCGACATCGATCTCTTCGACCCCGCGGCCTGGGTCGGTCAGACCCACGTGACTGAGCGGGAGCGCAGCCGCCTCGCGGCTCTGGGGTTGGTCGACGTGGTGCGCGTCCACTGGCCGGAGCACTCACGACTGTTCTCCTACTGGGATTACCGGGCCGGGATGTTCCACCAGGACCTGGGCATGCGGATCGACCTCATCCTGGCCTCCCCGTCGGTGGCGGAGCGGGTCGCGGCAGCATGGGTGGATCGTGCAGCACGCAAGGGCAAGCTGCCCAGCGATCACGCGCCCGTCATTGTCGACCTGGATGAGGCCCCGGACGGGGACATTGGCCCCGTCGTCCCCCCGCCCTCCAATCCGAGGCGTACGGGAAAAACGAAGCTTCCACACTCGCGGGAGTGACTCGGCCGTCGGTCGCCGGACACCGCCGCCTCCTGGCAAGGTCACCGATGCGGTCACGTACGGGATCGGTCCCGGAGCGTGAAGTCGCTTATGCCCAGGCAAGAACAACTGGCCGCTGATCAGGCCCTTGTTGTTCCAGATTGATCCGGACTACGGTCTGTGCTATGGCGACTCGCAGCGAACATGTACCCCCTCCGGCAGCTGACATCGGCGCTGGTGGGGTGACGAGGAGCCTGAGCGAGGAACTCGACGCCAAGCGGTACACCGTCGTCGACGAGGACTGGGCTGGCGGGGTCCCGGCCCAGTACGGTGTGGCGCCCCGAGTGCGGATCGGGCGCAGCAAGTGGTTCAACCTGCTGTGGCTGCTCCCCATCGGCTTCGTCGTGGTCCTTGTCGCCATCGCCGTGGCCAAGGGGATTCGTGGGCTGCCTGCGGTGGAGTCCTTCATCAAGGCATATCCCGGCATGTCGGAACTGCCCGCAGGTGCGCCGGTGGGGTTCCCCGCGTGGCTGGCGTGGCAGCACTTCCTGAACGCGTTCCTGATGATCTTCATCATCCGCTCAGGCATCAGCATTCTCGCCGACCACCCGCGCCTGTACTGGACGCGCCACTCCACACCGGGCAAGGACTGGTTCCGCATCCAGAAGCCGGTCCCGTCCGACCCGCTGTACACGGCGAAGGCCGACTCGATCACTCTTCCGAACGGTGTCGGGCTGCCCGGCCGACGGCATTCGATCGGCCTCGCCCGTTGGTGGCATCTGGGCGTGGACACGCTCTGGCTCCTCAACGGCATCATCTTCTACATCCTGCTGTTCGCGACCGGCCAGTGGACGCGGTTGGTGCCACACCACTGGGACGTGATCCCACACGCGATCTCGGTGATGATCCAGTACGCATCCCTGGACTGGCCACTGGAAACGGGCTGGACCAACTACAACAGCCTGCAGCTGATCGCGTACTTCATCACGGTCTTCATCGCTGCACCGGCCGCGATGATCACCGGACTGGGCATGTCGCCGGCTCTGTCGACCAAGTTCAAGTGGGTCAGCTCCGTGCTCAGCATCCAAGTGGCCCGCTCGCTGCACTTCCTGGTGCTGTGCTGGTTCCTCTTCTTCATCGTTGTCCACATCTCGCTGGTGTTGGTGACGGGGGCGCTGCGGAACCTGAACCACATGTTTGCTGTACGCAACGACGACTCGTGGGTGGGGTTCTGGTTCTTCGCGGCCGCGATGGTGGTGTTCATCGTGGCCTGGGTGGCGGCGACGCCGTTCACGTACCGCCATCCCCGCGTCGTGCAGCGCGTCGGCTACGCGTTGATCGGCCCCGCCCAGCGGTTGTTCGAGCACATCGACTCCAAGCCCGGCCAGTACACGGAGAAGGACATCTCACCGTACTTCTGGCACAACGGGAAGTACCCGGACGAGGAGGAGTTCAAGAGCTTGGCGGCTGATGACTTTGCGAGCTACCGGCTCAAGATCGGCGGCCTCGTCGAGAACCCCGTCACGGTGAGCCTCGCCGAACTGAGGGCGCTGCCTCACCACGAGCAGATCACCCAGCACTTCTGCATCCAGGGCTGGTCGGGGGTGGCCAAGTGGGGCGGGGTCTCCATGCAGACCATCCTCGACCTGGCGAAACCGAAACCCGAGGTGAAGTGGGTCGTCTTCTACTCGTTCGCCGAGGGCCCGGAAGGTGGCCTCTACTACGACGCCCAGGACATTGAGCAGATGAGCTACGCCCTGACCATGCTCGCCTACGAGATGAACGGCGAGCCGCTCTCCTTCGGCCATGGTGCCCCCTTGCGGCTGCGCAACGAGACCCAGCTCGGCTTCAAGATGGTCAAGTGGATCAAGGGCATCGAGTTCATCGAGGACTTCTCGGAGATCGGCGGCGGTCTGGGTGGCTACAACAACGACCACGAGTTCTTCGGATACCGGCAGTCCATCTGACTGCACGACTGTCTGTGAGTTGACGAACGGAGCCACGCATGACCACCACCGCCTCCACCCCGATGACCGAGGAGAAACTGGAACTCTCCCGTGCCCTGGCCGCCCAACTGCGGGTCGACTCCATTCGTTGCAGCACACAGGCGGGCTCGGGACACCCAACCTCGTCCCTGTCGGCCGCGGACCTGATGGCTGTACTGCTTGTGGGGCACCTGCACTACGACTGGGACAGGCCGAAGCTGCCGAACAATGATCACCTCATCTTCTCCAAGGGTCACGCCTCGCCACTGCTGTACTCGATGTTCCGGGCAGTGGGTGTGGTGGGCGAGGACGAACTGGTCAACACCTATCGCCAGCTCGGTGCCCGTCTGGAGGGCCACCCCACCCCGGTGCTGCCATGGGTGGATGTGGCCACGGGCTCGCTGGGACAAGGACTTCCCGACGCGG
Organism: Arachnia sp.; assembly: GCA_039929445.1. Classification (GTDB taxonomy): domain Bacteria; phylum Actinomycetota; class Actinomycetes; order Propionibacteriales; family Propionibacteriaceae; genus Arachnia. Next base: position 13,545 of record JBDSRF010000076.1, on the reverse strand, counting down.
TCGGCGTGTGTTTGGCCGGCCGCTACCTGGACGAATTGCCGTATCACGTGTGGGTGCTGTGCGGGGACAGCGAGACCGCGGAGGGCTCCATCTGGGAGGCGCTGGACAAGGCCAGCTTCTACCGACTCGGCAACCTGACCGCCATTGTCGACGTCAACCGGCTCGGGCAACGGGGCCCCACTGAACTGGAGTGGGATCTCGAGCGCTACGCAGCCCGCGTCGCCGCGTTCGGCGCCCGGCCGCTCATCATCGACGGCCACGATCTGACAGCCATCGATCGTGCACTGACCGAAGGTCGTCAAGGAACGGATCAACCAACCGTCGTGTTGGCCCGCACCATCAAGGCCAAGGGTGTACCCGAGATCGAGGACAAGAACGGCTGGCACGGCAAGGCACTGCCCCCCGACATGGCGGAGCGTGCCATCGTCGCGCTGGGCGGGGTCACCCACCACACGATCGTCACCACGCCGCCCGAGCCAGGCGAACCAGCAGTGGTCAGTGATCCTGGCGCTGCCATCACGTTGCCCACGTGGGAACTGGGCGAGAAGGTGGCGACCCGGGTCGCGTTCGGGGCCGCCATCGCCGCTCTTGCTGCGCGCCCCGAGGTCGTCGTCGTGGATGGCGAGGTCGGCAATTCCACTCATGCGGCCGAGTTCAAGAAGGTGGCCCCTGAGCGCTACTTCGAGATGTACATCTCTGAATGTCAACTCGTCGCCACCGCAGTGGGGCTTGCTGTGCGGGGATATGTGCCGTTTGCCGCCACGTTTGCAGTGTTCTTCTCCCGTGCCTACGACTTCATCCGGATGGCCGGTGTCTCGCAGGTGAACATCCGCCTGGTCGGATCGCACGCGGGGGTCGAGATCGGTCAGGACGGCCCGTCCCAGATGGCCCTGGAGGACATAGCTTCCCTGCGGGCTGTCCACGGCTCAGTCGTGCTGTATCCGGCCGATGCCACCAGCACCGCCGCACTGGTGGCGGTGATGGCCGACACCGACGGCATCACCTACCTGCGGACAACCCGCGGCTCCTACCCGGTTGTGTACGCGGCTGGAGAGCAGTTCAGGGTCGGAGGATCCAAGACACATCGTGGCGGACCCGACGACCAGGTCGCGCTGATTGGCGCCGGGGTCACGCTGCACGAATGTCTCGCTGCAGCTGACGAGCTGGGTAGGACCGGCATATCGGCGAGGGTGATCGACGCGTACTCGATCAAGCCCATCGACCGTGACACCCTCATCGAGGCGTGCCTGTCCACGGATAGCCGCTTGGTGATCGCCGAGGACCACTATCCCGAGGGCGGACTGGGAGCCGCCGTGTTGGAAGCCCTCGCCGACGCCGAGGTTCCGGCCCTTCACGTCGCACACCTGGCCGTACGGGACCTTCCCGGCTCCGGCACGCCCGCTGAACTGCTGGATGTGGCGGGCATCTCCGCGTCCCACATTGTCGAAGCTGCTCGCCGTCTGGTCGCGTCGTCCCACCGAGCATGCACATCGAATATCACCGCCGAACGTCAATCAGCCCTTCCATGACGACGATGACCACAAGGCTGACAATGGAATTACCACGCACACCATCGATGGGGACCAAGCCCATTGGCTACCTCAGCGGCCCCGCTGGGATGGTCACGGCCATGCGCGTTCTGTTGAGCACAGCCGGAGTCCAGGACGGCGACATCCGCACCGAGGAGTTCACCGGATGCTGACGTCGTATGAAGTGCCATGACGCCCGAGAGTGCGATCCCGCGAGGATCATCGAGCAGGCATCGTCACTGTCAGCAGGAACGTGGTGTCGGTTTCTGCTTCGACGCCGTGCCGCGCATCGGGGACCACCAGGTAGTCCATCTCGCGACCGGACCACCGGTCCTCACCAGCGGTCAACCACAGCCGGCCGCTGATCACCAGAAGGGTCGCCTCACCAGGATTTGCGTGCTCCGTCAGTGCTGACCCCGCGCACAGCGCGATGACGGTTTGGCGCAGTTGCTTCTCATGACCGCCGAAGACCGTCTCTGAGGCTCGACCACTCGAAGCCGTTGCGGCCTGCTTTGCCAATTCACGCGACTTCGCCGCCAAGTTCAACTTGTTCATGTTTCACCCTCCTGCACGCCATCCGGGATGTGGCGGGCCATACCCACAACGTAGCGTCGCCAATCTCGTTGGGCGTTCGATCCACGGATGGGCAACACGGGGAAAGGACCACTTCGCCGGACTTGACGTTCGTCAAGGTGTCCCATCGGGTTCGTTCGTAGTTTGAGGACATCGGACTCACCGAACGTCGACGATCAGGACACAGACAATGACTGCCATCACCACCACCCACACCAGCCTCCGCGCCGAGGGCTTCTCCTGCCCCTCCTGCGTCACCAAGATCGAGAAGCAGGTCGGCCGCCTCAAGGGTGTGACATCCGTCAAGGTCCATTTCGCCTCCGCGCGCATCGAGGTCGACCATGACGCGGACGTCACCTCCGTCGACGACGTCGTCGCCGCCGTCGCCAGGGCGGGCTACACCGCCCGCCCATCGACCTTCTGACCGTCCGCACGATTCTCACCATCAAGAAAGGACGCACGGCAGTGAACAGCTTCCACACGTGGCTCCACGGCAAGTGGGCCATCCCCGCCATCTCCGGCCTGCTGATCATCGCCTCCTGGGGGGTCGAACGCATCGCCGGAGGCGGGTACAACCCCACCCTCAGCCCCCAGTGGTGGATCGACGCCGGGGCGCACGCCACCGGTACCACGCTCTTCACCCTCGCCGACGGCCTCATGCTCGCAGCGGCGGTGGTAGCCGGCTACGGAATCGTGCGCAAGGCGATCAGTTCCCTGCTGGTCAGATACATCAGCATCGACCTGCTGGTCTCGGTCGCCGCCATCGGCGCCCTCCTCATCGGCAACTTCTGGGAAGCAGCCGCCGTCACGTTCCTGTTCACCATCGGGCACGCGCTGGAGGCCGCGACGCTGAACAAGACCCGCTCGGCGCTGGCGGAACTCGTCGCGGTGGCACCCGATGTGGCCGTCGTCATGCGCGACGGTGAGCAGGTGGAGGTCCCCGCCGCCGGGGTACTCATGGGTGAAATCGTGTTGGTCAAGAATGGGGCCAAGGTGCCCGTCGACGGTGAGGTCGTCGCCGGCACAGGGGCCATCGATGAGGCATCCATCACCGGTGAGTCCATCCCTGTGGAGAAGGTCACATCCGACGCAGTTTTTGCCGGGACCGTCTCCCGCGGCGGCTTCCTGCAGGTGCGCGCCACAGGTGTGGGCGTCGACACCACCTTGGCGCGCATCATCCACCGCGTGGAGGAGGCGCAGGACACCAAGGCCAGGACCCAGGCCTTCATCGACCGCTTCTCGAAGTGGTACACGCCCGGCGTGATGCTGCTGGCACTCGTGGCCGGGCTCCTCACGGGTGACATCGTGCTGTCCCTCACGTTGCTGGTCATCGGTTGCCCCGGCGCCCTGGTCATCTCCATCCCGGTGGGGATCGTCGCCGGCATCGGCCGCTCCGCCCGCAACGGCATCCTCATCAAGGGCGGCGAGTACCTCGAGACCTCTGCCAGGATCACCGCCGTGGCGGTGGACAAGACGGGCACGCTCACCAAGGGCACGCCCACGCTGACCGATGTCATCGTGCTCGACCCGACGTCGAATCGCGGCGAGGTGCTTCGGTGGGCCGCCGCAGCCGAGGCCGGCTCCGAGCACCCCCTCGCCCGACCGATCCTTCGGAGTGCACGCGACGAGGGTGTGGCACCGCAGGGGATCCCCGGCGACGTGACACCCGTACCAGGCAAGGGCATCGTCTCCGACGTCGATGGCCGGCGCGTCCTGATCGGCAACGCGCCGCTGCTGGAGGAGTACGGCATCAGGGACGACGCGGGTGCGGCTCGCCAGGCGAGCGACCTCGCGGCCCAGGGCAGGACGGCCATGATCGTGGCCGTCGACGACACGGTCGTAGGGCTCGTCGCCGTCGCTGACGAGATCCGGGAGGATGCGGCCGAGATGGTCCGGCGCCTGCACGCCGCAGGGGTTGAGAAGGTCGTCATGCTCACAGGCGATACCCGGCTCGTGGCCGAGTCCATCGGCAGGGTCACAGGCATCGACGAGATCCACGCCAGCCTTCTGCCCGAGGACAAGCTGGACGCCGTCGCGAAGCTGCAGGCGCAGGGCCACACCGTCGCGATGGTTGGCGACGGCGTGAACGATGCCCCCGCCCTGGCCACCGCCAACATTGGCGTGGCGATGGGTGCGGCTGGGTCGGCTGTCGCCGTCGAGACCGCGGACATCGCACTCATGGGTGACAACCTGCTGAAGCTGCCCGAGGCAATCAGCCTGGCCAAGCGCACCGTGGGCGTCATGAAGCAGAACATCGCGATCTCGCTGATCACGGTGGTGGCGCTGCTGGTTGGTGTGTTCTTCGGCGGTGTCACGATGTCGATCGGCATGCTGGTACATGAGGCCTCGGTGCTGATCGTGATCCTCAACGCGATGCGGCTGCTGCGCAACACCAAGGGCCTCACCGCCATGGCCAGGTCCGAACGGACGCCCGCGAAGGCTTCAGCCGTACCTGACTGGGTCAACGCCTGAGTCCAACAACACATCACGAAATCGCATCGAGAAGGAGTTTCCATGTCCAGAGTTTTCGTCTTCAACAACTACGGTGGCCCCGAGCAGCAGGAGCTCGTGGACCTTCCCGCCCCTGAACCGGGCGCGGGTGAGCTCGCCATCCAGGTGAAGGCGGCGGGGGTGAATCCCGTCGACTGGAAGATCCGCGAGGGACTGCTCGGCACCCATGAGGCGCCACCGGTCCCCATGGGCAGGGAGGCCTCCGGCATCGTGACGGCGGTGGGTGAGGGCGTGGAGCACTTCGCCATCGGCGACGAAGTGCTTGGCCTCGTGGCCCACGGGGCCGGAGCCTTCGCGGAGTTCACCCTCCTGCGCGCGGACAAGACGGTGGTCAAGCCCCGGGAGATCTCCTTCGAGGATGCCGCCGCAATCGCGGTTTCGGGAACGGCCGCCTACGACGCCACGCACCAGATCGAGCTCCAGGCGGGACAGACCCTGCTGGTCGTCGGCGCCGGAGGGGGCGTGGGCAGGATGGCCGTCCAGATCGGCAAGGTCCACAAGTTCAACGTCCTGGGGGTCGCCAGCGCTGCCAAGCGGGAACTTGTCGAGTCCGCCGGCGCAACGTTCATCGAGTCCGGGGACGGACTCGCCGAGCGCACCAGGCAGGCGGCGCCCGAGGGTGTGGACCTGATCGTGGACCTGGCCGGTGGGGACGCGCTGCGCGCCGTCGCCCCTGTGGCCAAGGACCCGTCACGCATCCTGACGCTGGCGGATGGCGACACCGCTCGCGAGGTGGGTGGCTCAGTCGTGAAGCGCACGGACGAGAGCCTCGGCAAGATCACCGATGTCATCAAGTACGGCCTCGTGGATCCCACCGTGACCTCTCGTTACGCCCTGGCCGATGCCGCGGAGGCGATCGCCGAGGTCGAGGATGGTCATGCAGCGGGGAAGGTCATCATCGTCCCGTGAGACCGGTCGACCTTGTCTTGGAACGATCTGCAGCCCGTGACGCCATCCCACCAGCGCTGTGCGTCGCCAATCGCAGCCGAATCCGCCAAAACGAATAAGAACGGCGACCGGGCGACCATCAAACTTTGACAGCTGGGGATCAGATAGGTGTCACGCGTGAAGGAACGCGGCTGGCTCATCTGCGCCGCTTGCACAATCATGCTCGGGCCCCAACTCCAACATGCGCAAGCGTTTGGGAACGGTTACACGGCGACGTCTGTAGGTTCGGTTCGCTTACACCCTAGGGCTCACCGGAGCCTGAATGATGGGAATGTCGAAGTGTGAAGCCCGCAATGCATCAAGCATCGAGTCCGTGATTCCTGCAGTGAAAGCAGTCAGGTCAAACACCTTGAACAGAGCTTCGCGGCCAAATTTTGAGCTGTCAGCCACAAAGAATGCCTCGCGTGCGATCGACAGCATTTGGCGCTTCACCTCGACCTCATAGCTCGAGGAGTGATACAGGCCATCTTCCGCGACGGTGTCGCAACCCATGATGGCAACGTCGACACGAAGGTTGGACAGTTGTTGGACAGACGTCGGTCCCCACATTGAGTAGGAGTCCGGGAGCAGCTCACCACCGATGAACATGAGGTGGGCAGATCGTCTTCGCGCGATCTCGACCCCGATTCGCAAGTCACTTGTAACCACCGTGACTCGTTCGTTCTTCAGGTGCCTAGCGACTTCGAGGGTGGTGGTGCCGGTGTCAAGAAGGATCGTCTGTCCATCGAGGACTCGCTCCGCCATTGCCCTTCCGATGGCTGCCTTCTCGGCGAGATGCAGCGCCTCCTTGAAGTGATTGGGAGTCTCGGCCTGCTTGACCAGTGTTGCGCCGCCATGTGTACGCCGGAGGAGATCCATCCCTTCCAGCTGCGTCAGGTCGCGCCTGATCGTGGCCTGAGTGACGTCGAAACGCAGCGCAAGGTCCCGGACCGATTGGAAGCCCTCATCCTTGAGGGCGTCGACTATCTCTGCTTGTCTGGACATGGTCTCCCTCGACTTCGGTCTTGCTACTGTAGCGATATATGAACATGGCGTGTCCGAAAACAAACATAATTTGACACCAAGAGTACTCATGAAGTGTTCGTTACCAAAAATTTATGTTTGGAAGTGCTTGACCGCCACCTCCAATCTGGTCTACCTTCACACTCAAGTGCAAGCAAGGTGCGTCATCAGCGAAGATGCTGAGCCCTGGCTGGCAGCAGCTCGTTCACTAAGGAGTCAACGAATGACACGAAAGCACGTACTTCGAGGAGGCGCACTAGTCGCCGGCCTGTCGCTGGCGCTCGCCGGGTGTGGCACCGTCGGCGAGACGTCGCCCAGCCCGGGTCAATCCTCGGATGGCGCGAGCAGTGGCGACGTGGTGATGGTGACGGTCGTCAAGGCGCAGACCATCCCGTGGTTCCAGCGCATGGAGCAAGGTGTCAAAGCCTTCGCTGAGCGCACTGGCATCGATGCACGCCAGGAAGGGGCTGACGATGTCAGTCCGGAGAAGCAAGTGCAGATTGTCCAGGATCTGATCGCCCAGAAGCCAACGGCCATCACGGTGGTTCCCAACTCCCCGGAGGCGCTGGAGAGCGTTCTCGCGCAGGCTCGAGAACAAGGCATCATCGTTGTCTCGCACGAAGCCACTGGCATAAAGAACGTCGACGTTGACATCGAGGCCTTCGACAACGTGGCTTACGGGTCCGACATCATGAAGAACCTCGGTGAGTGCACCGGGGGCAAGGGTGAGTACGTCCAGTTCGTCGGCGGTCTGACCGCCAAGACCCACATGGAGTGGGTGGGAGCTGCCTACGATTACCAGCAGGAGAAGTTCCCCGATATGAAGCGGGTCGAGACCCCGATCGAGAGCACCGACGATCAGGACACGGCCTACCAGCGCGCCAAGGAACTGCTCGCGAAGTACCCGAATCTCGCCGCTTTCCAGGGCTCTGCCGGCAACGACGTTCCGGGTATCGCCCGCGCAGTTCAGGAAGCAGGTCTGGAGGACAAGGTCTGCGTGATGGGAACATCGATTCCGTCTGTAGCGAACCAGTACCTGGCCGACGGTTCCATCGACAAGATCTTCTTCTGGGACCCGGCTCTGGCAGGCGAAGCGCAGTTGCAGATCGCCAAAATCTTGCATGAGGGAGGCAAGATCGCTGCTGGCACGGACCTCGGCATTGAGGGGTACAACGACTTGCAGCCGATGGAGGGCTTCGACAACGTCTTTGTTGGGGCTGCTCAGGTCGCAGCGGACGCGGAAGCCGCCAAGCAGTTCGACTTCTGACAGTTCCTGATCTTGGGGGCGCCCGGCGGAGAACCGCTGTGCGCCCTCAAGGCCTTAAGGCCTTAAGGAGTGTACTTATGACCACCAATCTTGGAGCGGGAGCGGGCGCAGACACCACGCAGCCCATTCTGAGCGTGCACGGCCTCGTCAAGCGTTTCGGTGGCGTCGTCGCACTGCGCGACGTGTCACTGGAACTGCGCCCTGGCGAGGTGCACTGTCTGGCGGGCGAGAATGGATCCGGCAAATCGACGCTCATCAAGATCATCTCGGGGGCCGAATTCCCCGATAGTGGGCAGATCGTGGTCGACGGTGAAAGCCGAGACCGGATGGACACCACCTCCGCAATCGAGACCGGCATCCAGGTCATCTACCAAGACTTCTCCTTGTTTCCCAATCTCACCGTGGCCGAGAACATCGTCCTCACCTCTGCAGTGGCCGCACGTCACAAGTTCCACGATGCAGGTAGGGCACGAGTTCAGGCCAAGGAGATTGTTGAGGAACTTCAACTGGACCTCGACCTCGACGCTGACGTAGGCGACCTCTCTGTGGCCAACCGGCAACTCACCGCCATCTGCCGCGCAATGATCAGCCGAGCGCGCGTGATCATCATGGATGAGCCCACCACTGCGTTGACTCACGCTGAGGTTGCCAACCTTTTCGCGCTCGTCGAAAAGCTCAGAGACCGGGGAGTCGCCCTCCTTTTTGTGTCGCACAAACTCAACGAGGTGCTGCGCATCTCGCAGCGGGTGACCATCATGCGTTCCGGGTCAGTCGTCACGGCTGGCCCCGTCGAGGACTTCGACACCAAGTCGATCACGAAGTTCATGACTGGCCTCGACATCGACGACGTGCGAACTCTCCCTGAGCTCTCTCCAGAGGCTGAAGTCCGGCTGGAAGCGGTCGGCCTCACATTGCCGGGGGCCTACTGGGATGTTAATTTCCAAGTCCGAAAGGGCGAGATCCTCGGTATCACGGGGCTCCTCGGTTCGGGTCGCACGGAAATCGCGGAATCCCTCTTCGGAATCGTGCCAGCCGAACGGGGCACAGTGCGCGTCGATGGTGAGCCCGTCTCCATCCGGAGCATCCGAGACGCTGTTGGTGCCGGCATCGGATACGTGCCGGAGGACCGACTCACCCAGGGCTTGTTCCTCGAAAAGTCGATCGCTGACAACATAGTGGCGAGTTCGCTCGGCGAGCACAGAAGCAAATGGCGCCTCCTTGATCGGCACGGGATCCGCACCACCATCGATGAGCTGTTCCAGAAGCTTCACATCCAGGCACCCAATGCGAAGGCCGCAGTGCGCACACTGTCGGGGGGTAACGCCCAGCGTGTAGTCCTCGCAAAGTGGCTTGCGACGAACCCGAAGATTCTCATCCTCAACGGCCCAACCGTCGGGGTGGACGTCGGGTCGAAGGCCCAGATTCTTGACCTACTCCGCGAGCAGGCTCGCCGAGGGATGGCCGTCATCGTCATCTCCGATGACGAGCCGGAGTTGGTCGCGTGCTGTCACCGAGTGCTAGTGGTGACCAAGGGGCGTGTGTCCGCAGAGCTCGTCGGTGACAACGTGTCCGTCGAGACAATTCAACAGAGCATGGCGGTCTGATGCCCACTTTAAGAAGACTCCAAGGCAGGAACAACGAGGGCACGCTGCTCCTCGTGCTGGTCGGCCTCTGCGTGATCATGTCCTTGCTGAATCCCGTGTTCTTTTCCGTCAACACGGCGTTCTCGATTCTGCGCAGTACGACCGTTCCTCTGATCCTGGCGCTCGCCGTGTTGCTGGTCATCATCTCGGGGGGCATCGACGTGTCGTTCCCAGTGGTGGCCATCGCATCTGCCTATACGTCCGTAACGCTGATGTTGAACTTCGATTTCGATTTCGGAGTCCCTGTCGTCTTCCTGATGTCCGCCGTTATCGGTGCGGCGCTTGGGCTGGTCAACGGCGTTGTCATCGCTCGCTTCAGGCTTCCAACGCTGATCGTCACCCTTGCGACCCAAGGCATTTTCTTCGGTGCGATGCTCACCTATGTCGGCTCGCGCTACCACCCGGACCTGCCCCCCTCGATGTCGCGATTGTCCACCGTCAATGTTGTCGATGTTGTCACGAGCAACGGCAAGGCATACCTGCATGTGCTCGTCCTGCTGGCACTCATGGTGGCACTGCTCGTCTGGGGCCTGCTGAAGTGGACGATGTTTGGTCGTTCGCTCTACGCCATCGGCGGAGACTATGAGGGCGCCCGACGGGCTGGCTTCCGTGTTGTGCGTACCCAAGTGCTCACCTACGTACTGGTCGGCGTCATTGCGTCGATGGCGGGTGTTGCGCACATCGTGATGAGTAGAAGTGCGAACCCTCAGGACCTCGTCGGAGGTGAACTGGACATCATCGCGGCCGTGGTTCTTGGTGGGGCCTCGATCTTCGGTGGCCGTGGTTCGGTGCTCGGCACGGTGCTCGGTGTGGTGCTGATCCAAGTCATCAACAACAGCCTGCTACTGGTGGGCGTCCCCGGAGCCTGGCTGCGGGCGGCCGTCGGGATTCTTCTTATCGTTGGCATCGGTATCCAGGCAGTGTCCGCCCGGCGCAAGTCGAAACGCGTGCACTCTGTCGAAGACGCATTAATGCCAGCTGGAAAGGAAGCCTGACAATGCCGAAGAATGACATGGGGACGGGCCTGCGGGAAGCCAACGGTCGCGTTGATTCGTTGGTTCGGGGAGTGGTCGAGCGAGCGCGGGACAACCGTGGCGTCGGCAGGATGGTGCTTGTCTTCGTTGCCTCCTTCGCCCTCTTCGCCGCACTCAACCCGCGCGTGTTCCTTGGCCCCATCAATTTGCAGAACATCATGGTGTCGGCGCCGGAGATCGGCGTCATTGCGGTTGCCATGACACTGGCGATGTTGACGGGCGGGATCGACCTGTCCCTGGTCTCGGTCGCCAACCTGTCCGCCATCACGATGTCCACGATGTTCACTGCATTGGGGGCATCCGATCCGGGACTCGCCGAGTCGATGGCCGTACCGATTCTCCTGGCTGGAATCCTGGTAGGTGTGCTCTGCGGCCTCGTCAACGGGGTGCTCATCGGTGTTGTCGGCATCACACCCATCCTCGCCACGCTCGGCACCATGCAGATCCTCAACGGATTGGCCATCGTCTGGACGGGCGGCTCGACTTTGTATGGGGCGCCAGCCAGCTTCGTGTCATTTGGCAAGACTGCTGTCGCTTCCGTCCCTATGCTGTTCATCGTTTTCGTAGTAGTAGCGATCAGCATCGCGGTAATGATCAACCGGACCGCACTCGGCCGGAGAATGGAGTTGCAGGGCGCCAACCCCGTAGCCGCACTGTTCTCCGGTATTCGGAGTGCCAGGGTTTTGCTCGGCAGCTACGCCATCGGCGGTGGTCTGGCGGGTCTAGCGGGTTTCCTTTTCCTGGCTCGAAATCCCACCGCTTCGGCCGACTACGGTACTTCGTACGTCCTGCTGGTGATCGTGATCGCAGTCCTGGGCGGGGCCAACCCGAATGGCGGCTTCGCGTCCGTGGCCGGTGTCGTCCTGGCGACGCTGACGCTCCAGGTCGTTTCCAGTGGATTCACCGCTTTGAGGCTCTCGACCTATCAGTACGCGATTGCCCAGGGAGTGATCCTGATCACCGTGATGGTCATCGACTCGATCACGTGGCCCAAGCTTCAACGTAGCAAAGAGCGGCGCGTCGCTGGAGCCCCCACCCATAAATCCGATTCATCAAGGATGGAGCAGTAATGAAGAAAATTATCAATGACCCGCAGAACTTCGTCGATGAGTTCATCGAAGGGATTTTGCTGGCACATCCGCACCTCGTCAAGACGCCCGGCGATGACTCGCGCGTGATGGTGCGGGCTGATGCGCCAGTCTCCGGCAAGGTTGGGATAGTCACCGGGGGAGGTTCCGGTCACCTTCCCCTTTTCAAGGGGTACGTCGGGGCTGGTTTGTGCGATGGGGTTGCCATCGGCAACGTCTTCTCTTCGCCATCCTCTGCGCAGGTATTAGAGGCCACCACGGCGGTGAGTGGCGGCGCAGGTGTGTTGTACCTGTACGGCAACTACGGCGGTGACGTATTCAACTTCGACCTGGCCGCAGACCTGGCCGAACTGGAAGGCATCGCGACTCGTACCGTCGTCGGCCGTGACGACGTGGCCAGTCAACCCCGGGAGCGTGCTGCAGATCGCCGCGGGGTGGCAGGCATCTTCTTCGCCTTCAAGGGAGCGGGTGCTGCGGCCGAGCGTGGCGACTCGCTCGAACAGGTCGCTGCAATTGCGGAAGACATTGTTGAGAACACCGCGACCATGGGCGTCGGGCTGACGCCGACCATCATGCCGATGACCGGCAAACCCAGTTTCGAACTGGCCGACGACGAGATGGAGATCGGTATCGGGATTCACGGCGAGCCCGGAATCCACCGCGGTCATCTGGAGACGGCGGATGAGATTGCCGATCGACTCACCCTGCCGCCAATCGAAGACCTGTCCTTGCAGGCCGGTGACGAGGTCGCACTCCTGGTCAACGGTCTGGGCTCCACTCCGCTTGAGGAGCTGTACGTCCTCGTTCGGAGAGTGCACCACAACTTGTCCGAGCGTGGCATTGTCATCGCCAAGAACTACGTGGGAGAATACGCCACCAGCTTGGAGATGGCAGGCGCATCGATCTCGTTGCTGAAGCTCAACGACGATCGACTCGCGCTGCTCAACGCCCCTGCACGCACGCCCTTCTTCCAGGAGATCTGAGCTATGGAAGGAAAGGCACTGAAGGAGGCCATCAGTCGCTGCTTGGAGGTCTTCGCCCAAAGCGCTGATGAACTCGGAGATCTGGACCAGGCACTGGGCGACGGTGATCTTGGCATCACCGTCTCACTGGGCGCCAAGGCGACGAACGAGGCACTTGCGCAGCTGCGTGATGACGCCAAGCCGACGGAAGTCATCCTGGCCTGCGCCAAGGCCTTCGCCAACGCCAACCCGTCCACGATGGCGGCGCTGGTGGCTGGCGGACTGCTTGCAGGCTCGCGCACGATCAACGATGAGGTGGTGATAGGGCCAGAACAAGTCGGTCCATTCATTCAGGCCGTCGCCCAATCGATCAGCCAACGTGGCAAGTCGCAGTTGGGTGATAAAACGATCCTCGACGCGATGTTTCCAGCCGCCGAAGCGTACGTGGCCGCCCTGGCAGACGAACCCCTCGCAGCTGGTATCGAGGCGGCTCGAGAAGGTGTCGAAAGGTCGACTGGTCTCCAGTCCCGTCGCGGACGTGCATCGTGGATGCAGGAGCGCAGCATCGGACTGCAGGATCCTGGCGCTACCGGATTTCTGCGGTTCCTGGAGGCGTGGCAGCAGGCCAACTCCTAGTCGCATTCTCGGAGCCTGAACGTCAGGCTCCGAGAAGTGATGATCGTGCGGCTGCTTCCCACGGTGAGTCCGCGGGACTTGGACGTGACCATCGACGATGATCACCTCGCGGGCGCAGTGGGGGCAGCCTCTAGAGACGGGGGCCTCAACGATGGGAGGCGCTCATGGTTGAGCGTGTTTCGCCACAGCAGTTCCCTGATGCAGACGGCGTTGGGGATTGGCGGGTGCTGGCGGATGGCGACACCGCTCGCGAGGTGGGTGGCTCAGTCGTGAAGCGCACGGACGAGAGCCTCGGCAAGATCACCGATGTCATCAAGTACGGCCTCGTGGATCCCACCGTGACCTCCCGTTA
>JBDSRF010000075.1:0-20127 GCA_039929445.1 Arachnia sp. | reverse complement strand
GCGTCCCGATAGCGTGGGGGATCCGTCAACCAAGGAGCGACACATGGCCACCTACTCGGAGGGCTACGAGTACCACATCCACCTCAGCAAGGGCGACATCGGACGCTACGTTTTCCTGCCTGGGGATCCCGGCCGGTGCGAGGTCATCGCGCAGCACTTCGACAACCCGCGGTTTGTCGCGTCCAACCGGGAGCACACCACCTGGGTGGGGGAGCTCGACGGTGAGCCGGTGGCCGTCACGTCCACGGGCATGGGTGGGCCGAGTGCCGCCATCGCCGTCGAGGAGCTCATTCACGTCGGCGCCGACACGTTCATGCGGGTGGGAACGGCGGGCGCCATGCAGCCCGAGACCCAGCCCGGCGACGCCGCCATCATCAACGCGGCCATCCGCGACGAGGGGACCGGCCTGCACTACCTTCCCGTGGAGTTCCCGGCCGTGGCGCACCAGGATCTGATCAACGCGCTGGTGGCGGCCTCCGAGAAGCTGGGACGCCCCCACCACGTGGGTGTCTCGCAGTCCAAGGACTCCTTCTACGGGCAGCACGACCCCGATTCCATGCCGGTGGGCCCGCATCTCCGCGACCGCTGGGACGCCTGGGTGAAGGGTGGCTGCCTCGTTTCCGAGATGGAGTGCGCCACCCTCTTCCTCGTGGCCTCCACCCGGCGCGTCCGCGCGGGCGGCGTGATGATGGTCATGGGGCACCACGACTTCGCACCCATGACGGATCAGGAAAAGGAGGCCTCGCAGGTGGCCAACCTCATCCCCGTCGCCATCGAGGGCATGCGTCAGGTGATCGCAGCCGACAGGGCCCGAACCGCCTGACTCAGCGAGTGAGCTCGGCCTCCAGTTGCAGCACGCGCGGGAACAGCACGTTGTTCTCCTTGTGGATGTGCTCGTGGAGGTCGAGCTCCATCTCCTCCAGGCGGGTGAGCATGGCCCGGTAGGAGTTGCACGCACCCTCGGGCACGGCGTAGCCGAACGTGAGGCTGCGGATCTGCTTGAACAGGGCCCCAACCACCTCGTGCTCGTCGCGCAGTTGCTGGATCGGTGCGGCCATTGAGGCACCCGTTGCCGGGGCTCCGGACTTCTCCATCCTGCTGATGGCGGGGAAGACGACGCGTTCCTCCTGTGTCATGTGTGGATCCAGGGCGGCGATGGCGGCCGCGTAAGTGGCGTTCACCTGCGCCAGTTCGGGGTGCTGTTCCCCGTGGACGCCATGGACCTTCTCGACGAGCGCCTGCAGCATCGGCATCTCCTCCCACAGGTAGGCGTGGTGGGAGTCGACGATGTCGTGCGCCAGGTCCGCGTTGGCGCGTGTCACGCCGCTGGACTCCGAAGGGGCCTCGCCGGGCAGTTCCAGCGCGGCTGCGGCCTCAGCGACGTCCACGCCAGCCGCGGTGGCGGCTTCGGCCAGCGATCGATGGCCGTTGCAGCAGTAGTCCAGACCGAGCCCCTCGAGGATGCGCGAGCGACGCGGATCCGCGGTGACGAGGTCTCCCAGGGGCATGTTCACGTCGACAGTCATGACCACAGCGTATCTACAGGGCAACATGGATAAACCCGTCGTCCTTGGCGGACATGCCCCGGCGATCGGCTGATAAGCTCTCAGCGGCGTAGCTCGCACCGTTCCTTAGGGAGACCGATGACAGCGGAAAATCTCGAGAACGACCTTGGTCCCGTGGCGGCCGTCATCGTCCTTGCAGCCGGCGGGGGATCCCGCATGAAATCCTCGAAATCGAAGTTGCTGCACGAAATCTCCGGCAAGACGATGCTGCACTATGCCGTGTCCGCCGGTGCGGCCCTCGACCCGGCACACCTCGTGGTGGTGGTCGGCAAGTACCGCGACCAGGTCATCGAGCACCTCGGCCAACTCTCGACGTCGGTCACCACGGCGCTCCAGGAGGAGCAGCTCGGGACCGGGCACGCCGTCGCCTGCGGGCTCGCGGAGCTGGGGGAACTGACCGGCGAGGTGGTGGTCACCTACGGCGACGTGCCGATGCTCACCGGCGACACCCTGCGCACCCTCGTGGCCGTCCACAGGGCCAACCGCAACTGCGCCACCGTGCTGACGGCCCACGTCAAGGACCCCACGGGGTACGGGCGCATCGTCCGTGACGGCGACCGTGTGGTCGGCATCGTGGAACACCGCGACGCCGACGAGACGCAGCGCGAGATCGACGAGATCAACTCCGGCATCTACGTCTTCGACGCCGAAACGCTGAAGACAGGCCTGGCCGGTCTCGGCACCGACAACGCCCAGGGCGAGCAGTACCTGACGGACGTCGTGCAGGCCGCCCACGAGCGCGGCGACCGCGTGGGCGCGCTCGTCATCGACGACATCTGGCAGACCGAGGGTGTCAACGACCGGATCCAGCTGGCCCGCATCAACGCGGAGATGAACCGCCGCATCCTGGACAACTGGATGCTGGCAGGCGTCACCATCGTCGACCCCGGCTCCACCTTCATCGACGTCGACGTGGACCTGTCCCGCGACGTCGTCCTCATGCCGGGCACCATTCTGCAGGGCGCCACCACCATTGGCGAGGGCGCCCTAATCGGCCCCGACACCAGCCTCATGAACGTGGAGGTGGGCGCCGGCGCCGAGGTGGTGCGCACCCACGGCTCCTTCGCCATCATTGGGGAAGCCGCCCACGTCGGCCCGTTCTCGTACCTCCGCCCGGGCACGCAGCTCGGCCGCGACGGCAAGATCGGGGCCTTCGTAGAGACGAAGAACGCCGTCATCGGCGAGGGATCCAAGGTGCCCCACCTGGCCTACTGCGGTGACGCCTTCCTCGACGACGGCGTCAACATCGGGGCGGGGACGATCTTCGCCAACTACGACGGGGTCAACAAGTCACCGACGCACGTGGGCAAGGGCGCCTTCGTGGGTTCCAACTCGGTGCTGGTGGCGCCGGTCGACATCGCCCCGGGCGCCTTCGTGGCAGCCGGGTCCGCGGTGACCGAGGATGTCCCCGCCGGTGGCCTTGCCATCGCACGGGGCAGGCAGCACACCGTCGAGGGATGGGTGGCCAAGCGCCGCCCCGGCTCGAAGGCTGACAAGGCCGCCGGGGCCCACGACGGCTCCATCCACCCGGCAGTCGCGGAATCGCGTTCACAACAGAAGGGCTGAGAACTTTTATGACCAACAGCACCGCGAACAACAAGCACCTGATGCTCTTCGCGGGCCGTGGGTACCCCGAGTTGGCGGAGGAAGTCGCCACGCTCATGGGCACCGATCTCGTCCCCACCAAGTCCTTCGCCTACGCGAACTCCGAGATCTACGTGCGGTTCGAGGAGTCTGTGCGTGGGTGTGACGCGTTCGTCATCCAGTCCCACACCGCCCCGGTCAACGAGTGGATCATGGAGCAGCTGATCATGGTGGATGCGCTGAAGCGTGCCTCCGCCAAGCGGATCACGGTGGTGTCGCCGTTCTACCCCTACGCCCGCCAGGACAAGAAGCACCTGGGCCGTGAGCCGATCTCTGCCCGACTCATCGCGGACCTGTACAAGGCCGCCGGCGCGGACCGCATCATGTCCGTGGATCTCCACGCCGCCCAGATCCAGGGTTTCTTCGACGGACCCGTCGACCACCTGTGGGGTCTGCCGGTGCTCAGCGAGTACGTCAAGGAGAAGTACAACAACGACGAGATGTGCGTGGTCTCCCCGGATGCAGGGCGCGTGCGCCTGGCCGACATGTGGACCGACCAACTCAACTGCCCCCTGGCCATCGTCCACAAGCGTCGCGACCACAACCTGGCCAACACGGTGGCCGTTCACGAGGTTGTGGGTGACGTGCAGGGCAAGACCTGCATCCTCGTCGACGACATGATCGACACCGCCGGCACCATCTCGCAGGCGGCCACCGCCCTGCGCGAGCGGGGCGCCAAGCGTGTCATCGCGGCCGCGACGCACGCTGTCTTCTCCGGACCGGCCGCCGAGAGGCTGAACGGGTCGGACCTGGAGGAGATCATCGTCACCAACACGCTGCCCATCCACACGCCCGAGCCCATCGAGAACCTCACGGTCCTCTCGATCGCACCGCTGCTGGCCAAGGCCATCAACGCCGTCTTCATGGACGGCTCGGTCACCTCCCTGTTCGGCGGTCAGGCCTGACATGGAGGCCCGGCGGCGCAACAAGCTGACCATCGTCGGCGCGGGCGCCGTCGGGTCCTCCCTCGCTTATGCCGCACTGCTGCGAGGGGTGGCTCGCAACATCGTGCTCTACGACGTCGACGGAGTGAAGGCGCGCGCCGAGGCACTGGACCTGGAGCACGGCAGCGAGTTCACCCCGACGGCTCGCGTGGAGGGCAGCAACGACCCGGAGATCACCCGCGACTCCGACGTGGTGGTCATCACCGCAGGGGCCAAGCAGAAGCCCGGCGAGTCACGCATGGACCTGGCCGCCTCCACGGTGGAGCTGATGAAGAAGGTCATCCCACCGATGGTGGAGCGCTCACCCGACGCGTTGTT
The DNA here is from genome assembly GCA_039929445.1 of Arachnia sp. Classification (GTDB taxonomy): domain Bacteria; phylum Actinomycetota; class Actinomycetes; order Propionibacteriales; family Propionibacteriaceae; genus Arachnia. The sequence goes on along the minus strand of JBDSRF010000075.1, from coordinate 15,656 downwards.
CCTGATGGTCACCAACCCCGTCGACGTCACCACCTACGCCGCCCTGAAGATCAGCGGGCTGCCACGCAACCAGCTGTTCGGCTCCGGCACCGTACTGGATTCCGCTCGGCTGCGGGTGTTGGTGGCGCAGCACTGCGGCGTGGCCATCGGCAACGTGCACGCCTACATCTGTGGCGAGCACGGCGACTCCGAGATCCCGCTCTGGTCGAGTGCCACCATCGGCGGCGTGCCGCTGCTGAAGTGGGAGCTCCAGACCGGACGTCTCGGCGAATCGGTGCGCGACGACATGGCCGACCGGGTCGTGAACGCCGCCTACGAGGTGATCTCCGGCAAGGGCGCCACCAACTACGGCATCGGCGTGTCGGGGACGCGAATCATCGAGGCGATGTTCAACGACGAGCACCGCGTGCTGCCGGTCTCCAGCCTCCTCGAGGGCTGGCACGGCATCTCCGACGTCTGCATGTCGGTGCCCACCATCGTCGACCGTCGCGGCGTCGGCATGAACCTGGAGTTGCCGCTGCAGGATGGCGAGCTGGGCTGCATGCACGACTCCGCGCAGATCATCCGGGCCACGCTGGATCGCATCGGCTTCTAGGGGTCCACCCCACGGTGGGCCGGGGTCGCCTCCCCCCACGGTGCCATGCGTGCCGCCCGGGGAAGGCGCCCGTGGGCTGATCCGCGGCGGGGCGCAGTTTCCTAGGGTGGGGAATGCACCGACGAAAGGCATTCCCATGTCCCACCTGCAATACGCCACGCCCCCGACGACGGCACCCGCCTGCGGCACCGACCACCTCACCAAGGTGTACGGCGTCGGGTCCGACCGGCAGGTGGTGGCACTCGACGACGTCTCTGTGGCCATCGCCCCGGGATCGTTCACGGCCATCATGGGGCCCTCCGGGTCCGGCAAATCGACCCTCATGCACTGCATGGCAGGGCTCGACCGCGCCACCTCCGGCGACGCATGGATGGGGCAGGACAACCTGTCGCAGCTCTCGGAGAAGCAGGTCACTAGGATCCGCCGCGACAAGGTGGGATTCGTGTTCCAGTCGTTCAACCTGCTGCCGACGCTCACGGCGCAGCAGAACATCGTCCTTCCCCTGGACCTCGCAGGCAAGAAGGTGGACAAGGAGCACTTCGCGTCCATCATCGAGTCCCTGTCGCTCCAGGACCGGCTCACGCACCGCCCCAGCCAGCTCTCCGGCGGGCAGCAGCAGCGCGTCGCCATCGCCCGTGCCCTCATGACCCGGCCCCAGGTGGTGTTCGCCGACGAACCGACAGGCGCACTGGACTCGAAAACGGGCACGGCCCTGCTGGAGTACCTGCGCCGCTGCAGCCGGGAGCAGGGGCAGACCATCATCATGGTCACCCACGACCCCAAGGCTGCGGCCTACGCCGACCGCGCGCTGGTCCTGCTGGATGGCCGCATCGTCGACGACGTGGCCACCCCCAGCGCGGAGAAGATGATGGCCACCTTCGGACGGCTGGGCGCCTGATGCTCCGCGACGCCACCAACGAGATCCGGCTCCACCCGGGCCGTTTCATCGCCACCCTGCTCTCCATCGCCATCAGCGTGGCCTTCATCGCGGCCATCTCCACGCTGGTGAGCACCGAGCAGCAGTCCATGGCCCGCTTCACGCAGCTGCCGGTGTCGAAGGCCGACATCGTCGTCAGCGGCGACTTCAACGACCCCTCCGCGGTCCTGCGCTCGCTGGAGGGGGTCGCCGGCGTGACAGCCGTCGCCTCCGCAAGCAGCACCGTGTCCATGCTCACCCACGAGGACGCGACGGTGTTCGTCACGTTCGTCCCAGTTCCCCGGGAGGAGTTCCGGTGGGCATCCATCGCCGAGGGCCGATGGCCGGCCAGCAGCGATGAGGTGGCCATGTCCTCCGACGGCCTGAAGCAGTTGCGGCTGTCGGTGGGGGACACGGTGCGCGTGGAGGGACAGGACCAGCAGGCCACCATCGTGGGCAGGACCAACGACCCCAAAGCGTGGTTCGGCGTCACGGGATACACGGCCCCCGCCGAAAAGCTCGCGGGCACAGGCGGCCCCTGGGTGCTGCGCACCGGCGGTGACCCGGCCACTCTCCTACCAGCCGTGAAGGCCGCGCTGCCCGATCCGATGCCGGGCAGCGAGGTGGATGTCAGCACGGGTGACGATGCCCGCGCCGCCGCCCTGAACGATCTGACGGGGGAATTCGATGTCTTCCGCAGCCTGCTGCTGGGCTTCGCCGGCGTGGCGCTCGTGGTGGGCATCATCACCATCTCCAACACCTTCACCATCCTGGTGGCGCAGAGGCGACGACAGATCGGCCTGCTGCGCGCCGTCGGGGCCTCCACGAGGCAGGTGCGCGGCCGGCTCGTGTGGGAGGCGATGCTGCTCGGCATCGTGGGATCCCTGCTCGGCATCGCCCTTGGCGTCGGGGTGGCCGCACTGGGGGCGAGCATCACGGGCTCCATCTTCTGGGGCCTCGTGCTGCGGCCCGTCGAACTGCTCGCGGCGCTCGCCGTCGGAGTCATCGCGACCCTGCTGTCCGTGGTGGGGCCCTCCTTCGTGGCCACCCGGGTCTCGCCAGTGGAGGCGCTGCAGGCGGTGCCGTCGGCGTCCCGCGCCCGTCGGCTGTCCATCACCCGAGCCGTCGTCTGTGCCCTGTTCGGGGCAGGTGGCGTGGCGCTGGTCGTGATGAGCCGCCTGAACACCGACTGGGCCCTGCTCTGGGCCATGGGCGCGGGTTTCCTCCTCAGCGTCGCCATCCTCGGGGCGGCACCCTTCTACATCCCCGCGCTGCTGCGGCTGCTGGGGCGTGTCCTCGGGTTCACCGGCCCCACGACGCGGCTGGCCGCCACCAATGCCGCCCGCAACCCGCAGCGGGCGGCCGCCACCGCCGTGGCACTCATGCTGGCCGTCGGGCTCGTGGTGACCATCCAGGTGGCGGTCTCCACGGTCCGGACCTCGGGCGTGGAGGCCATCAACCAGCGCTTCCCCATCGACCTGACCCTGACCTCGCAGCAGGCCCTCCCCGTCGGCCTCACCGCCAAGATCCGTGGCATCGCGGATGTCGCCACGGCGGTGGAGGTCTCCAGCAAGAACGCCGAGATCAACGACTACCCGCAGTGGGCCATCCGCAGCGTCAACCCCGCCCGTGCGGAGCTGGGCCTGCCGGCGGACCTGGGGGCGTCCGACGGCACCATCATCATCGGCGACTACGGCTTCCCCGCCACGCTGGAGCTGCCGGGTGTCGCCGGTCCCGTCACCCTGAAGGTGAAGACGTCGGAGAACCTGAACTTTGGGGTCGCGGCGGTGTCCGAGGCCACCTTCGAGAAGCTGGCGGGCACCCCCGTCGTGACCGAGCTGTGGGTCAAGCTCACGGACCGCACCTCGGCCACGGCCCTGAACCAGGTCAGCACGGCCGCCACCCAGGCACAGGGGGACATCATGGTGGAGGGCGGCGCCTTCTTCGCTGGCATCCTGCAGCAGGTACTGGACGTGGTTCTCATCGTCCTCACGGCACTGCTGGGCGTGGCCGTCGTCATCGCGCTCGTCGGGGTGGGCAACACGCTGGGGCTCTCCGTCATTGAACGGCAACGGGAGTCGGCCCTGCTGCGGGCGCTGGGCATGCAACGCGCCGGGCTGCGGGTGATGCTGCTGGTGGAGGCGCTGATGCTGGCGCTCGTCGGCACGGTGGTGGGTATCGCCGCGGGTGCGTTCTTCGGCTGGTTGGGGGTGAGCTCGGCCGTGTTGATGATGCCGGCGGAGTCACGCACCCCGCTGTACTTCAGCGTCGACGTCGGGCTCACGGCGCTGCTGGTGGCTGTCTGCCTGGCGGCAGCGTGCCTGGCGTCGGTCCTGCCGGGGCGTCGCGCCGCCAACGCCACCCCCACGGAGGCCCTCGCGGTCGAGTAGTGAGGGGAGGCCATGGAGACCCCCCTAGGATGGGGGCGTGTATGCCCCGAAAATCACCGATGCGTCCCTGAAGGCGTTCACGCTCAAACTGGGCGACAAGCACCCGCCCATCGCCCTGGGGTCGGCGGATCGTACGATCCACGACCCCGAGGCCGTCAGGCACCGGTTCGCCGGGACCATCGACTACCTGGCCCGCGTTGAGCTCGAGGTGGACCGCAACGTCCTGGAACTGTTGACGCTGCTCCCCAATGTCAGCGAGGTCGACAAGATCTTCTATCAGGACGTCTGGTACGACCAGGAGATGGCCCACGGCTATCTCCTGGACCAACTGCAGGTGGACCTGGGCATGGAGCCCGCGGCCCCCTTCATGACCGTGCCGCTGCGCATGAAGCTGCTGGGGGCACTGGCCCACTGGGAACCCATGCACGACATCTCCCGCATGCTCTACTACCTCACTGGCGCCTCGACCGAGCGGCAGGCCGTCGTCGCCTACAGCATCCTCATCAAGGAACTGAAGCTGATGGGGGAGGATGCCATCGCAGAGACGATCATCCACCCCATCAAGCAGCAGGAACCCGGCCACTACACCTTCTACAAGATGTCGGCCGAGAAGATGATGCAGGATGCGGACCTGCAGCCCTGGCAACTGTTCGTGACCCGGCTGCTGCGTTCCCGGGCCTTCACGCTGGTGGGTGTGGACTACGTCAAGAAGTACCAGCAGGATCTGGGCGGCGTCCTCACGGAACTGGGCATGGACCAGGAGATGGAGGTCTATGCCAAGGAGATCGGGCGGCTGGAAGCCCGGTTGTTGTGGGCCAAGGACAAGGGCATGGACTTCCCGCCGTACTTCCTGAAGTCTTTGCAGGAGTCGGTGGACATGTACCGCGGGCAGGGCGACTTTGAGGCCCCCGTGAACAACCGTTTCATGATCTGAAAGCCTCGGATCGGCGCACACTGTGTGGATGAGGCAATGGTGCACGGGTCTGCAAGTTGTCGGGCTCGTCCTGGCAACAGCGTCAGCGGGTGCCTGCACTCCGCCACCTCCGGCCGATTCCCCCGCGTCGACCGTTGGCCCCACCAGCATCGCGGCGTCGAGCGCATCGGCCGAGGACGCGCCGTCGCCCACGTCTTCAGTGACTGGTGCCGTCGTCGAATTGCAGTGCAGTGATGGGGCCGCCGGCCTCAACGCCCCATCGGGTCCGGCACCGACGCTGGGAATGGTGTCTGAGATATGGGGGCCGGGCGATGCCCGCAGGCCTGTCGATCTGGTGGGCCCCACCTACGGGGGACTGACCTTCATCAAGTCGCCGCTGTATGCGACGAGGGCTGCGGGGGCCGGGACGCGGCTGCGAGTCGAGTCACCGGCGAGTGCGGGTCTCTTCTACACGAACTGGGAAGAATGGGGCAGCGGTGCCCTGACTGACAAGTCCCTGGTCACCGTGTCGGTAGGGAAGGACTGTCCTGCTGGCTGAGTCCGCTCAACCGTCAGCCTCGTCGCCACCCGCATTTGACCCTGACGCAACGTCAGGCTTTACGGTTTCCAACATGGACACGACACAGTTCAGCACACTCATCATCCACCCCGACCGCGACGTCCGCCTCCGCGCGGCCATGGACGCAGGGACCCTGCACGACCCGCACGTGACGGCCGCACTCGTGGCCCGCCTGGGCGTGGAGGACGACTTCCGCGTCCGCGAGAACCTGACCTGGGCACTCGTCCAGCACGGTGAGGCTGCTGTGCCGCCCGTGCTGGCCCTGCTCGGCTCGCACAACCCGCTGGAGCGCCGCCAGGCCGCCCACGTCCTGTCCAAGATCGGCGACCCCGCCCACGTGCCGCACCTTCTGCCCGTGGTGGCGGACGCGGACCCGGACGTGGCCATCAAGGCGTACAGGGCGGCCGCCAGCACCGGCAGCCCCGACGTGGTGCAGCCGCTCGTGGCACGACTGGGCGACGGCGACGCCGGCCAGCGGGATGCGCTCAGCAACGCCATGCAGCAGCTGGGTGACCTCGGTGTCGACGCGCTCGTCGCGGCACTGCAGAACGGTGACCCCGGCGTGCGGTTGCACGCGGCGGAGGCACTCGCCCAGGTGGGGGAGGACGCCCGGACGGCGGCCTCAGCCCTCGCGGAGCGGACGGCCGACGAGGACGACGACGTGGCGCTCGCCGCGGTGATGGCACTCGGGGCCGTCGGTGGCGACGACGCACTCGCGGCACTCGCCGGGGTGGCGGAGCAGGGGCGCCCGCCGCTGGCGGCCGTTGCGCGCCGGCTGGTCAACGCTGCGGCGTAGCCCGCCGGTCGCGCAGCAGACGCGCGGCGATGTGACGGAGGCGGTCGTCGGGGGAGCCTTGGGCGCCCTCGATGGCCGCCTCCGCCTCGTCCCCGGGCAGGTGCCCCAGCGCGACGATGGTCTCAAACCGCACCGACGCGTCGTCGTCGAGCAGCAGCGGTGACAGGGCGTGCGCCGCAGCGGCCTCACCGATCAACCCCAACGCCTCCGCGGCGCGGGACCTCACCCCGGAACTCTCGTCGCCCAGCCGTGCCACCACCGCCTCCACCGCGGGCGCGCCCAGCTCCCCGAGCGCGGCGACCACCGCGTCGCCCACGTCATCGGCGCACGCTCCCAGCACGCCGACGAGCGCAGTGAGCGCCTCCGGGCCACCCAACTTGCCGAGCACCTGGGCGGCCTTGCTGGCCACGGCTGAGTCGTCGTCGCGCAGCAGCGGCACCACGAGCGGGGCCACGGAGGCGTCACCCACCTTGGACAGCGCGTGCGCAGCTTGGGCCCGCACCACGGGGTCCGGGTGCGCGAGCAGTGGCGTCAGTGCGTCCCGCGCGGCATGCCCGTGCCGCGCGATGGCCCACGTCAGCACCTCCCGCACGCCGGGTTCCGGATCTTCGACCAGGCGGGCCACCAGCGCCTCCAGTGGCAGGTCCGACGTGGAGTCCAGCGCGGCCCGGAACCGGATGTGCGCCTCCGGGTGTCGGAGCCGCTCGCTCTGCGCCACGGCCGAGAGCACCTCCTGCCAACCCGTGGACGCGCTGCGGCGCAGTGACCGCAGGGTGCGCAGCATGCGCGCCTCGTCCTCCAGTCGCTGCTCGACTGCCGAGATGTGCTCCTCCAGGACCTGGGCGGCATCGAAGTCGTCGGCGTCCAGGGCGGCGGCCACCTCGTCCAGCCCCAGCCCCAGGGACTTGAGGTGCTGGATCTGGAGTAGGCGCTGCAGGTCCGCGGGGGAGTAGAGGCGGTAGTCACTGGCGGATCGGCCACCCGGCACCAGTAACCCGCGCTGGTCGTAGTGGTGCAACGTCCGCACCGAAAGGCCGGCATGTCGGGCGACCTCACCCACCGTCAGCCAGGTCTCCTCGACTGCGCCCTGCTCCGTTGCCCGGTGCTGCATTGCTCCGTGCTGCGTTGCTCCGTGCTGCGTTGCTCCGTACTGCATTGCGCAACCGTAGCTGCAGTGGGATAAGCTCGGCGGGCTGCCTGGCGAGGGACCACGACTGGTCCGTTATCGACAAGCCCTCTCTCGCCGGCGCCGATTCGTGTTCGACACATCTTGTCAGGAGAGACATGGCTGAGTTCCAGATCACAGCAACCACCCGCACGCAGTTCGGCAAGGGCGCATCGCGCCGCCTCCGCCGTGCAGGAGAGGTCCCCGCGGTCCTCTACGGTCACGGCACCGACCCGCAGCACATCGCACTGCCGGGCAAGGAGACGTTCCTCATGCTCCGTCACGCCAACGTGCTCATGGAGATCACCATCGAGGGCCAGAAGAAGGCCATCATGGCACTGCCCAAGCAGGTCCAGCGCGACCCCATCACCTCCTTCGTCGAGCACATCGACCTGCTCATCGTGAAGAAGGGTGAGAAGGTCAGCGTCGAGGTGCCCCTCACCATCGTGGGCGAGGCCGAGCGCAACGCGCTCGTCAACGTCGACCTCACGTCCCTCCTGGTGCTGGCCCCGGCCACCAGCATCCCCGCCGAGATCGAGGTCTCGATCGACGGACTCGTCGTTGGCGACCAGATCCTCGCCGGTGACGTGAAGCTCCCCGAGGGTGTCGTGTACGAGCACGACCCCGAGGCCATGGTCCTCAACGTTGCTCCGCAGCCCGTTGCCGAGCCCGAGACCAAGGTGGCCGACGAGTCCACCGAGGTCGAGGATGGCGAAGGCTCCGAAGACACCGAGTGACAACTGGCGCTTACCTCGTGGTCGGGCTCGGGAATCCGGGCCCGACCTACGCGTTCACCCGGCACAACGTGGGCTTCTGGGCCGTCGACGACCTTGCCGAGCGGTACGGCGCGCGTTTCACCACGGCTTCCCGCCACCGCGCGGAGGTGACCACGGTCACCCTGCCCGCCGCGGCGGGGGTGGACGCCGTACGGCTCGTCCTGGCGAAGCCCACCACGTACATGAACGAATCCGGCCGTGCTGTGCAGGCCGTCGCCGCGTTCCACAAGATCGCGCCCGGCAACGTCATCGCGGTCCACGACGAGCTCGACCTTGACCCCGGCCAGTTGCGGCTCAAGTTCGGTGGCGGGGACAACGGCCACAACGGGCTGAAGTCGATGCGCGCCCACCTCGGCACCGGCGACTTCCACCGGGTCCGCGTGGGCATCGGTCGCCCCCCGGGCAGGCAGGCGGCCGCCGACTGGGTGCTGGCGAAGCTACGCCCTTCCGACGCCGACGCCATGCGCGTGGACGCCGCCGTTGCGGCGGACGCCATCGAATGCCTCGTGCACGATGGCCTGGACACGGCCCAGAACCGTTTCAACAGCTGATCCGGTGTGATTTCCCCGTCGGCGGTGGTTGACTGGCTGCGTGCCCGCAACAAGGCCAACCCCAGAGAATCCGCCCCAGCAGCACGGTGACGAGCCGCACGCCGAGGGTGGAAACGCCCAGCGCCTGAACTGGCTCCGCGCCGGCGTGCTGGGCAGCAACGACGGCATCGTCTCCGTCGCCGCGATCGTGGTTGGCGTCGCCGGAGCCACCTCCGCCTCGGGCCCGATCCTCACGGCCGGTCTCGCCGCCCTCGTGGGCGGGGCCGTTTCCATGGCGCTGGGGGAGTACGTCTCGGTGAGCAGCCAGCGGGACAGTCAGCGGGCCATGATCGAGAAGGAGAGGTCAGAGCTCAGGGAGCACCCGCAGGAGGAACAGGCGGAACTCTCCGGCCTCTACGAGGCGAAGGGCCTCTCCCGGGCGACAGCGGATCTCGTTGCCGAGGAATTGACGCAGAACAACGCCCTTGCCGCGCACCTGTCGGCTGAACTGGACATCGATGAGGCCGACGTCGTCAGCCCGTGGGGCGCGGCGCTGGCGTCGGCCCTGTCTTTCGTCATCGGCGGTGTGCTCCCGTTCGCGGCGATCATGTTGCCTCCGCAGGCCTGGCGCGTACCCGCCACCTTCGTCACCGTCCTGGTGGCCTTGGGCCTCACAGGTGCCGTCAGTGCAAGGCTGGGCGGCAGTCCGGCCGGCCGGGCAACGATTCGTGTGCTGGTCGGTGGATCCCTGGCGCTCGCGGCCACGTTCGGAATCGGACTGCTGCTGGGCACCTCCGGCGTCGGGTAGCAGCCGTCCGGCGGTCGGCTGGCTGAGCCCTGAGCGAATCGGGGCTGGCACTCGGGGGCCGGGCGGGTAAGTTGTCACGGTGAAGTTTCCCGGCTTGATGAGCGCACTCGAATCCGACCCGGCGATCCAGGCCACCGCCACCGACGCGCGCTCCGCCGGCGTCAACGCCCTCGACGTCACCGTCGTCCCCGCCTTCTTCCCCATGGCCGCCGCCAGCGTCGCCTCCCAGTCCGGCCGCACAGTCCTGCTGGTCACCTCCACGTACCGGGAGGCCGAACAGCTGACCACCGAGCTGGCGAGCCTGCTCGGGGATGACGCCGTCTGCTACTACCCCGCCTGGGAAACCCTGCCGCACGAGCGGCTTTCACCGCGACCGGACACCGTCGGTCGCCGACTGGCCGTACTGCGTCGGCTCCGGGGCGAGGGGGTCGAGGTGCCGCAGGTGGTGGTGGCCCCCGTCCGCTCTGTGCTGCAGCCGCAGGTGCAGGGGCTCTCCTCCATGCAGCCCGTCACCGTCACGGCAGGCCGGGAATACGAGCTCTCGACCCTCCTGGCCGACCTCGTGGCAGCCGCCTACAACCGCGTGGACCTGGTGGAGCGTCGCGGCGAGTTCGCCGTGCGCGGCGGCATCGTCGACGTGTTCGCGCCCACCATGGAACACCCGGTGCGCATCGATTTCTTCGGCGACGACGTCGAGGAGATCCGTCCCTTCTCCGTGGCCGACCAGCGTTCCACGGGCGAAACACTGGCCTCCGTCACCGTGATGCCGTGCCGTGAGCTCCTGCTGACCGACGTCGTGCGGCAGCGCGCGAAGAAACTCGTGATGCAGCACCCCGAACTCTCCGACATGCTCAGCCGGATCGCCGAGGGACACGCCATCGAGGGCATGGAGGCCCTCATCCCCGCCCTCGTCGACGGCCTGGAGTTGCTCGTCGACGTGCTGCCGGAACACTCGATCATCCTCACCACGTCCCCCGAACTGGTGCGTACGCGCGCCGCCGAACTGGTGTCGACCAGCCAGGAGTTCTTGGAGGCCAGCTGGGCGGCAGCGGCCGGCGGCGGGCAGTCGCCCATCGACCTCGGCGCCTCGACGTACTGGAGCCTCGCCGACGTCCGGGCCCATGCCATGGAGATCGGCCACAAGTGGTGGAGCCTGTCCCCGTTCTCCGCCGGCGACGTCGACGAGGCCTACGACGCCTCCTCCGTCCACTCCCGCACCTTGGCGGTCACCCACCCCGACGGCTTCCACGGCGACTATGACGCGGCCCAGCAGCACATCCGCGCCGCCGTCAAGGGCGGGTGGCGCGTGCTCATCGGCGTCGAGGGCCGCGGCCTGGCCACCCGCATGGTCGAACTGCTGGGGGAGCAGGGCGTGACCGCCGAGGTGACGGACCTGGCGGCGGAGCCCCGCACCGGCGTGGTCGGCATCGTTCTGGGCCACTTCACGCAGGGCTGGCGCGCCGAACCCAGCCGCATCGACTTCATCACCGCCACCGAGCTCTCCGGGCAGCAGGCCACCGACCGCAGCCAGCAGAAGCTCCCGAGCCGCCGCCGCAACACCATTGAACCGCTGGAACTGAAGGCGGGTGACCCGGTGGTGCATGAGACGCACGGGGTGGGCCGGTTCGTGGAGATGATGCAGCGGACGGTCCAGGGCGCCGTCCGCGACTACCTGGTGCTGGAGTATGCCCCCAGTAAACGCGGCCACCCCGGCGACCGGCTCTTCGTGCCCATGGACCAGCTGGACCAGTTGACCCGCTACGTCGGCTCCGAGTCCCCGGCCCTGGACAAGATGGGCGGTGCCGAGTGGAACAAGCGCAAGTCCAGGGCGCGCAAGGCCGTGAAGGAGATTTCCGCCGAACTCATCAAGCTGTACGCCGCCCGGCAGGCCACCAAGGGGCACGCCTTCAGCCCGGACACCCCCTGGCAGCGGGAACTCGAGGACGCGTTCAGCTACGTGGAGACGCCCGACCAGCTCAGCGCCATCAGCGAGGTCAAGGCCGACATGGAGAAGCTCGTCCCCATGGACCGGCTGATCTGCGGCGACGTCGGGTACGGCAAGACCGAGATCGCCGTGCGGGCCGCGTTCAAGGCGGTGCAGGACGGCAAACAAGTGGCAGTGCTGGTCCCCACCACCCTGCTCGTCACGCAGCACCACGCCACCTTCGCGTCCCGGTTCGCCGGGTTCCCCGTGCATCTGGCGCAGCTGTCCCGCTTCCAGTCGGACGCGGAGGCCAGGGCCGTGATCGACGGCCTCGCCACCGGCAGGGTCGACGTGGTCATCGGCACCCACCGCCTGCTGAGCAAGGAGATCCAGTTCAAGGACCTCGGTCTCGTGATCGTGGACGAGGAGCAGCGGTTCGGCGTCGAGCACAAGGAACGCCTCAAGGAGATGCGGGTCAACGTCGACGTCCTGTCTATGAGCGCCACCCCCATCCCGCGCACCCTGGAGACGGCCATCACCGGTATCCGGGAGATGAGCGTCATCGCCACCCCGCCGGAGGAGCGGCACCCCGTGCTGACGTTTGCCGGACCCTACGACACCGCCCAGGTCAAGGCCGCCATCCGGCGCGAACTGGCCCGCGAGGGGCAGGTGTTCGTGGTCCACAACCGGGTCAGCACCATCGAGAAGTCCGCGGCGCAGCTGCGGGAACTCATCCCCGAGGCCCGGATCGTCACCGCCCACGGCCAGATGGGGGAGGCCCGCCTGGAAGGTGTCATGCAGGACTTCTTCGAGCGCCGCGCCGACGTGCTGGTCTGTACCACCATCGTGGAGGCGGGCATCGACATCTCCACGGCCAACACCCTCATCATCGAACGCTCCGACCAGCTCGGCCTCTCGCAGCTGCACCAACTCCGCGGGCGGGTGGGGCGCTCCCGGGAGCGTGGCTACGCCTACCTGCTGTACCCCGCGGACAAGCCGTTGACGGAGGCGTCGCACGAGCGGCTGGCCACCATGGCGTCGCACACGGACCTCGGCGCGGGCATGTCGATCGCCATGAAGGACCTCGAGTTGCGCGGCGCCGGCAACCTCCTGGGGGGTGAGCAGTCAGGGCACATTGCCGACGTGGGCTTCGACATGTACCTCCGCCTGGTGGGGGAGGCCGTCGCCAACTACAGGGGCGAGGACACCACGCCCGAGCCCGCCATGCGCATCGAGCTGCCCATCGAGGCGCACCTGCCGTCGGACTACATCACGTCCGAGCGGCTGCGGCTGCAGATGTACAAACAGATCGCCGAGATCCGGACCGAGGCGGACATCACGGCCGTCGGCGCGGAACTGGCTGACCGCTTCGGCGACCCGCCGCAGCCCGTCCAGGACCTGCTCAGCGTGGCCCGGTTGCGCAACCACTGCCGTGAGCACGGCATCGAGGAGGTGGTGGTGCAGGGCAAGAATGTCCGTTTCTCGCCCGTGAACCTGCCGGAGTCCCGCCAGATGCGCCTGCAGCGGCTGTACCCGGGGGCGGTGGTCAAGAACGCCACCGAGCTCATCCTCGTTCCCAGGCCCGAAGGTGACGCACTGGACTGGGCCACGAGCCTGGTGGAGCAGGTCTTCGCGTGACCGCTGTAGGATCGGCCTCGCGTCGAAGTGGAAGAAGGACACCCTCATGAAGCCTGCCCGTCTGGCACCCCTGCTCGTTGTTGCCCTCGTCGGGTGCAGCCCCAGCCCCACGGTGGCCGCCCAGGTGGGCGACACCTCCATCTCCACGGCCCGCGTCGCCGACATCGTTGCGGCCTGCCCCGCCGTCGGCCCCACCGAGGTCACCGACTCCCTGGCGCTGCAGACCCTCATCCACGCGGAGATCTTCCGCCAGGTGGCCGACATCACCAAGATCGAGCTCAACGAGAACGAGATGGTCGCCTCGCTCAAGGCCGACCAGAACTTCGGCCCCTTCCTGGCCGAGCATCCGGCGTGCACGGACCTGCTGATGCCCCAGGCCGCCTCCATGGTGCTAGGCGCCAAGGGGAAGCCGGAGCAGCTGGACGCTGCCCTCGGGCAGGTCAACGTGGAGCTCAACCCCCGCTACGGCACCTGGTCCAAGGAGAAGGTGGGCATCGAGGGATCGGGGTCCCTCTCCACCCCCGTCACCCAGAACTGACCCGTCCCGGCCGTGGCTTCTGAGCTGGAGCGACTGCGCGACGTGATGGCCGAGTTGCGGCTCAGCTGCCCCTGGGATGCCCGACAGACACATGCGTCGCTGCTGACGCACCTCGTGGAGGAGACCTGCGAGGTGGTGGACGCCGTCGAGACCGGTGACGACGACGAGCTGTGCGAGGAACTCGGTGACCTCCTGCTGCAGGTCTACTTCCACGCCCGCATCGCCGAGGATGAGGGGCGCTTCGCGCTGGACGACGTGGCGCGCGGGATCAGCGACAAGCTGGTGCGCCGCCACCCGCACGTCTTCGCCGGGGAGGACGCGCCAGAGGACATTCGCGTCAGCTGGGAGGCCAACAAGCGCACCGAGAAGGGCCGTACGTCGGCGCTGCAGGGCATTGCCCAGTCCATGAGTTCGGTGGCCCGCGCGCAGAAGGTCATCTCGCGCACCCGCTCCCACGCCGTCCCCATCGCGCTGCCCGACGAACCCGTCACGGCTGACGAGGTGGGCCGGATGGCCGTGGAACTGGTGGCCCGCGCGCAGGCCAGCGGCGTCGATGCCGATGCCGCCATCCGCACGGCACTGCGCGCTTTGGAGGCCGACATCGAGGCGGCGGAGAACCCGGCCGCCACCTGACCTGGTCGTGTCGAGGGCGATGCCCTGAGTGACCCGTGACGAAGGAGCGGTCGTTTCGAAGGGGGGCCGGTCTTCGACACTGGGGCCAGTGTCGATAGGCTGGACCCGCAAGGACCATTCTCGAAAGGGCATCTTTTATGGCATCCATTGAATTCATCGACGCGCGCGAAATCCTCGACTCGCGCGGCAACCCGACCATCGAGGTCGAGGTCCAGCTCGACTCCGGCTCCGGCGGCCGCGCTGCTGTTCCCTCCGGCGCCTCCACCGGTGCCTTCGAGGCGGCCGAACTCCGCGACGGCGGCCCCCGCTTCGGCGGCAAGGGCGTCCAGACGGCCATCAAGAACGTTCTCGACGCCATCAGCGAAGAGGTCCTCGGCTTCGAGGCCTCGGAGCAGCGACTCATCGACCAGGCCATGATCGAGCTCGACGGCACCCCGAACAAGTCCAAGCTCGGCGCCAACTCCATCCTCGGCGTCTCCCTGGCCGTGGCCCACGCCGCAGCTGAAGAGGCCGAGCTCCCGCTCTACCGCTACGTCGGTGGCCCCAACGCGCACATCCTGCCCGTTCCCATGATGAACATCCTCAACGGTGGATCGCATGCCGACTCCAACGTCGACATCCAGGAGTTCATGATCGCCCCCATCGGCGCCGAGAGCTTCGCCGAGGCCGTCGAGATGGGCGCCGCTGTCTACCACGCGCTCAAGAAGGTACTGAAGGACCGTGGCCTGTCCACCGGTCTGGGCGACGAGGGCGGCTTCGCGCCCAACCTCGAGAGCAACCGTGCAGCCCTCGACCTCATCCTGGTTGCCATCAAGGACGCAGGCTACGAGGCAGGCACTGAGGTTGCCCTGGCCCTCGACGTCGCCGCCAGCGAGTTCTTCAACGACGGCTCCTACACCTTCGAAGGTGGCCAGAAGACCTCCGAGGAAATGGTGGAATACTACGCCGGCCTCGTGGCCGACTACCCGCTGGTCTCCATCGAGGACCCGCTGGACGAAGAGGACTGGGACGGCTGGAAGGCCATGACCGACCGCATGGGCGCAGACGTCCAGATCGTCGGCGATGACCTGTTCGTCACCAACGTGGAGCGCCTGCAGCGCGGCATCGACACGGCCACGGCCAACTCACTGCTCGTCAAGGTCAACCAGATCGGCACGCTCAGCGAGACCATCGACGCCGTCGACCTGGCCCACCGCAACGGGTACCGCACCATGATGAGCCACCGCTCCGGCGAGACCGAGGACACCACCATTGCCGACCTGGCCGTGGCGCTCGGCTGTGGCCAGATCAAGTCCGGTGCACCGGCCCGTACGGACCGCGTCGCTAAGTACAACCCGCTGGTGCGCATCGAACAGGACCTCGACGACGCAGCTGTTTACGCAGGACGTTCGGCATTCCCGCGTTTCAAGGGCTGAGTCTGGCGCCTGACCCGTCACACTGGATCAATGGGTAGG
>JBDSRF010000074.1:0-6474 GCA_039929445.1 Arachnia sp. | reverse complement strand
CACGGACGCGACAAGAAGCACCTTGCTTGGCGGCGATGCGTTTCACCCACCAAGAATCACGTCCACTGAGAAACGAAACAGGCTGGCCAAGCGGTCCCGGATATGGAGCCGTTTATTCAATCTCGGTAGCAGCTCGACAGCAGTGGTGCGTTGACCCTTGAACTTGGCACCAACGCCCTGAGCCTCCCGTGTCAGACGTCGAGTTGGCCGCCCATGACGATGGTGCGCTCCAGCGGCAGGTGGAACACCGTCGTGCGGTCGGCGGCGTTGCGGGCGAGCCAGAGGAACAGGGCGCGACGCCAGCGCGGCCACGTAGGGGCGTCGCGTTTGGCCAGGCGCAGCGACGACAAGAAGTAATGGGCCTTGTCAGGGTCAAGTTCCATCAGCTCGTGGTCCTTCTCACGCGCCCAGTCCAGGGCACGGGGGACGTGCTGGCTGTCGTTGAAACCGACGCGGTAGCTGATGTGGATGATCCCGTCGTCGCCGTAGCCGAGGTCGTCGACGACGGCGCGGTCGACGTGGCGGATATGCGGGACGTTCTCGTTGACGACGGTCACGATCGCGATGTTCTCGTGAAGGGCGTGGTTGAACTCCAGATTCTGCCGCAGCGCCAACGGCGTCGTCTCCCTGTTGGGGTGCGGGAACACGGCAAGGCCGGGCACGCGCGGGATCTTCTGGTCGTTGACCGCGTCGATGAAGTCGGACAGGGGTCCCTCGATCTGACGGCGCCTGTCGTCGACCCGCACACTCCCCATGCGCCAAGTCAACATGACCACGACGACGATGCCCGCGATCAGCAGCGGTAGCCAGCCGCCGTGGAACAGCTTGGCGAAGTTGGCGAAGAAGAACAGCAACTCGGCGCCAATGATGAGGACCCCGGCGACGGCGATCTTCCAGACCGCGGTCTTCCACACGAACCGGGCCAGCACGAGGAAGATCGCTGTGTCGAGAAGGAGCGTGCCGGTGACCGCCAGACCGTACGCGCTGGCCAGTGCCTCGGAGCTGCGGAACACGCCGATGAGCAGCAGGACGCCCACGAAGAGGATCCAGTTGACCGTCCCGATGTAGATCTGTCCGCCCTCGAACTTGGAGGTGTGCTTAACCTCCAGGCGGGGCAGGAGTCCCGCACGAATCGCCTGCCGGGAGGCTGAGAAGGCCCCCGAGATGACCGCCTGCGACGCGATCACCGTCGCCACGGTGGCCAACACAACCAAGGGCAGCCTGCCCCAGTCGGGTGCCATGCGGAAGAAAGGGTTGACGACTGCGGTCGGATCGCGGAGGATCTCCGCCCCCTGACCCAGGTAGTTGAGGGTCAGCGCGGGGAACACCAGCACGAACCACGCCACCCGGATGGGCTTGCGGCCGAAGTGGCCCATGTCGGCGTACATGGCCTCGACGCCGGTGACCGTCAGCACGACGGCGCCAGCGGCGATGAACGCAATGACCGGGTGAGCGATGCCGAACACGATCGCGTGGTGCGGGGAGATGGCCCCGATGATCTCGGGGTTCTTCAGCACCAGAGGGAACCCGAGCGCGGCGATCGTCAGGAACCAGAGCGTCATAATGGGGCCGAAGAACCTGCCGACGGCGCCGGTCCCGAACCGTTGGACGGCGAACAGTGCTGACAGCACCAGCACCGACAGCGGCAGGACCAGCCCGGAGACCCGCTCGTCGGCCACCGTCAAGCCCTCCATTGCCGACATCACCGAGATCGCTGGCGTGATCACGCTGTCGCCGTAGAACAACCCGGCGCCGACTATTCCAAGAATGATCGTCACGGCAATGACCCGCGGGTGCCCCTGGAGCTTCTCCTTCAGCAGCGACACAAGGGCCAGGATGCCGCCCTCGCCGTGATTGTCAGCCCGCAGAATCAGCGACGCGAACGCGTACGAAACGATGATCGTGATGGCCCAGAACACCATCGAGATGACCCCGAACACGTCCTCGCGATTGGGGGTGACCGCGTTGTGCTCGGCGCTGAAGACGGTTTGCAGTGAGTACAGGGGGCTCGTGCCGATGTCGCCGAACACCACGCCCAGCGCCGCCAGCGACAACCCGGCCAGCGCGCCGTGCCCCTTGGCCAACTGCTCCGCCGGCGACGGTGGGGTCAGGGCGTCGGCTTCCTCGGGTGTCCTAGGCTCCAGGACCCCCAAGTCCGATTGGGAAGGGGTGCTGGTCACGGCTGACTCCTCGACGACTCGGCCGGATCCACTCATCCGTGCACAAGCCAAG
Organism: Arachnia sp.; assembly: GCA_039929445.1. Lineage (GTDB taxonomy): Bacteria > Actinomycetota > Actinomycetes > Propionibacteriales > Propionibacteriaceae > Arachnia. The sequence goes on along the minus strand of JBDSRF010000074.1, from coordinate 4,242 downwards.
ATTGGCGCTTGCCGGGGCTGTGCGCAATAGCCTTCCTCAGCCGCCCGCCCTCGTCCTCGTGGAGGCTGCACCTGCGACCCCTTGCGAGGAGCGAACCCAGCCAGGACTCGATCAAGCCGTGCCCAGCATCCGGAGCAGGCTTCGGTTGTACAGGGTTCCCACGTCACAGCTGTATGGGCGTTGTACCCGCGCGCGCGTCAGGTCCTTACAGCTGTCTCAGACCCAAAACTAATCGGTCGTTGACCAGAGGTCACAGGTTAAAAGAAAAGCCACAGGTCTTCGCAACTGTGGCTTTTTGCATTGGACCCATAGTCAACAACACATTCGAATGCTACATTTCGGGAACGGTATGTCCGCACCAGCCTGACCTCAACCCGGACCCACTCGAACCGTTCATCGCCGTTCAGGGGAGAAACCATGAAGCGCCAGATCAGAGCACTCGCTGTCGCCATCGCCTCAGCCCTCATCGCCGTGCTCTCGCCAGCGTTGACAGCGAACGCTGACGTCCCACCCAACAACCACGTCACCTGCCCGAGCGTGGCCGAGATCAACAAATTTCGTCCTGCCGACTCCACAGAGCCTCCGCTGGCGTACATGTGGCACCCGGCTCCGTACTTGTGCATCTACAGGTTCAGGACAACGTCCCTGGTGCCGCCCACGCTGGAGTTCGGAGCCTACTCGTACACTCGTAAGCTCGACGCGATTGACTACTACTACGAGCAAGAACGCCTGGGGCTGCTGTCCAATGTGCAGCCACTCCCGGCACTGGGCCCCGGCGCACTGTCCTATGCAGACCCACAAGGCTTCACGGCGGTCAGTTGGCAGCTCTCCCCGGGTTCAGCCGCCTACGCAAACCTCCGCTTGTCCTGGTTGATTGCGGCGCAGGTGCCGATCGCCAAGCTCTTCAAACCCATGCTGGAGGTGTACACCATTCCCGGTGAGCGCACTGTCAACGGCCGGCAGTGGCGCACCACCTGCGAGCCCTACTCCTCCACCTGGCGCTGCCGGACAGAGATCTTCGCCACCGTGATCAAGAAGACCCCCACCGGTTTCACCACCGTCAAGGGCTGGGCCTTCAACTCCCTGACCTACCGCTGGTCGGACCGCGACCTGTGGGCGAACAACCCCCTGGGGAACACCGGAAAGTGGACCAGCAGTGAGGGCCGCAAGTGGCGCACCGAATGCGACACGACGGCGACCGGTCGCAACGCCTGCCGCAGCTACATCTGGACCACGGTCATCGACCGCCAGGGTGGGAAGTACACCCAGGAGACGAAGTGGGTGTTCAACAACCAGGTTCTGTTCAACTACTGAGGAAGCACAGAGCTTCGGAACTCCGGCCATTCGCGTCCCCTCCTCATCAAGGCTGATAGAACAGCACCATGGCGATGCACCCCTCAGTTGCGCACCTCTCCCGCCTCGTCGGCACCTGGCGGGGCGAGGGTCACGGGCAGTACCCCACCATCACGAGCTTCGAGTACACCGACGAGTGGCAATTCGTCGACGTCGGTAAACCCTTCCTGCACTTCATCGAGCGCACGTGGAACGCGGAAGGCGCCCCCATGCACACGGAGACCGGCTACCTGCGCGCCCCCTCCCCTGACACCCTCGAGATCGTGGCGGCCCTCCCGACGGGCCAGTCCGAACTGGGCACCGGCACGTGCGCCGCCTCCGACGAGGCACTGCTGCTCGCGACGGACGCCGAGGCGCGCAACACGAGCACGGCCAAACGGGTGGACCGGATCGTCCGTCGATTCGAGGTACGAGGCAACGCACTAACCTACGAAATGGAGATGTCAGCCGTGGGTCAGGGGCTGACCCTGCACCTGCAGTCCCTTGCGCACCTCCGCTGAGAGAGGCGTCGGGAGGCGTCCCTTCATCCCGTATACTGAGAAAAGTTAAGGAAAGTGGTTCACGGTTCGCCCCGTGGATTGCGATCGCAGCATGACGTTGCCGTCGGTGGGGCCCTGTGACATCCCGGGGTCCGGGGTCCGGGGACCGTGGTCCTGTCCCCCACCACGACACAGCGCATGCGCAAGGGAAGAGGTGACACGGCAGTGCATCAACAGCACAAGGCGATCCGCTCCCCCCTTCACGTCCCCGTGAAGTCTCGTCTCGAATGGATCGACGTCGCCAAGGGGATCGCCATCACGCTCGTCGTCCTCGGCCACGTGGTCTGGGTGCTCAGCCTTCTGGAACTCCCCACGTCCGACTTCTGGCGTCGGATGCTGCAGGCCACGGGCACCATGCGCATGCCCGGCTTTTTCCTGATGTCCGGCCTCTTCGCCCATCGCTTCGCCACGGGAACCCTTGAGCGCTTCGCGCGCCGTCGCGTGGTCGGTTTCGTGTACCTGTTCGCCGTCTGGCTGGTCATCACGGCCAGCTTGGAAGTGGGCCTCAAGCTGTGGCTGGGGAGCGCCGCCAACGCCGTGGCACGCACCAACATCCTCGCCAACGTCCTGCGTCTCGAGACACCCCTGTGGTACCTCATCGCGTTGCCGGGCTTCCACGTCCTCTGGTGGGCCACCCGCCGCATGCCCACATGGCTCCCGCTCGCCGCGACCTTCGTCGGTTTCGTCCTGGTGGACACCGGCTCCCTGCCCCTGCCCGGGGTCCTCGGCAGCACCGGGTTCCGCGGCATGATCCAGTACTCGTTCTTCTTCATGGTGGGCGCTCGGCTGAGCCAGCCCCTGCGCACCACGGTGGGCCGGATGACACCCGCGATCTCCGTGCCCGTCGTCGGAGTCTGGCTGGCGGTGGAGATCTGGCTGCCCACCATGCCGCTGAGGTCGCTCCTGGCCGTCCCAGCACTCTTCGCCATCTCCCAACTCGTGGTCTTGACGCCGCTGAAATCCCTGGCCCAGCGGGCTGGCCGACGCACGCTGCCCCTCTACCTCATGAACTGGCTGGCTGTGGCCGTCATCGGTGGAGTGTGGCTGGCCGTCGGCGTCCCGTCGAACTCACTCACCCAGTTCCTGGTTCCGGCCATCACGCTGCCGCTCGTCGTGGCCATGATCACGGGCGTGTGGCATCTCACGCGCAACATCGCGTTTCTGTGGGGCCCACCGCCCGCGGTTGAGGACCGCATCATCGACGCCCTGCGCAGCCTCGACCAACTGGAGCCGGCCTCATCCGCTGATCCGGGCGACACCGATCGTCCCGACCCCCTGACCGGCCGCAAGGCTCCGCGGCCCATCAACGTGCCGCTCATCCACGCCCACCGGTCGCTCAACACCATCACGCGCTGACGTCCGCACCTCGGGCCCGTATAATTACCTCACCGCCGGGCCGCTGGAGACACATTCCGTTCCAGCGAGCTCGTGCACTGAGGAAGTGGTGCAGTGAACGGCCTCGAGATGGCCACCGCCGAGCGGGTCGACCTTGCCGATTTTCTGGCAACCCTGACCCCCGAGCAGTGGGAGACGGCCTCGCTGTGCGAGGGCTGGCGGGTACGGGACGTGGTCGCGCATGTCATGAGCTTCGACGAGGTCTCTCTGTTGGGCATGCTTCGCCGAGCCATCCGCGCCCGGTTCGTCCACGTCAATCAGGTGTTCGTTGACGACCTCGCTTCACTGACCACCGAACAACTCCTCACCCGGCTGCGCGCTCACCTGAAGCCACAGGGGCTGGCCACCCTTTTCGGGGGCAGGCTCGCTCTTCTCGATGTCACCATTCACCACCAGGACATCCGTCGCCCACTCGGCAAACCACGCCAGATTCCGTCTGAGCGGCTCCGCTGCGTGCTGCACGACGCCGTGCTTAGCCCAGAGATTCCGGGACGACGCCTCACCCGGGGTCTACGACTCGCACCGACCGACTTGGACTGGAGTCACGGCTCGGGACCGGAGGTCACGGGGCCCGCGGAGGCCCTACTGATGGCAGTCACCGGTCGGGCGAGTACCGTCCGGGAGTTGGGTGGTCCCGGACTGCCGGTGCTGGCCGCTCGGCTCGCCCGCTGAGAATTCCACCGGCCTCGGTGAGCCACGCTGGACGGCGTGCCAAGGCCCAGAACAGCTCCGACACATCCATCGGAAACTGACAATCCCATCACCACGACGTAGACTCCTCTTCGAAGTGCCTTCCACCATGCGGTCTTGAACTCTCGCCAGTCCAAGTAACCCGTGGCCGGAAGGCACTTCACCTATTCACGGCACGCCTCGCGGAACACCGAGTCTCGGGTGGAGCGTCAGCCAGGGCGCTCGCCATGGGACCGTCGCGCGCCCATCGCGACCGCTAGACTCA
>JBDSRF010000073.1:0-3328 GCA_039929445.1 Arachnia sp. | reverse complement strand
CCCACGGCGTCGAAGGGCTGACGGACGGGGAGGTCGAGGTCGAGCCGCACGGCCGCCCCGGCGACGCCCGCTCCCCTGCCGCTCCGCGCGGGATGGCCCAGGGCACGGAGTTCCCCCGGTCGGGCATCGAAGACCCCGCGCACGGTGTCGTTGAACTGGCGGACGGAGCCGAAACCGGCAGCGAAGGCGACCTCCGTGACCGGTAGGTCCGTGCCCACCAGCAGCGATCGGGCCGTCTGCGCGCGCCGCGCCCGTGCCAGCGCCACGGGACCGGCGCCCAGCTCGTCGGTCAGCAGCCGGCGCAGGTGCCGGGCCGTGTACCCCACTCGGGCCGCGAGTGCGTCCACGCCGTCGCGGTCGACGACACCGTCGGCGATCAGGCGCATGGCGCGGCCTGTGACGTCGCGTCGCAGGTCCCACTCGGGGGTGCCGGGCGTCGCTTCGGGCAGGCAGCGTTTGCAGGCGCGGTAGCCGGCAGCGTGCGCGGCGGCCGAGGTCAGGTAGAAGGACACGTTCTGGGGTTTGGGGGTCCGGGCGGGGCAGGACGGCCGGCAGTAGATGCCCGTCGACGACACGGCGGTGATGAACTGGCCGTCGAAGCGAACGTCGCGAGCGTCGATGGCCCGGTACCGGGCCTCGAACAGCGGGTCCCCGGGGCCACACTGGGGCCTCGGGTGGGATTGCGTCGACGTCATGTACTCCATTACACCCCCTTTTCCGTCAAGAAACTGGCGGAAAACGGACAAGGATCAGCGGCACCCTGCCGACGCGATGCCACGTCCCGGCATATTGTTCACGTGTGATGGAATCGCAGGATCCGTGAGCGGCCAGGACGTGGGCGACGGCCGGAGAGACGAGTCCAACCGCAGGGGCGCACCGGGACCAGCACCTCTCACCCGGGAGACGCTGAACGCGTTCGCGCGCGACTTCTGGCAGCCCCCGCGGGCACACGGCGACGTCATCGAGGGACGGGAGGTGAGTTTCCTCGAACTCTTCTATGACCTGGTGTACGTGGTCGTGATCTCACAGGCAGCGCACCACTTCGCGGGCGATGTGACCTGGGCCGGGGCGGGCCGCTTCGCCGTCGTGTTCGGACTGATCTGGGTGGCCTGGATCAACGGCGCGCTCTACCACGACCTCCACGGCCGCGCCGAGGGCCGGACCCGGACCTACGTCTTCGTCCAGATGGGCATGCTGGCGTTGCTGGCCGTCTTCACGGGCGGCGCCACCGCCGAATCGGGCCGTCCCTTCGCGCTGGTCCTCAGCGCCTACCTCTTCCTGCTGGGGTGGCTCTGGTACGCCGTGCGACTCCGGGACGACGCGAAATTCCGGCCACGCACGACCCCCTACATCGCGGGCGTGCTGGGCTCGGCGCTCGCCGTCGGGGTCAGCGCCCTGCTGCCGGCGCAACCACGCCTGATCGTGTGGGCAATCGTCATTGTGGTCTGGGTCGCCGGCATCGCGGTGCTGGACTGGCGCAACGGGGCGCTGCGCGACACCACATTGGGCGCCGGTTCGTCGATGATCGAACGCTTCGACCTGTTCACCATCATCGTGCTGGGCGAGGTGATCGTGGGTGTGGTCAACGGCATCGCAGCGGCGAACCGCAGCCCGGTTGCCGTGGTCACGGGTGTCCTGGGACTAGGTATCGGGTTCGCGTACTGGTGGAGCTACTTCGACCTGGTGGCGGCGCGACGGCTGGCCCCTCGGCGCGGTGCCATGTCAACGTGGGTGCTGGGGCATCTCCCCGTGACGTGGTCGATCGCGGCCACCGGCGCCGTGATGGTGAGCATGGTCGACCACGCGGCTGCCGGCCGCGCCCCCGCCCCGGCGTCGGCGCTGTTGTCGACGTCGGTGGCCGTGGGCATCCTGGCCCTGATCCTCATCTCCACGTCCCTGGCCGATTGGCAACAGTTGGCGCCGGTGTACCGGCCCGTCTCGGTGGCGTTGGGGGCGGCGGCAGCCGCGTCCCTCCTGCTCGGCTGGCTCGACCCGCCACCCTGGCTCCACATCGTCCTGCTGACACTGGTGCTGGGCGCGGTCTGGCTCTTCGGCATGCTCCACTGGTTCTCGTTCACGCACCGCGGGCGCCCCAGTTGAGGCGGCACGTCACCCGCCGGCATACCATCGGATCCCCGGTGTCATCTGTACCGGAGCCGCGGTCACCCTGCGCACCCGCGGCCCGCTGGCTTTCGGGGGGCGTTGCCCCAAAATCGACGACACGAGGGCAACACCAAATCCCGCCATCTGCGGCAGAGCAAGCGACTGACCGAGAACCGCCCACCCCAGCACGGCAGCCGTCACCGGGCTGAGTGGGCCCAGCAGCGCGGTCGACGTTGCGGGCAGCCGGCGGGCTGCGTGGAACCACAGGCCATAAGCCACCGCACCACCCACGAGGCTGAGCCAGACGTAACCCACGGCTGCTGCTCCGTCGATGACGAAAGGCCCCCGGTCCACCAGGGGGACCAGCGGCAGGATCATCACACCGCCGAGCACCAACTGCCAGCCCGTGGCCGCCAGCCCGCTGAGGCCCCCCGGCGCCCCCCACGCCCGGGTCAGGGTGACACCCAGCCCCATGGATGCCGTGCCAGCACAAGCGGCCACAACTCCCACGGCATCCAATTCCGCCGTGCCCGTTGCCATCGCGATCGCGACCCCTGTCACCGCCGCCACCGCCCAGCCCAGCTGTCGTCCCGGCGTGGCACCCAGGCCGACGATCAGCGCGAACAACGCCACCACGAGTGGCTGTCCGGCGCCGACGACCGCAGCGAGACCCCCGGGCAACCGGTACGCGGCGACGAAGAGCAGGGGGAAGAATGCGCCGATGTTCAACGCGGCCAGGATCACCAACCTGCCCCAGACACGCGGCCACTGACGTGTGATCAGTAGCAGCAGGAGCCCCGCCGGGACCGCCCGCAGCACCGCAGCCGTCATGGGATGTCCCGCGGGCAGGAGTTCGGTGGTGACGATGTAGGTGGTCCCCCACACGATGGGCGCGACTGCGCCAATGGGTGCCACGGACCAGCCGACATCTCGTTTCGCTTCCATGGAAGCGATTATAGCTTCCCGGGAAGCTATAAGCTGGAAGTATGGACATGAGACGTGATCGCGTATCGGTGATTCAGGACCAGTGGCGCCGCGAACGCCCGGACGTTGACGTCGACCCCCAGGCAATCATCGCGCGGCTCCACCGCTTGGCCGCGGCCCTGACGCGGGAGTTGGTGGCTGTCTACGACCGGCACGGCCTCACCGAGGGCGACTTCGATGTCCTCGCAACGCTTCGACGCCACGGGCCGGCACATGCCCTCCAGCCCGCGGAGCTGGCGCG
>JBDSRF010000072.1:0-25282 GCA_039929445.1 Arachnia sp. | reverse complement strand
TCAGCGTCCGGTGACGGAGGCTGTGCGTCGACGGGTGATGGCCACGGCTGCGCCGCCGACCAGGAGAACGCCGCCCGCGGCCAGGAGTCCGGCGTTGGGGGCGGTGGGGGCTTCGCCGCCGGTCTCGACTGCACCGGAGGGCATGATCATGCCGCAGGTGGCCGAGTCGGTGGCCTCCGCTGGGATGCCATCGACGCCCAGCGACTTGGCGAACGTCGACTCGCCGAGGCCCTCCATGTCGTACTTGCCGTTCTTGTTGGCGTCCACGCCGTGCTGCACGACGTGCAGGTTGGCGAGGTTCTTGATCGTGCCCTTGGGCAGCTCGGCGGCGGTCAGGGTGCGCTTGTAGCTCAGGTTGCCCTGGGCGTCAGCCATGGGCATGCGGTCCACCGCGAGGCCGCTGGCCTTGGTGGTGTCGCCGGTTGTGGTCAGCGAGATGTGGATGTCGCCGTAGGCCGGGAAGCCTTCCTCGATGCTGATGAAGCCGTTGCCGTCCTTGTCGGCGGAGGGCGCCGGGCAGTGCTTCAGTGCACCGGTGGTGTCGCCGTGGATGTGCTGGGCGTGGGGGGAGTTGGGGACCATGTCCTTCGCCATGATCTCGACCGTCAGGCCACCGTCCTTGGTGGGGGTGAGGGTGGCTTCGCCGGTGGCGTTGCTGCCCTTCTGTGAGTCGAGGCGGAACGTGACTGCGGCGCCCTCGTCGGCGTGTGCAGGGCTGACGGCCAGGGCCATCGGCGCGCTGACTGCGAGTGCGGCGACGGCCGAGAGGGACAGGGACTTCCAGGTGCGGTTCATGATGAGTTCCTTTCGTTGGTCTCACCCTCCATTCGGAGCCGATGGCACACCGGATTGGTCCGTCACGAAAAATGTTTGCCGGGCGGTCCAACAGGGCCATTCCCGCCGGCCGCGGATATCATGTCGGCCGTGGTCACCAAATCCCCCCGGGCAACACGACAGCCCGCGCCAGTCGCCCCCATCACCCCAGCAACGACCCTGGATCGCTTCTTCGACATCACCCGTCGCGGCTCCAGCATCGGTCATGAAGTGCGTGGCGGACTCGTCACGTTCTTCGCGATGGCCTACATCATCGCGCTCAACCCGCTGATCATCGGCACCGCCACCGACAAGGGCGGGCTCCTGATCTCCGGGGCGCCCAAATTCCTCGACGCGGCCATGACACAGGTGGACACGGCGGCTGTGGCCGCCTCCATCGGCATGGTGGCGGCCGGCACCGCCCTGATCGCCGGCGTCATGACCATCCTCATGGGTGTCATTGGACGCTTCCCCATCGGCCTTGCCACCGGGCTCGGCCTCAACGCGCTCGTCGCCTACGTCATTGCACCGCAGATGACGTGGCCGCAGGCCATGGGTCTGGTCGTGTGGGAGGGCCTCATCATCGCCGTCCTGGTGATGACCGGATTCCGCACGGCTGTGTTCAAGGCCGTCCCGCGGACCCTGCGCACCGCCATCAGCGTCGGCATCGGCCTCTTCATCGCCTTCGTCGGCCTCATCAACGCCGGTGTCATCCGCAAGCCGGCGGGTGCACCGCCCGTGGAACTCGGCATCAACGGTTCGCTGGCCGGGTGGCCCATCCTCGTGTTCGTGGTGGGCCTCATGGTGCTGGTTGCGCTGTACGTCCGCAAGGTCAAGGGCGCCATGCTGATCTCCATCGTGGTGGCCACCGTGCTGGCCATCATTCTTGAGACGGTCGCCAAGATCGGCGCCAACGTCGGCCCTGACAACCCCACGGGGTGGGCACTGAACGTGCCGCAGCTCGGCAACTTCGGCTGGCCCGACCTCAGCCTGTTCGGACGCATCGACATGCTGGGCGCCTTCTTCCCCGACGGCACCTTCTCGGTGGCCCACTTCATCACGCTTGCCGTGCTGGTGTTCTCGCTGTTGCTGGCGGACTTCTTCGACACCATGGGCACCGTCGTGGCCGTGGGCAGTGAGGCGAACCTCCTCGACGAGCACGGCATGCCGCCGCGCACGACGGCGATCCTCATGGTCGACTCGCTGGCCGCTGTGGCCGGTGGCCTCGGGTCGGTGTCCTCCAACACCTGTTATGTGGAGTCGACGGCCGGCGTCGGCGAGGGTGCGCGGACGGGGCTGGCCTCGGTCGTCACCGGTGCCGCATTCCTGCTGGCCATCTTCCTGTCGCCCATCATCAACATGGTGCCGTCGGAGGCCGCCTCACCGGTCCTGGTGTTCGTCGGGTTCCTGATGATCTCCCAGGTGGTGGACATCGACTGGACCGACGCCTCGCTCGGCATCCCGGCGTTCCTCACACTGACACTCATGCCGTTCAGCTACTCCATCACCACGGGTATTGGTGTGGGGTTCCTGGCGTTCGTGTTCATCCGCGCCGTCATGGGGAAGGCGCGCAACGTGCACCCCCTCATGTGGCTGGTGGCGGCCATGTTCGTCATCTACTTCCTCCAGGGACCGCTCATCGGGCTCATCTCCTGATCCGCTGACGGGGTGACCCCCGTGGAATGACGAAGGCCCGGCCCACCCCTGACGGGGCGGACCGGGCCTTCCTGTTGCGTTGCCGGTGGGGTCAGCGGTCGTGACGCGTGTCGTCGTCGGTGTCGAGGTGTTCCTTGCGGACCTCGGTGTTGACCGTCTGCTGCTCGGTCACCGTCTCCTTGCCGAGGCGGACCTCCTCGACTGCGACGGTGTCCTTGTCGACGACGGCCTTCTCCTCGTGGAGGGTGACCTCCACCTCGTCGCCACCGTCATCGATGCGGCCGGCGCGCTCCTGGTCCACGGGCACCCGCTCGATGCGGACCTCCTCGTGGCTCACGGGCACCGTCTTGGTGACGTTCTCGGTCACCACGTACTTGCGCAGACGGACCCGGCCGGACTCGTGTGATTCCGTGCCGACGTTCACCCGCTCCTCCGAGAGGGTCATGGAGTCGTCGTCGCCGGTACGGCGGTCGACACCCGAATCCACGGTGCCTCGCTGCAGGTCCGAGTCCGCGACGTCGTGGCCGTGGTCGCCCTCGACGTCCGAGCGACCGGTCCCCTGATCGGGATAGCCGGACCCCTGGTTGGCGTAGTACGCGTACAGGCGGTCCTCGTCGGCCGGCTCGAGGTGGTGGTCCTCGTCCAGGTTCGGGGCGTCCTTGATCTGATCCTTGCTGTAGCCGACGTGCAGGTCCTCGCCACGGGCGGAGGCGCCCTCCAGCGGGACGAAGCTCTCCGACATGCCGAACAGGCCGGTGTTGACGGTGGCCCACGACGGCTCGCCTGTGGTGTCGTCGAGGTAGATCTGGCTCAGGGAGCCGACCTTCTCGCCCTCGCGGTCAAGAACGCTGGCCTTGCCGTTCAACAGGCGGTCGATGTCCTCATGATTGATCATGGTTGTCTCCTCGCTCTCGACACGGACTTCGTGCCGAGAATCCTCACTATGCCAACCGGGGTGCCCACTCCATCCCACCCCTTGGGATGGGTCGCGCCGCTAGCCAACTGCTGTTGTGGCACGGCAGACGGGAGGCGGTCAGTGCCCGCCCGCGGGCACGGCGGAGGGAAGGTGTCATCATTTCGCTACGCTGGCACACATGTTCTCCAAGGTCCTCGTTGCCAATCGTGGCGAAATTGCTGTCCGCGCGTTCCGTGCTGCCTACGAGTTGGGGTGCAAGACAGTCGCTGTCTTCCCCTACGAGGACCGCAATGCGGATCACCGCATCAAGGCGAGCGAGTCGTACCTCATCGGTGAGGAGGGGCACCCTGTCCGGGCGTACCTCGACATCGACGAGATCATCCGCGTGGCAAAGGAGTCGGGTTCCGACGCCGTGTACCCGGGCTATGGCTTCCTGTCGGAGAACCCCGACCTGGCCGCCGCCTGCGCCGCCAACGGCATCACCTTCATCGGCCCGTCCGCCGACGTGCTGGAGATGGCAGGCAACAAGGTGCGGGCCCTGGAGCAGGCACGCAAGGCGGGCGTCCCCACACTCGCATCGACGCCACCCTCCACGGATGTGGACGAACTGGTGGCCGGCGCCGAGAAGGTCGGCTTCCCCGTGTTCATCAAGGCCGTCGCCGGCGGTGGCGGCCGGGGCATGCGCCGAGTGGAGAAGCCGTCGAAGTTCGTCGAGGAACTCGGCGCCGCCATGCGCGAGGCAGAAGGCGCCTTCGGTGACGCCACCGTCTTTGTGGAGCAGGCTGTTTCGGCACCCCGCCACATCGAGGTCCAGATCCTTGCCGACGGTGACGGCAACACGGTGCATCTCTTCGAGCGCGACTGCTCCATCCAGCGGCGCCACCAGAAGGTCATCGAGATCGCCCCCGCCCCCAACATCACGCAGGAGTTGCGCGACGCGCTGACCTCCGACGCCGTGAAGTTCGCCCGCGCCATCAACTACACCTGCGCCGGCACCGTCGAGTTCCTAGTGGAGACCAAGGGGGAGCGCGCCGGAGCGCACGTGTTCATCGAGATGAACCCGCGCATCCAGGTGGAGCACACCGTCACCGAGGAGATCACCGACGTCGACCTCGTCCAGGCGCAGATGCGGATCGCTTCCGGCGAGTCGCTGGAGGACATCGGCATCCGGCAGGACGAGCTCGCCATCCGGGGCGCCGCCCTGCAGTGCCGCATCACCACGGAGGACCCGCTCAACTCGTTCCGGCCGGACACCGGCACCATCCAGGCCTACCGGTCCGCCTCCGGCGCCGGTATCCGCCTTGACGGCGGCACCACCGGCACGGGCGTCGAGATCAGCCCCCACTTCGATTCCCTGCTCGTGAAGCTCACGGCCCGCGGCAAGAACCTGCCCATGGCCGTGGCCCGCGCCAAGCGCGCCCTGGCCGAGTTCCGGGTGCGCGGCGTCTCCACGAACATCCCCTTCCTCCGCTCGGTACTGGAGGACCCCGACTTCGAGGCCGGCCGGATCACCACGTCGTTCATCGACGAGCGGCCCTACCTCCTCTCAGCCCGCACGCCCGCCGACCGGGGCACCAAGCTGCTGCGCTACGTGGCTGAGACCACCGTCAACAAACCGCACGGCGACGCACCCACCCAGCTCGAACCCAGCTCCAAGCTGCCGCCCATCTCCCTCGCGTCGGAGGTGCCTGATGGTTCCCGTCAGCGACTCCTGGCGCTCGGTGCCGAAGGCTTCGCCCGGGAGCTGCGCAACCAGGTCGCCGTCGGCATCACCGACACCACCTATCGGGACGCGCACCAGTCGCTGCTGGCCACGCGGGTCCGCACCCGCGACCTCGTGGCGGTGGCCCCCTACCAGGCCCGCATGCTCCCCAACATGCTCTCGGTGGAGTGCTGGGGTGGCGCAACCTACGACGTGGCCCTGAGATTCCTGGCGGAGGACCCGTGGGAGCGGCTCGCCAAGATGCGGGAGGCCATGCCCAACCAGAACCTGCAGATGCTGCTGCGCGGCCGCAACACCGTCGGCTACACCCCGTACCCCACCCAGGTGACCGATGCATTCGTGGCCGAGGCGGCAGAAGTCGGCGTCGACATCTTCCGCATCTTCGACGCCCTCAACGACGTGGAACAGATGCGCCCCGCCATCGAGGCCGTCCGCAACACCTCGTCGGTGGCCGAGGTGGCACTCTGCTACACCTCCAACCTGCTGGACAAGAACGAGACCATCTACACCCTCGACTACTACCTCCGCCTCGCGGAGCAGATCGTCGATGCCGGTGCGCACATCCTCGCCATCAAGGACATGGCCGGCCTGCTGCGGCCGCACGCGGCGGCCAAGCTCGTCACGGCGCTGCGGGAACGTTTCGACCTGCCCGTCCACCTGCACACCCACGACACCACGGGCGGCCAGAGCGCGACCCTGATGGCGGCCATCGACGCGGGTGTGGATGCCGTTGACGTGGCAAGCTCCGCCCTGTCGTCCACCACGTCGCAGCCGCCGATGTCGGCGCTGCTGATGGCGCTGGAGGACGGCGAGCGCGCGCCGGACCTCGACTCGGAGGCCGTGCTGTCGCTCGAGCCGTACTGGGAGGCCGTGCGGAAGCTGTACCGGCCGTTTGAGTCCGGACTGCCGGCACCCACGGGACGCGTCTACGACCACGAGATCCCCGGCGGGCAGTTGTCCAACCTGCGCCAGCAGGCCATCGCGCTCGGACTGGGGGAGAAGTTTGAGGCCATCGAGTCGATGTACAGCGCTGCCGACAAGATCCTGGGCCGCCCAACCAAGGTGACCCCGTCGTCGAAGGTGGTGGGTGACCTCGCCCTGCACCTGGTGGCCGTGGGCGCCGACCCGCAGGAATTCGCTGACGACCCGCAGAAGTTCGACATCCCCGACTCCGTCATCGGGTTCCTGAACGGGGAACTGGGGATGCCGGCGGGGGGCTGGCCCGAGCCGTTCCGCACCAAGGCGACGCAGGGCCGGCGCACCCCGGTGCGCGTCACCGACGTCGCCCCCGATGACCTGACGCTCCTCGCCGAGCCCGGCCGTGTCCGGCAGCAGACCCTCAACCGACTGCTGTTCCCCGGACCCAACCGCGAGTTCGAGCAGATGCGCGAGGACTTCGGCGACCTCTCGGCCCTGTCGACCATCTCGTTCCTGTACGGCATGGAGCCGGGCCGGGAGTACGGGATCCGGCTGGAGAAGGGCGTGGACCTCATCTACGGCCTGGAAGCCATCGGTGAACCCGACAAGCGGGCGAAGCGCACGGTGATGTGCCAGATGAACGGCCAGATCCGCCCGGTGCGTGTCCGTGACTTCTCGCTGGCCTCCGAGGTCGCTGCCACGGAGAAGGCGGACCCGGCCAACCCGGGCCACGTGGCGGCCCCGTTCGCCGGGGCAGTCACGGTCACTGTCGAGGTGGGGGACGCCGTGGCCATTGGTGACCCCGTGGCCACCATCGAGGCCATGAAGATGGAGGCCTCCATCAACGCGACAGTGGCCGGGGCAGTCACGCGTGTCGCGGCTCCCGGGACCACGCAGCTCGACGGTGGCGACCTGGTATTGGTCATCGTGCCCCGCTGACGAAGGGCCGCGATCAGGCGGGGACCTGAACCACCACGAGGTCCAGGGACTCCTCCGGTCGCGCTGCTATGCCGCCCAGGAGTCCCAGAAGTGGCTCGATGGCGCGCATGGTGTTCCCGAACCCGGGACCGGCGTCGTCATGGACCTGACGCAGCTCGGTGTGGGTCTCCACCACGTGCTGGTGCTTGCTGTACCCCGCCACCTGGTGGGGGAGGGGGCGCAGCGGGGTCCCCAACTCGCGTGCTGCGAGGCGGCGCACCGAGAAGTCGCTGGGCAGGCCCGCCAGGGCAAGGTCGAACTCGATGGCCTCCAACCCGTCCAGCGTGATGTCCAGGGTCTGCGCGGCGAGTTCCCCCAACCACACAACGAGGATCTGCCAGCTCTGCGGCAACCGTTCCACGGGGATGTGGCCGCCGGTGAGGAGGGCCTCGACGTCGCCTCGCAGCGGGTTCCGCGGATCAACCTCGCTCGGACGGTGGCGCGACAGCAGCGGACCCAGCTTCCCCAGCAGGGACCTGGGTTCCGACGGCGGGGCGAAATGGCGGGCCGCCACCTCCCGCAATCGTGCGGCCAACCCGGCGTCGGCGCCGAAGATGTCGCGCACGTCGTTGATGCTGATGGCAAACAGCCGCAGCTCGTGCATGCCCCCACCGTAGCGGCCGCGTAACATCGGCACCGTGAATCCTCGAACCCGTCGCCTGATCGTGACCGCAGTGCTGGTGTTGGTGGTGGTGGCCGTCGTCGTGGGGGGCCTGCTGGGCCTGGGCGGATGAGTAGAATTCGGTTCACCATGATCTCCTTCCCCCGCGCCGCCGCCGCAATCTGCGCCCTCGGGTTCGGCTCCCTGACGGCCGCCCTGCCCGCGTTCGCCGACGACCTTGCACTGGGCCCTGATGCGCCGACGGCGATCACAGGTCTTGCCTGGGATGAGGGGACCGGCGAGGTGATCCTCACCGACGACAAGGGCTCGCTGAGCGCGTGGTCCACGTCCGGGGACAGCCATCGGAGTGTGGCGTTCACGGGTAGCACCGAGTCGGTGCAGGCCCTGTCGATGTTCAACGGCATGCTCTACCTCGGCGACATCGGTGACGCCGAGGCATCCCGCAAGTTCGTCACGGTGTTCCGGGTCAACCCCGAGGAGGGGGCCACCAACTACCGCGCCTGGGACTTCTCCTACCCCGAGGGCCCGCAGGACGCCAAAGCCATGGCCATGTCCGGCAAGGGCCGGGTGTACGTGGTCACCGGCGGCGACGACCCGGGAATTTACCGTGCGGGACTCGACCTCTCCCGCACGGACGTCAACAAGCTGGTCCGCTCCGCCGACGCACCCAAGGGTGTCACCGACGCCGTGTTCCTGGACGACGGCTCCACCCTCATGTTGCGCACCGCGACGGGTGTGGCACTCCTGGACGCCTACACCTGGGAGGTGATGGCGTCCACCATATACGTGGACGCCCCGGCGGATGAGTCGCTCACCACGTTCAACGGGGGGCGGATGCTGGTGGGCGCTGCCGCGCCGCTGCGCGACGAGCCGCTGCCGGATGGCATGACCACCGCCACCCCCGCGCCAACCGTGGAGCCGTCGCCGACGGCGGGGGACACCGCGTCCCCGCAGCCGGCGGATTCGGCCGCTCCCCAGGACTCCAAGACGCCGTCGGTGTCCCGGGGCGGCACCATCCTGGCGCTCGTGGGGGCGGCCGTCGTCGCGGTCCTGGCCGGCGTGGTGGTGTTCGTCGTCCGCGACTGACCTCGCGGCTCAGCTGGTGAGACGCTCCACGACGTGGTCGATGCACGACAGCAGCTTCTCCACGTCGGAGGGGTCAACCGCGGCGTAGCAGCCGATGCGCAGCTGGTTGCGGTTCAGGGCCCGGTAGGGGTCGACGTCCACGATCCCGTTGTCGCGCAGGATGGCCGACACCTGCTTGGCGTCGACGCTGTCGTCCAGGTCAATGGTGGCCACCACGGGGGAGCGGTGCACCGGGTCGGCCACGAACGGCGTCGCCCAGTCGCGATTGTCAGCCCAGTCGTAGATCGACGACGTGGACGTCGCGCACCTCGCCGCGACGGCTGGCATGCCGCCCAGCGACTGCATCCACCGGACCTGGTCGGCCATCATGATCAGGGTCGCGATGGCGGGGGTGTTCAGCGTCTGGTGCTGGCGCGAGTTCGTGATGGCCGAGGTGAGGTCCAGGAAGTCCGGAATCCACCGGCCGCCCGCCCTTATGGCCTCCGCGCGCTCGATGGCCGCGGGCGAGAGGAACGCGAACCACAGGCCGCCGTCGGAGGAGAAGTTCTTCTGCGGGGCGAAGTAGTAGGCGTCCGTGCTGGCGATGTCGGCGTCGATGCCGCCGGCGGCCGACGTCGCATCCACGAGCACCAGGCCATCGCCGATGCGGTGCACCGGCGCGGAGGCGCCCGTGGAGGTCTCGTTCTGCGCCCAGCAGAAGGTGTCTGCCTCGCAGGCCTGCGGCAGCGCCACGGACCCGGGTTCCGCCTCGAACACCGCCGGTTCCCCGAGGAACGGGGCAGCGGCGCTGGCGCGCGCGAACTTGCGGCTGAACTCCCCGAACACGCCGTGGGCGGAACGCTCCGCGATGAGGGAGAAGACGGCAACGTCCCAGAAGGCTGTGGCGCCCCCGTTGCCGAGGGTGACCTCGTAGCCCTCGGGCAGCCGGTACAGGTCCGCAAGTCCCTCCTGCAGGTCGGCCACGAGGCCGCGGACGGGGGCCTGACGATGGGAGGTGCCCATCACGTCGGCGCTCGCCAGGAGGTGTTCGAGCGCCTCCCGGCGCACCTTCGCCGGTCCGGATCCGAAGCGGCCGTCGGCGGGGCGGAGTGTCTGGGGTATGTCGATCTGCACGGGCAGCAGTCTTTCACGAGTGGTTGGATGGGGTCATGCAGAGTTCGCAGATCAGAGTCGGTCGTGCAGTCACCAGTGACGGTGTCCTCGAGAATGCTGTCATCACAATGACGGACGGGCGCATCACCGCCATCGAGTCGGGGTCGACCGCTGACGGCGCCCGGGCGCGTCTGTGGGCCGTGCCGGGCTTCGTGGACACCCACTCCCACGGGGCCGTGGGCGTGTCCTACGGGGACCCGGACGTGGCCGCCAACCAGCGCGCCATCGACTACCACCGCACTCAGGGCTCCACCACCATCTTCGCGAGCACGGTCACCGAACCCATCGACAAGCTGGAGAGGCAGCTCGCCGTCCTGCGCCAGCTCGTGGAGGCCGACGAACTGGCGGGCATCCACCTGGAGGGCCCGTTCCTGGCCGAGGAGAAGAAGGGCGCCCACGACCCTGCACTGCTCAGGGACCCCGACCCCGAGTCCGTCGAGCGGCTCATCGCCGCCGGTGGCCCGGCCCTGAAGATGATCACCATGGCCGTCGAGCGCCGTCACAGCGAGGCGGCCACGCGACGCTTCACCGAGGCCGGTGTCAAGGTGGCGTTCGGTCACTCCGCCGCCGACGAGGCCGTGACGCGCGAGTCCCTGGGGTGGGGGGTGTGCATCGTCACGCACCTCTTCAGCGCGATGAACCCGATCCACCACCGCAAGCCCGGCCCCGTCCCCGTCCTGCTCACCGACGAGCGCTGCATGGTGGAGCTCATCTGCGACGGCATCCACCACGCCCCCGTCATCGCACGCATGTCCATCGACGCCGCCGGCATCGACCGCGTCGGCATGGTCACCGACTCGATGAGCGCCACCGGCAAGGGGGACGGGCGCTACATCCTCGGAGAGCTGGAGGTGGACGTCGTCGACGGCACCGCCCGGCTCGTCACCACCGACGGCAGCCCGGGCGCCATCGCGGGCTCCACCCTCACGATGGCCAAGGCCTTCCGCTTCCTCGTGGAGGAGGTCGGCTGCACCATTGAGGAGGCGGCCGTCATGACGTCCACCACCCCGGCACGCTGGCACGGCCTGGACGACGTGGGCCAGATCGCTGTGGGCCGATGGGCGGACCTGTGCCTCGTGGACGACGACGGAGTGCTGCACGAGGTCATCCGCCGCGGACACGGCCTAGTATGACCACGTCAGGAAGTGAGGGCGCATGAGTGATCTGATCGACACCACGGAGATGTATCTGCGGACCGTGTACGAACTTCTCGAGGAGGGGGTGCCGCCGCTGCGGGCACGCATCGCGGAACGGCTGCACCAGTCCGGCCCCACCGTGTCCCAGACCGTCGCGCGCATGGAGCGTGATGGGCTGCTCGTGGTGGAGGCGGACCGCACCATCAGCCTCACCCGGAAGGGCTCCGGTCTGGCCACCGGCGTCATGCGGAAGCACCGGCTCGCCGAGTGCCTGCTCACCGAGGTCATCGGCCTGGAGTGGGACAAGGTCCACGACGAGGCATGCCGGTGGGAACACGTGATCTCCACCGACGTCGAGAGGCGCCTCGTGGAGATCCTCCACTCGCCCACGCGTTCCCCCTACGGCAACCCGATCCCCGGGCTGCGGGAGCTGGGCATCGACGTCGATGACACCCCCTTCACCGACGGTGTCGTGACGCTCGCCAGCCTCGTGAAATCCGGTGAGACCGTCACCGCCACCCTGGTGCGGATGAGCGAGAACGTGCAGGCCAATGCGGAACTGATCGAGGTCATGTCCAACCTGGAGCTGAAGCCCGGGGCCCGGTTCACGGCGCGGCTCGTGCCGCACGGCCTGGATGTGCGCACCGACACCGGCACCTGCCTCATCGACGACGCCGTGGCTGAGCTCCTGTTCGTGGGGGACGACGCCTCATGAGCGTGGCCGATGTCGACTGGTTCGGCCCCGATCGCCCGCAGGCCGTGGACAAGCTTCTACAGCGAACCTTCGGGGGCGACCACACGCCGTACGAGTGGCTGGCCCGCGCCGTCGCCGGGTCCGCGAAACTGGTGCTGGACCTGTCGTGTGGTGCCAGCGGGCTGGGCGCGCGTCTCGCCGCCCCCGGCCGTACCGTCATCACCGTGGACCGCACCCGCAGCTGCCTCCTTGCGGCTGACGACGGCCGTCCGCTGGTGGCGGCCGACCCGTCCCACCTGCCGTTTTCCGAAAACTCCTTCGATGCCGTGGTCACCAGCCTCGGACTTGGCGTGACCGGCGACCGCATGCAGTTCCTGGCCGAGGCATCCCGGGTGCTGCGCCCCGGCGGCGTGTTCGCGGGCCTGACCCCGTCGCTGCGCCCCATGAACCTGGACGACCTCCGCATCGCCAGCCAACTGGGCGCCTACCTGAGGGGCAGCCCCCACGTGGCCGGCACCGTGGAGTTCCGGGCCAAGACCATGCTGGGGGCCGTCGGCCTCACGAAGATGGAGGACGCCCGCGGTCGCCACCACTTCGTGGTGCGCAACCGCGACGACGCCGAGGTCCTCGTGGGCGGGCTCAGGCAGGCCGGGGACAGGGCGCGCGCGCAGAGCGCCATCGACTTCCTGACGACCCGGGCGGAGACCGCGCCGGTGCGGGTACCGCTGCCGATGCGTCGCATCGTCGCCATCAAGTGAGGCGGGGGAATAAACCCGCGCTCCCGGTGGTTGTACACGGACGAACCATGACGCCAACACGTGAGGATTTCAATCGTGGCAACCACTGAACTGAACAAAGACAACTTCTCCAGCACTGTCGAGGGCAACGAGGTTGTCCTCATCGACTTCTGGGCCGAGTGGTGTGGCCCCTGCAAGCGTTTCTCCCCGATCTACGAGGAGGCGTCCACCCGCAACACGGACGTCACCTTCGCGAAGGTGGACACCGAGGCCAACCAGGAGCTGGCCGGGGCGCTGGAGATCCAGTCCATCCCCACCATCATGGCGTTCCGCCGCGGCAGCCTCGTGTTCCGCCAGTCCGGGATGCTGAACGGCAAGCAGCTGGACGGTCTCATCGAGCAGATCAAGGAACTGGACATCGACGCCCTGCTCAAGGAGCAGGCCGAAGCCACGTCCTGACGCTCGCCTCAGGCGCCAGGTGGATCCCGACCTCCTGCGCCTTGACGACGGCGAAGGCGTG
The DNA here is from genome assembly GCA_039929445.1 of Arachnia sp. Lineage (GTDB taxonomy): Bacteria > Actinomycetota > Actinomycetes > Propionibacteriales > Propionibacteriaceae > Arachnia. The sequence goes on along the minus strand of JBDSRF010000072.1, from coordinate 12,331 downwards.
GCGTCCGGGACGCAGGCCCAGGTCGGCCACCGCAGCCGCCGTCAGGTCGGCGCGCAGGTGCGCTCCATTCTCCAGTGCCAGCGTCACCCGGACGGCGCCGCCCTGATCCGCCAACGCCGCCACCTCGGCGGCCAGCACGTTGCGGGGGCTGCCGTGGGGTGGCTCCAGGTACACCGCCACACTGCTCGGCGGGAACACCGCGAAGGCCGCTGCACCCGTGGGTGCAGGGGCCTTCTGCCGTCCGTGCACCACGACGCCGCCACCCAGGTGGAGGACTCCGTCGGCCTCCTGCGTGCCGTGCATGACATTGACGCCGGCGAGTTCCGCGGCGAAGGCGCTGGTCGGGGCCGACAGCACGTCCGCGACGGTTCCGCTCTCCACGACGCGGCCCTCCTCCAGCACCACGATCCTGTCCGCCAGCGCGAGCACGTCGAGCAGGTCGTGCGTCACCAGCACGGTGGGGCAGCCCGCCGCACGGACCGCCTCGGACAGCGCCGTGCGCGCGGAGGGGGCGCTGGCCACGTCGAGGGCCGCGAACGGTTCGTCCAGCAGCAGGGCCCGCGGGCTGCATGCCAGCGCCCGGGCCAGGGCCACGCGCGACGCCTGCCCGCCGGAGAGGGCCGTTGCCGGTTCCGTGGCCCACTGCAGCGCGCCGGCATCCTCCAGGGCGCGCCGGGCGATGGCGGCGGGGTCCGTCCGGCCGCTGCTGCGGGGCCCGAACTCGGCGTTGCCCTGCACATCCATGTGCGGGAACAGCAGGGGCCGCTGACCCAGCAGGACAACCCGCCGCAGATGCGGCGCCACGTCCGTGTCGTCGTCGGTGTCGACAAGGACGTCACCCCCCACGCTCAGGAGGCCCTCGTCGGGGTGCAGCAGCCCCGCCAGCAGGCCCACGAGGGTGCTCTTCCCGGCGCCGTTGGCGCCCACCACGGCGACCGTCTCGCCCGGCTGCACCACCAGTTCCGTGGCGTGGCCGCGTGCTTTCAGCGTCCCCCGCCAGGTGAGTGTCCCGGCCCGGACCGCGGGCCGCGGGGCGGCAGTCCCGGCGGTGGCCTGCCGACGGCGCACCACACGCCGTGAGGGTCGGCTGGGGCGGGGGTTGTTGTGGACGAGCGCGACGACACCCAGCGCAACCACGATCAGCAGCAGGGACAGCGCCAGTGCCTGGTCCGGATCCACCTCCCGTTGCAGGTAGATCTCCAGGGGGAGTGTGCGGGTGGTGCCCTGCAGCGAGCCCGCGAAGGTGAGGGTGGCGCCGAACTCGCCCAGCGCGCGTGCGAACGCCAGCACCGTGCCGGAGATGAGGCCGGGTGCCACCAGGGGCAGGGTCACGCGCAGCAGGGTGCGGGTGGGGGAGGCGCCGTGGGTGGTGGCAACCTTCTCGTACTCGGTGCCCACGCTGCGCAGGGCACCCTCCAGTCCCACCACCAGGAAGGGCATGGACACGAATGCCTGCGCCATCACCACGGCGACGGTGGTGAAGGCGATGCGGATGCCGCCGGCCTCCAGGTACTGGCCCACGAGCCCCGTCCTGCCGAAGGCGGCCAGCAGCGCGAGGCCGCCCACCACGGGGGGCAGCACGAGCGGCAGCAGCACCAGTGCCCGCAGCCAGCGCATGCCCCGGTGCCGGCCCCGGGCCAGTACCAGCGCCAACGGCACCCCCAGGACGAGGCACACGACGGTGCTGGCCAGCGCCGTGCGGAGGCTGAGGAGCAGCGCCGTGACGGAACTCTCGCTCGTCAGGAGGGCGGGCAGCCCGGGCCAGTCGACGCGCGCCGCCATGGAGGCGACGGGCACCAGCACGAGCAGGACGCCCAGCACCGCCGGGGCGATGGCCCAGCCGGGAACCCGGCCGGCGGGCGAGTCACTCAACCGGGGGTCCGAAGCCGGTGGCACGCAGCTTCTCCTGCGACGGCCCCGACAGGACGAAGTCGACGAACTCGGCCGCCAGTGTGTCGCCGGTGTTGACGGCCGCGATGGGGTAGTAGTTGATGACGGCGTCGGATTCGGGGATGTCGATGACGGTCACGTCCCTGCCGGCGCGGATGGCATCGGTGACGTAGACGAGTCCGGCGTCCGCCTGGCCGGAGGTGACCTTGCCCAGCACGTCCGTCACCGAGTTCTCCTCGCTGACGGGTTTCAGCTCCACGCCGGCCGCCTTCGCGAGTTCCTCGGTGGCGGCGCCGCAGGGGACCTGGGGGGCGCAGATCACCAGGGAGGAGTCCGCGGCATCCGCCAGGGACGTGATGTGGGCGGGGTTGTCGGCCGGGGTCACCAGCGTCAGGGTGTTGGAGGCGAACAGCACGTCCTTCCCCTTGACCACACCCAACTCCACGGCCCGGTCCATCTGCTTCTGGTTGGCCGAGGCGAACACGCCGGCGGGGGCGCCCGACTCGAGCTGCGACACCAGGTCAGCGGAGCCCGCGAACGAAAACTTCACCTCCACGCCGGCGTGGGACGCCTCGAAGTCCTTGGCGATGTCCACGAACACCTCGTTCAGGGAGGCCGCGGCGAACACCGTGAGCTCCTGCTGGTCTGCTGCGCCGCTGCAGGCTGACAGGGACGTGGTGGCCAGAAGGGCCCCGGCCGCGAGTGCGAGCGGCTTCAGTGAACGGCGCATGGCAGCGACACTAGCAGCGGTCCCGGCCCCGTTCGCGACCCCAGAGGCCAGCCGCGGAATGACGACTCCTACGATGGGTAGGAGTCAACTGGAGGATCGCCATGAGCGAACGCAAGGACATGACGCTGTTGCCGGACCTGGCGCACACCGAGGGCAGGGTCGCCCCCGTCCGGTCACGCAAGCCCATCTACCTCGACATGCTGCCGCCCTGCAACGCCGGGTGCCCCGCGGGGGAGAACATCCAGGAGTGGCTGCGCCTCATCAAGGCCGGCCAGCACGAGAGCGCCTGGCGCCAACTGACAACGGACAACCCGTTCCCCGCCATCCACGGGCGGGTCTGCTACCACCCGTGCGAGGCCGTCTGCAACCGCGGCGACCTGGATTCGAGCGTGTCCATCCGCTCCGTCGAGCGCTACCTCGGTGACATGGCCATCGAGCACGGCTGGGGCTTCGTCCCGCCCCGCCGCGACTCGGGACGCCGGGTGCTGGTGGTGGGCTCCGGCCCCTCCGGTCTGTCCGCGGCCTACCACCTGCGCCGACTCGGCCACGCCGTCGAGATCCACGACGCCTCGGAGGCCCCCGGCGGCATGATGCGCTACGGCATCCCGGAGTACCGGCTGCCCCGCGGTGTCCTGGACGCCGAACTGGCCAGGCTCCAGGACATGGGCGTGGTCTTCCGTCAGAACTCGCCTGTGAAGGACCTGGAGGCCACGCAGCGTGACGGCGGCTTCGACGCCGTCTTCGTGGCGGTCGGGGCGCACCTGTCCAAGCGCGTGAACATCCCCAGCATGGACGCCTCAAAAATGGTGGACGCCGTCAGCTTCCTGCGGGACGTGGCCTCCGGCGGGCGGCCCAAGATCGGGCGCCGCGTCGCCATCTACGGTGGCGGCAACACCGCCATGGATGCCGCACGGGTGGCCCGCCGCCTCGGCGCCGAGGAGTCCGTCATCGTCTACCGGCGCACCGCCGAGCAGATGCCCGCGCATGCCGACGAGCGGGAGGGCGCCGAGCAGGAGGGCGTGAAGATGAACTGGCTGCGGACCATCACGTCCATGGACAGCGCCCGCATCACCGTGGAGATCATGGAACTCGACGCCGACGGGCGCGCCGTCGGCACCGGGGAGTTCGAGGAGCTCGAGGCCGACACCGTCATCCTCGCCGTCGGGCAGGAGGCAGACACCGGCTTCCTCCACTCCATTCCCGGCATGCGCTTCGACGACGACGTGGTGCAGGTCGATCCCGCCACGCTCATGACGGACGTGCCCGGCATCTTCGCCGGTGGCGACGCCGTCCCCTCCGACCGCACCGTCACCGTCGGCGTGGGCCACGGGAAGAAGGCGGCCCGCTGCATCGACAAGTGGCTCAACCGCGATTCCACCCCCAGGGCCCCGAAGAAGCCGGTGGTCACCCTGGACCAGATGGACCTCTGGTACTTCGGTGAGCACGACAGGCGCGAGAGCGTGTTGGCCACCGGGAAGGAGCGCGTCCGGGGATTCGAGGAGATCGACTCCGGACTCACCACCCAGGAGGCGGAGTACGAGGCCCGCCGCTGCCTCTCCTGCGGCAACTGCTTCGAGTGCGACGGCTGCTTCGGGTCCTGCCCCGAGGACGCCATCATCAAGCTGGGCCCGGGTCACCGGTACAAGTTCGACTACGCGTTGTGCACGGGATGCGCCACCTGCTACGAGCAGTGCCCCGTACACGCCATCACGATGATTGCGGAGGATGGACGATGAGTGAGCGGTTGATCATCGACGGCAACGAGGCCGCGGCGGACGTCGCGTTCCGGCTGAGTGAGTTGTGCTCGATCTACCCGATCACGCCCAGCTCGACCATGGCGGAACTGGCCGACGAGTGGTCCGCCCACCACCGCCCCAACGTCTGGGGCCAGGTGCCCACCGTCATCCAGCTGCAGTCCGAGGGTGGGGCCGCCGGCACCATGCACGGCGCACTGCAGGGCGGCGCCCTGTCCACCACGTTCACGGCGTCGCAGGGCCTGCTGCTGATGATCCCCAACATGTACAAGATCGCCGGCGAGCTCACCTCCACCGTCTTCCACGTTGCGGCGCGTTCCCTGGCCGCGCAGGGGCTGTCCATCTTCGGTGACCACCAGGACGTCATGGCCGTGCGCCAGACCGGCTTCTGTCTACTGAACTCCGCCTCGGTGCAGGAGGCCCACGACATGGCCGCCGTCGCCCATCTGGCGACCCTGCGCACCCGCCTGCCATTCGTGCACTTCTTCGACGGCTTCCGCACCTCGCACGAGCTCAACACGATGCACCGCCTCAGCGACGACCAGTTGCGGGAACTCGTGCCCCGCGAGCTGGTGCTGGAGCACCGCTCCCGGGCGCTGAGCCCGGCCAACCCGTTCATCCGCGGTACGGCGCAGAACCCGGACACCTACTTCCAGTCCCGGGAGACCGTCAACACCTTCTACGACCGGGTTCCCGCGTTGTTGCAGGACGTCTTCGACGAGTTCGCCGCCATCTCCGGCCGCACCTACTCGGCCGTGGAGTACCACGGCCATCCGAACGCTGAGCGCGTGCTGGTGGTGATGGGCTCCGGCATCGAGACCATCCTCCCCGTGGTGGAGCACCTCAACGCCACCGACGATGCCCGCACCGGCGTGCTGTTTGTACGGTTGTACCGCCCGTTCCCCACGGAGCAACTGCTGGCGGCGTTGCCCGTCTCGGCCCGTCACGTCTGCGTGTTGGACCGCACCAAGGAGCCCGGCTCCGGCGGTGAGCCGCTGTTCCTGGACGTCACCTCGGCGCTCGGCGAGGCCTACGCGACCGGTCGACGCGCCACCATGCCGCAGGTGAGCGGAGGCCGTTACGGCCTCTCCAGCAAGGAGTTCACCCCGGCGATGGTCAAGGCCATCTTCGACGAGCTGGCCAAGCCGGCGCCCCGGCCGCGGTTCACCGTCGGCATCAACGACGACGTCACGCACCTGTCGCTGGAGGTGGACCACAGTTTCCAGCTCAACGACCCCGAGACGCTGCAGGCCGTGTTCTACGGCCTGGGTTCCGACGGCACCGTCGGCGCCAACAAGAACACCATCAAGATCCTCGGTTCGGCCGAGGACATGTTCGCCCAGGGCTACTTCGTCTACGACTCCAAGAAGTCGGGGTCGCGCACCGTCAGCCACCTGCGGTTCGGGCCCAACCCCATCCGGGCCCCCTACCTGGTGGACCGCGCCAACTTCATCGGCTGCCACCACTGGTCGATCCTGGAGCAGGTGGACATCCTGGAGCTGGCCAAGCCCGGCACCACGCTGCTGCTGAACTCGCCCCACCCCGCCGACGAGCTGTGGGACCGGCTTCCCCGCCCCGTGCAGGACAGGATCATCGCGCTGGGCATCGACCTGTACTGCATCGACGCCAGCGCCGTCGCGCGCTCCGCCGGTCTCGGAAGCCGCACCAACACGGTCCTGCAAACCTGCTTCTTCGCGATCTCGGGTGTGCTGCCACGTGACGTGGCCATCGAGAAGGTGAAGGAGTCCATCACCAAGACCTACGCCCGCAAGTCGATGGAAGTGGTCCGCAAGAACCACGAGGCGGTCGACGCCTCCCTCTCGCACCTGCACCGCGTCGTCGTGCCGGTGACCGCCACGTCACTGAAGGAACTGTCGCATCCGGTCCCGGCCGACGCCCCCGAGTTCGTGCGCACCGTCACGGCGACCATGCTGAGCGGTCGCGGCGACGACCTGCCCGTCTCGGCGCTGCCCGTGGATGGCACCTACCCCTCAGGCACCACCCAGTACGAGAAGCGCAACATCAGCGAGATGGTGGCCGTCTGGGACCCGGAGGCCTGCATCCAGTGCGGCAACTGCTCGTTCGTGTGCCCCCACTCCGTTCTCCGCGCCAAGCACTACCCCACCAACAAGCTCGACGCCGCACCCGAGGGCTTCCTCAGCGCACCGCTGAACGCCGCCGGACTGCCCGACAGCCGCTACACGCTGCAGGTCTACATCGAGGACTGCACCGGCTGCGGACTCTGCGTGGAGTCCTGCCCCGTGAAACCCATCGGGCAGCCGTCACGCCGCGCCATCAACCTCGAGCCGGTGCTGGAGCGTGAGCCCCAGAAGAAGGCCGTCGAGTACTTCGAGGAGTTGCCGCAGAACAACAGGGCGCGCCTCGACTTCGGCACGGTGCGCGGCACGCAGTACCTGGAGCCCCTCTTCGAGTTCTCCGGCGCCTGCGCCGGCTGCGGGGAGACCCCGTACCTGAAGCTGCTGACGCAGCTGTTCGGTGACCGCACCACGGTGGCCAACGCCACGGGCTGCTCGTCCATCTACGGCGGCAACCTGCCCACCACGCCGTGGGCCAAGAACGCGGCGGGGCGCGGCCCTGCCTGGTCCAACTCCCTCTTCGAGGACAATGCGGAGTTCGGGCTGGGGATCCGGCTGGCCGCTGACCTGCACGAGGACCTTGCCCGGGCCCGGCTGGAGGAGCTGCGCAGCGAGATGGACGACGACGAGCTCGTGGACGCGCTGCTGGGTGCACCGCAGAGGCACGAGAGCGACCTCCTGCTGCAGGCCGAGCGGGTCGCGGCGTTGATGGCGAAACTTGAGGGCATCAGCGGCCACGCCGCCACGGACCTGCGCAGCGTCGCCGACCACCTCCTGCGACGCTCCGTGTGGATCGTCGGGGGCGACGGCTGGGCCTACGACATCGGCTCCTCCGGCGTCGACCACGTGCTGGCCAGCGGCCGCAACGTCAACATCCTGGTGCTGGACACCGAGGTGTACTCCAACACCGGCGGCCAGTCGTCGAAATCCACGCCGCTGGGTGCGGTGGCGAAGTTCGCCACGGCCGGCAAGCAGACGAACAAGAAGGACATGGCCATGCAGGCCATGGCCTACGGTTCCGTGTACGTGGCCCGCGTGGCCATGGGGGCCGACCCGCAGCAGACGCTGAAGGCGTTCCGTGAGGCCGAGGCCTTCGACGGGCCGAGCCTCATCATTGCCTACAGCCACTGCATCGCCCATGGATACGACATCCGCAAGGGGCTGGAGCAGCAGTACAAGGCCGTCCACTCCGGACACTGGCCGCTGATGCGGTACAACCCCGTCATCCGGGAGGCGGGGGGCAACCCGTTCCTGCTCGACTCCCCGCGCCCCCGTCTCCACCTGCGCGAGTACCAGGACAGGGAGTTGCGCTACAAGGTGTTGCGTGCCGCCAACCCCGAGGAGGCCGATCGTCTGCTGGGATTGGCGCAAGCAGCCGTCAACAGGCGGTGGGGTGAGTACGAAGAACTGGCGATGCGCGGTGCCGATCACTTCGCAGAGGACACGAGGAGCCAATGATGGATCTCACAACCAACTACATGGGGCTGCGGCTGCGCAACCCCCTGGTGGCCTCGGCGGGACCGCTGTCGCAGACGGCGACCGGCGTGCGGGAGCTGGCGGACGCCGGGGTGGGCGCCGTCGTCATGTACTCGCTGTTCGAGGAGCAGATGCGGCGCGAGGCCGAACGCATGACCGAGCTGGAGGAGGCGCACGAGGACTCCTTCCCGGAGGCCTTGTCGTACTTCCCCAACGTGCCGTACTCCGCCGATGACACGGCCGTCACCTCCTACCTGAGGCTCGTCGAGTCGGCCGCCGACTCCATCGACGTGCCGCTCATCGCCTCCCTGAACGGTGCATCCCTGGGCGGCTGGGTCAGGAACGCCAGCCGGCTGGAGGACGCCGGGGCGGCCGCCATTGAGCTGAACATCTACCTGGTGCCCGGCGACGTCACGCTGACGGGTTCCGAGGTGGAGCACAGGCACATCGAGATCCTGCAGGCGGTGCGGGAGTCGGTGTCGGTGCCCGTGGCCGTCAAGATGAGCCCGTACTTCTCGTCCGTGGGCAACATGTGCGTCGCGCTCGACCACGCCGGGGCCAACGGCCTCGTCCTGTTCAACCGGTTCCTGCAGCCCGACATCGACATCGACCGTCTGGAGGTCACCTCTGGTGTCACGCTGTCCTCACGCGACGACGCGCGGCTGCCGCGCACCTGGATCGCGGTCCTGCGGGGAAAGGTGAAGGCCAGCCTGGCGGCCAGTTCCGGCGTCGAGACGCCGTCGGACGTGGTGAAGTACATCCTCGCGGGCGCCGACATCGTGATGACCACCTCCTCACTGGTCCGCCACGGGGCCCCGCACGCCGGGAAGCTGCTGGAGGGGCTCGACTCCTGGCTGATGCGCAAGGAGCTCACCCTGGATCGCGCCCGGGGCATGCTGGCCGTCCCCAGGGACGCCGACGCCACCGTCTACGCCCGAGCCGGGTACGTCTCGGCACTGGAGAAGGCGAAGAGCACGTACGGCGCCCTGCGCTGAGGTGACTTCGCCGTCCAGCGGTCATCCCGCTACGCTGGTGTGGTTGGCCCCGTAGCTCAGGGGATAGAGCACCGCTCTCCTAAAGCGGGTGTCGGAGGTTCGAATCCTCCCGGGGTCGCCAATGCTTCAGCCGGTCGCGGGTGATCGGCCACCGACAGGAGGCGCCAGTCGTGTACGGATGGCAGAGATGGACCGTGCGCCACCCGGTCGTCTTCTTCTCCCTCCTCTTCGTCCTCATGATTGTTCTCGGCTTGAGCTTCTCGACGGGTCCGCTGTTCTACATGGCGGCGTTGGCCTCGGGTGTGGTGTGGCAGGCCCGTGCCGCCACCGTGGTGCCGGGGGTGGAGGCGGGGCGGGCCAGGGCGCGGATCGCGGAGTCGCGGCGCCACGCCAGCGTCCGTGCGCTGCCGCCGTTGCGACTGCCGTCGGTCGCCCATGTGCTGCTGCCCCGGGGACAGAAGATCCAGGTGACCAAGGAGGACCAGCATGCTCCTCAGATGGGTGCGCTGCTGGCGGAGGACTCGGAGCGGCATCTGGCCGCCACCCTGCACCGGATGCCCCCGTCGACCACGCGATCAAGCAAGGAGCGTGTCCAGGTGCGCATCGACGATGCTCCCGTCGGCGAGCTCACGCCCTACATGTCCGAGCACTTCCTGCCCCTGATCCGGGTGTGTGACGAGCGGGGCATCACCGTGGCCTGTGCGGCGCTCGTGAAGGGCAACATGCTCAAGGCCGATGTCGTCCTCGACGCGGCCCGGGCCATCGACCTCGACGACGGCTGGATCGAAGAACACGTCCTCGGCGCCGGGGAGTCCGCGGGCTGACGCGGCAGGGGCCCGCGCATGCAGATGCATGCGCGGGCCCTTGCCGCTGGAGCGGTTGCCGGTGCAGCTCAGCTGCCGGCGATCACGTCACCCGAGGGCCAGGTCTCCTTGATGAAGGCAACCACCTTGTCGGAGTGCAGGAGCTCGTCGAGCTTCTTGACGCCGTCGTTGGTGTTGTCGCTGCGCCACACCAGGAGGTTGGCGTTCGGGTTGTTCTCGACGGCCTCGGTGGCGATCGCATCGTCGGTGTTGAGGCCGGCGGTGAGGATGAAGTTGCCGTTGACGAACGCGACGTCGATGGCCGGGTCCTGGAGCTGCTGCACGATCACCTCGGGCTGGTTCTCGGCGAACTTGAAGCCGCGGGGGTTCTGCTCGGCAGTGAGGGTGAGGACGTTGCTGTCGTCGGCCACGTCCTTCAGTTGGCCCTCGGCCTCCAGGACGCGCAGTCCGCGGATCTGGTTGGCGGCGTCGTTGGTGATGGCGATGGTGGCGCCGTCCGGGACGTCGGCGAAGGAGTCGTACTTCTGCGAGAAGGCGGCGTACGGCTCGATGTGGATGCCATCGCCGTGGTCGAATGCGTAGCCCTTCTCCTTGATCTGGTCCTCGAGGTAGGGCAGGTGCTGGAAGTAGTTGGCGTCGATCTCCCCGGAGGCCAGCGCCTCGTTGGGGAGCACGAAGTCGTCGAACTCGACGATCTCCAGGTTGATGCCCGCGTCGGCGGCGAGCTCGTTCTTGACGAATTCCAGGATCTTGGCGTGCGGGACCGGGCTGGCGCCCACCTTCACGGTGGTGAGGGTGCTGCCGTCCTCGCCGGTGGCCGGGGTGGCGTCGGCGCCGCAGCCGCTGAACAGGAGTGCCGTGGAGACGGCCAGTGCGGCCGAGATCTTTCGGAGTGTGGACATGTGTGTACCTCTTCTTGCGGGATGGATGGGGGAGTGGGGGGTCAGCGGTGGTCGACGCGGCGCACGACCGCGTCACCGACCAACTGCACGAGTTGGACGAACACCACCAGGAGCACGAGGACGACGAACATGACCTCGGGCTGGAAGCGTTGGTAGCCGTAGTTGTAGGCGAGCCGGCCGAGACCGCCGCCACCGATGAGACCGGCCATGGCGGAGTAGCCGACGAGGGTCACGAGCGTGGTGGTGACACTGGCCACGAGCGAGGGCCTGGCCTCCGGGAGCAGCACCTTCCAGACGGTCTGGCCCCGGGTGGAGCCCATGGCGTGTGCCGCGTCGACCTTGCCGGGCTGCACGTCGCGCAGCCCCGACTCCACGAGGCGGGCGAAGAACGGCACGCACGCGATGGTCAGAGACACCGACGCCGCCAGCGGACCGATGGAGGTGCCCACGATGAACCGGGTGAACGGCATGAGCGACACCATGAGAATCGCGTAGGGCACGGAACGGGTGATGTTGACGATGATCCCTGAGAGCACCACGTTCACGGCCCGGTTGGCGGCCATGCCACCCGGCTGGGTGACGAACAACACCACCCCCAGCGGGAGACCGATCACCACCGTCGCGACTCCGGCTATGCCCACCATGAGGAGGGTCTCCACGAACGCCGGCCAAAGGGCTGTGGTCAGGGCGGGATTGGTGAACAGGTCGGAGAGGAAACCGGGCATCATGCCACCTCGTCGGTTCTCGGGGTGGAGTGGGTGCTCTGCGCGCCGTGGCCGATCAGGTGGGCGGCGACGAGTGCCCGGTCCAGCGTGGGCGGGACCAGCACGCGCATGCGGGAGAAGGTCGTACCTCCCAGGTGCTCGACGACGCCCGCCAACACGGGAAGGTCGGCGCCGAAGTGGCGCTCGGCCCCGGTGAGTGCCGCGGTGTCGCCGGGGCGGGTGGTGTCGAGGACTTCCAGGGTCGTTCCGAGGGAGGGCGGGACGGGGGCACACGGGGGGATCTGCAGGAGCATCTCGCCGAGCCGGCCGCCCAGGTGGCCCACGACGTCGGCCAGCGGGCCGGACTCCACCACGAGGCCCGCCTCCAGCAGGGAGACGGAATCGCAGATGCGCTTGACCACGTGCATCTCGTGCGTGATGACGAGCACGGCCAGGCCGAGGCGTGCCTTGATGTCGGCGATGAGGTCAAGGATCTCGTCGGTGGTGCGGGGGTCCAGCGCGCTGGTGGGCTCGTCGCACAGCAGCACGTCGGGGTCGGTGGCCAGCGCCCGGGCGATGCCCACGCGTTGACGCTGCCCTCCGGAGAGCTGCGCGGGATGGGCTGCGGCGGCGTCGCCGAGGCCCACCAGGCCAAGGAGTTCGGTCACCTTCGCGGACCGTTCGCGGCGATCCACGCCGGCCAGTTCCAGGGGGTAGGCCACGTTGCCGGCGATGGTGCGCGAGTCGAAGAGGTTGGCGTGCTGGAAGACCACACCGAGGCGGCGCCGGGCCCGCCGCAGGTCGCCGGCACGGACGTGGGCCAGGTCGACACCGTTGATCTCGACGGTGCCGGAGGTGGGGCGGTCCAGGAGGGCCAGGCAGCGCACGAGCGTCGACTTCCCTGCACCGGACGCTCCGATGACGCCGTGCACGGAGTCGTCGGGCACCTCGAGGGTCACC
>JBDSRF010000071.1:0-4539 GCA_039929445.1 Arachnia sp. | reverse complement strand
ACCAGACTTCGAGTCTGACCCGCGCGTGAGGCTGCTGACGATGCGCGATTTCGACTCCTACCTTGCCGCGTCCGTGCACATGTACACCGAGGAGATCGGTTCCTCGCCGTACAAGTACGGACCGGGGTATGAGTCGTTCGTGGCCGAGCGGTTGAAGAACAAGGACGCGTGGGGCATCGTCGAGAAGTCCGAGGTCATCTTCAAGGCGGACCTCGGCCCGAAGCTCCGCGACCACGCGCAACTGCAGGGCGTTTGGGTCCACCCGGACCACCGCGGCAAGGGCCTGTCGGTGCCGGCGCTGTCCGGCATGCTGCGGGAGGTGTCCAAGACCCACAACGTGGTGTCGCTGTACGTCAACGACTTCAACACCCCCGCCATCCGTTCCTACGAGCACCTGGGCTTTGAACACGTCGGCTCCCTGTCGACGGTCCACTACTGAGGTGGGGCGGGCACGTGACGAACGCCGTCGGCGCGCGCTTCTAGAGGTGCTGAAGGACGTTGTGCTGCTTCTCATCGGAGCCGTTCTCCTGGTGGTGGTCCCGCTGATGTTCGTCGACGCAGCCCGCGATCTCCGGGCCTCCAACGGCGAGGGGAAACCTGGAACCATGATTGTGGAGGGCGAGGTCTGCAGCAGTGGCAGGTATTCCTTCTCCTGCCGTTCCAGCGGCACCTGGACCAGCGATGACGGACTGACGGTGCTGGAAGACATGACCATCGAGGTCGGAACGTATCCGCTGGGGGACACCGTGCCCGGACGGGTTCTGGTGGATGAGGGCGACGGCGGGGTGGTCTATCCGCTCGACTACTCTCGGGGTGTCCCCGCCTGGGCGTGGGCATTTCTCTACGTACCCTTGGGCGCCGTCTTCATCGCGATCGGGGCGCTTGGCGTTCGCGATTGGCGTGTGACGTCCAAGGGATAGAGTTCGGACGAGTCCCACTGTTGCTAAGGAAGTCCCGTGATCGAGAAGCTGTCCCGCCTGTTTGTCCGCACGCTGCGCGATGATCCCGCCGACGCCGAGGTGCCCAGCCACCGCTGGCTCGTCCGTGCCGGCTACATCCGCCGCGTCGCCCCCGGGATCTACTCGTGGTTACCGCTCGGGCTGAAGGTGCTGCAGAAGGTGGAGGCCGTCGTCCGCGAGGAAATGTTGGCCATGGGGGCGCAGGAAGTGCACTTCCCGGCCCTGCTGCCCCGCGAACCCTTCGAGGCCACGAACCGCTGGACCGACTACGGGCAAAACCTGTTCCGCCTGCAGGACCGCAGGGGCACCGACATGCTGCTCGGCCCCACGCACGAGGAGATCTTCACGCTCACGGTCAAGGACATGTACAGCTCGTACAAGGACCTGCCGCTGTCGCTGTTCCAGATCCAGACCAAGTACCGCGACGAGGCCCGCCCGCGCGCAGGGCTGCTGCGCGGCCGCGAGTTCGTCATGAAGGACTCGTACTCCTTCGACATCGACGACGAGGGCCTCAACGCCAGCTACCAGGCCCACCGCGACGCCTACGTGCGCATCTTCGACCGCCTCGGACTGGAGTACGTCATCGTCTCCGCCATGGCCGGTGCCATGGGCGGCTCCGCCTCCGAGGAGTTCCTCGCCGTGGCCGCCAACGGTGAGGACACCTTCGTGCGCTCGCCCGGAGGCTACGCCGCCAACGTGGAGGCCGTCCGCATCGCGGCACCGGATGCCATTGCCTTTGACGACGCCCCCGCCATGGCCGTCGTGGCCACCCCCGACGCGCGCAGCATCGCCTCCGTGGTGGACCTCCTGAACGCCGAGCACGCGCGGGACACGCCCTGGACCGCGGCGATGATGCTGAAGAACCTGGTGTTCCTCGTCACGCATCCCGACGGCACCACCGAACCGCTGGCCATCGGCCTGCCCGGCGACCGGGACGTCGACGCCAAGCGCCTCGAGGCGGCATTCGAGCCCTCCGTGGCGGTGCCGTTCACCCCCGAGGACTTCGAGAAGTACCCCGCGCTCAAGGTCGGGTTCATGGGACCCGTCAACGCTGCCGGTGAGGCCGTCCTCGGCGAGGAGTCCACGTCCGGCATCCGCTATGTCGTCGACCCACGCGTGGTGTCCGGCACCCGCTGGGTGAGCGGCGCCAACGCCGTCGACCAGCACCTCACCGGCGTCACCGCGGGCCGCGACTTCACCCCCGACGGCGTCCTGGACGTCGCTGACGTGCGTGAGGGCGACCCCGCGCCCGACGGCTCCGGCCCCATGCAGTTGGCCCGTGGCATCGAAATGGGACACATCTTCCAACTGGGCCGCCGCTACGCCGAGGCTCTTGGGCTGAAGGTGTTGGACCGCAACGGCAAATTGGTCACGGTCACCATGGGTTCCTACGGTGTCGGCGTGTCCCGCGCCGTCGCTGCCGTGGCCGAGACCACCTGTGACGAAAAGGGCCTGTCCTGGCCGCTGGAGCTCGCTCCCTACCAGGTGCAGATCCTGGCCACCGGCAAGGACGCCTCCGTGTTCGAGGAGGCGGACCGCATCGCCGGAGAGTTGTCGGAGCGTGGCCTGGACGTCCTCCTCGACGATCGCAAGGCCAGCCCCGGCGTGAAGTTCGCTGACGCGGAGATCCTGGGCATGCCCATCATCGTCGTGGTGGGCCGTGGCCTGGCCGACGGTGTCGTCGAGGTGCGCAACCGCGCCACCGGCGAGCGTTCCGACGTCGCGGTGGCGGATGCCGTCAGCGCCGTACTGGAGCTTGCCGGGCGCTGACGGCGCATCGACCCTGACGCAGCACGGTCGGGTCAGCCCTTGACGGCGCCCCCGAGCAGCCCGGAGATGAACTGTTTCTGGAAGAGCAGGAAGGTAATCATGATCGGGAGGGTCGCGAGCAGCGAACCCAGCATCAGCCCGGAGTAGTCGACCCTGGTGAGGCCGATCATGGTGTTCAACGCCACGGGAACGGTGTACTGCGTCTCGGTGTTGAGCATCAGGAGGGGCCAGATGAACGAGTTCCACTGGCTCATGAACGTGTAGATCACCAGGGCTGCGATCTGCGGACGGGCCACGGGAAGCACGATCCGGTAGAACATGCGCAACTCACCGGCGCCGTCGATGCGGGCGGCCTCGATGAGGGTGTCCGGGAAGTCGAGGAACGCCTGCCGCATCAGGAAGATTCCGAAGGCGTTCGCGACGAACGGCAGGATGACCGCCTGGTAGCTGTCGATCCAGCCGAGGCCGGCCATCATCTGGAACAGGGGCACCAGCAGAACCTGCATGGGGATCATCATGGTCACGAGGATGACCGCGAGGATCACGCCCCGACCGCGGAAGCGGTACTTCGCCAGGCCGAAGCCGCACATCACGCTGACGATCACGCTGAACACGGTGTAGATGATGGCGATCAGTCCGCTGTTCAACATCACTCGGCTGAAGTGGACCGACTCTTCCAGTCGCGCCAGGTTGGTCCAGAACTCGCCCCCCGGCAGCAGCGGCAGCGGCGTCACGAAGAGGTCCGAGGTGGTGTGGGTGGACGCGATGATCATCCAAGCGAATGGGATCAGGCTGATGATGCTCGCGACGATCAGCAGTGCGTAGATGGGGGAGTGGAGCAGCATGCGCATGACTCTCACCCGCCCCGGCTCCTGCCGACGCTCAGTCTTTGTGTGCGCGCTCACGACTTCTCCCTCATGATCCAGAACTGCACGAGCGCGATGATGGCCGTCAGGATCACCAGCAGCCAGGCGATGGCCGAGGCGTATCCGAAGTCGAACTGCCTGAAGCCCACCTTGTAGAGGTAGAGCACGGGCGTGAGGGTGGCGTCGTTCGGACCGCCGCGGGTGAGCACGAAGTTCTCGTCGAACAGTTGCAGCGCGCCGATGGTGGACGTCACCGACGTGAAGATCAGCACGGGACGCAGTTGGGGGATCACGATGCGGCTGAAGATCTGCCAGCGGCCGGCCCCGTCGATGCGGGCGGCCTCGTAGAGCTCTTCGGGGATCGACTGCAGCCCCGCGAGGATGATCACCATGTTGTAGCCGGTCCAACGCCACGTGATGACCCCGATCAGTGCGACACGGGCCCACACCTCATTGTTCAGCCAGTCGATGGGGCCGATGCCCACGGCCCCGAGCATCTGGTTGATGGCACCGCCGTCGGTGGCCAGCAGGACCCTGAACACGACGGCGTAGGCGACCAGTGCGGTGACGGCCGGCAGGAACGTGAAGAGTCGGAAGCCGGAGCGGAACCTGAGCCACGACTGGTTCAGCAGGTACGCCAGCGTGACTGCCAGCACAATCATCAATGGGACCTGGAAGACCAGTATGAGGCCGGCGTTGAACAGGCTCTTCAGTACGAGCGGGTCCTTGAACAGGCGGACGTACTGGTCGACGCCCACCCATCTGGTCTCCCCGCCCGAGGTGGTGAAGAAGCTCTGCCACAGCGAGGAGACCAGGGGGTAGGTGAAGAAGATCGCCAGCAGCACCACGGCGGGCAGGGCGAAGTACATCCCCGGTCGCTGGAGCCTGCGCGCCAGCGACGGGTGGGACGGCCTCCGCGCGCCGGCCGGCGCGGAGGGGGTGGC
>JBDSRF010000070.1:0-6495 GCA_039929445.1 Arachnia sp. | reverse complement strand
TGCTGGTGACGACGGCGCGGGTGCCGGCCATGGTCATCACGCTGGGCACGCTGTACGTGTTCCGGGGCGTCAACAGCTGGTGGGCGGGCTCCACGCAGTACTTCGCCGGGGACCGCCCCGATGCCTTCGGGAACCTGAGCGTGAGCCTGTTGGTCGGCATCCCCATCATCACCATCATCGCGATCATCGTCATCGCCGTGGTGACCCTCTTCCAGCGCTACAGCCGTTCCGGGCGCGACCTGTACGCCATCGGGTCCGACCCCGACGCCGCCTTCGTGTACGGCATCCCCGTGGGCCGACGCGTGTTCACTGCATTCGTCACCAACGGCGCCCTCGTGGGACTGGCGGGCGTGCTGTATGCCAGCCGCTTCAACTCCGTGGGCGCCGTCACAGGCACGGGCCTCGAACTCCAGGTGGTGGCCGCGGCCGTCGTCGGTGGCGTCGCCATTGTGGGCGGTGTGGGCACCGCCGCCGGGGCCGCCATCGGCGCACTGCTCCTGACCACCATCACGGGCGCCCTCACCTCCGTGGGCGTCGACAAGTTCTGGCAGCAGGCCGTGGTGGGCGGGCTGATCCTCGCCTCCATCCTCATCGACCGCCTGGCCACGCTGCGCCGCGCCCGAAACCTGCGGAAGGCCACGTCATGACCGACACCCTCACCCCCGTGACCTCTCCCCCCGCCCTGTCCGCGACCCGTGGTGCCATCGCCCGCACCCTGGCCAGCCGCCCCGCGCTGATGACCTACATCCTTGTGGTGCTGCTGATCCTCGCCGCCACGATGGTCCCCCGGTTCGCCCAGCCGCGCACCGCCACGTTCCTGCTGCTCGACGTCGTGGCCACGCTGCTGATGGCCATGCCGATGACACTCGTGATGATCACCGGCGACATCGACCTGTCCGTGGCCAGCGTCGCGGGCCTGTCCAGCGCCGTCATGGGCGTCCTGTTCACCGGGGGCATGCCGTTCGGCGGAGTCGTGCTGATCTGCCTGCTGGTGGGGCTCGCGTGTGGCCTGTTCAACGGCCTTTTCACCGCCTACGTGGGGCTGCCCGCCCTCGCCGTCACGATCGGCACGCTGGCCCTGTTCCGGGGGCTGGCGCTGGTCGTCATCGGCGACAATGCCGTCTCCAACTTCCCGCCGGCCGCCTCCGCGTACGCCACCGGCTCGTTCGGGGCCACAGGTATCCCCCTCGTCATGCTGCCGGTGGGCCTGATCATCGTTGCCTTCGCCGTCGTCCTCCACATGACGCCATTCGGTCGCACCCTGTTCGCGATGGGCCACAGCATGGAGGCCGCCCGCTTCGTGGGCGTCAACACCAAGCGCGCCCGCCTCCTCACCCTCATGAGCTCCGGCCTGGTCTCCGCCCTGGCCGGCGTCTTCTGGACGCTTCGCTACTCCAGCGCCCGCAGCGACAGCGCCACCGGCCTCGAGCTCGTGGTCATCGCCGCCGTCGTGCTGGGTGGGGTGTCCGTCTTCGGCGGCAGGGGCTCCATCTGGGGCTCCGTGTGCGGCGTCCTCATCATCGGGGTCATCAACTACGCCCTCCGCCTGAACCGCATCCCGGAGGTGGTGCTCGTCACCATCACCGGCCTACTGCTGATCATCTCCGTCGTCGCCCCCTCCGTGGTGGCGTCGTGGAGTGCCTGGCGGCACCGACGCCGCCGTTCACGGGAGATCGGTCCCACCATCACCACAGCCGGCGCACTCAGCGCCTGAGAAGGAGAACAACCATGTCCAGCACCTCACGTGGCCGCCTGTCGTTGAAGGTGGGTGCCATCCTGTTCGCAGCGTCCCTGGCACTGACCGCCTGCGGCGCCACCGTCAACGACACACCCGCCACCCCGGACACATCCGCCGGCACCGAGGCGGCCCCCACCGAGAGTGCCGCTGGAGGCGGCGACCTCTCCATCACCTTCATCCCCAAGCAGCTCAACAACCCCTACACCGACGTGGTGCTCGGCGGCGGCAAGAAGGGCGCGGAGGAAGCCGGTTTCAAGACCAGCAACGTGGTGGGCCCGCTGGATGCCTCCGCCTCCAGCCAGGTGTCGTTCATCAACGCCGAGACCCAGGCCGGCACCAACGTCATCGTGATCGCCGCCAACGATCCCGACGCCGTCTGCGCAGCCCTCAAGGAGGCCCGCGCCGGCGGAGCCAAGATTGTCGCCTTCGACTCCGACGCCAACCCGGACTGCCGCGACGTGTTCGTGAGCCAGGTGGTGGCCAAGGACGTCGCCACGATCCAGTTGGAGATGATCTCGGAGCAGATCGGCGGCAAGGGTGACATCGCCATCCTCTCCGCCACCGCGAACGCCACCAACCAGAACGAGTGGATCAAGTTCATGGAGGAGGAACTCGCCTCCAACCCCGACTACAAGGACATCAAGCTGGTCTCCAAGGTCTACGGCGACGACGACGACACCAAGAGCTTCCAGGAGGCCCAGGGCCTCATGCAGGCCAACCCGAACCTGAAGGGCATCATTTCGCCCACCACGGTCGGCATCGCCGCCACAGCCCGGTACCTGTCCACCTCCGAGTACAAGGGCAAGGTTGCCCTGACCGGTCTGGGCCTGCCCAACGAGATGCGCTCCTTCGTGAAGGACGGCACCGTCAAGGAGTTCGCTCTCTGGGACCCGGCACAGCTGGGCTACGTCTCCGCCTTCGCGGGCAAGTCCCTCGTCGACGGAACCATCACCGGCAAGCCCGGCGACAAGTTCACCGCGGGTGACATGGGTGAGCGTGAGGTGGGAGAGAACGGGATCATCATCGTCGGCCCACCGGTGCGGTTCAACAAGGACAACATCGACAAGTACGACTTCTGATCCCACCCCGAATACGCCGGCGGTTTGCCGGGACCTACCCCCCTGTGGTCCCGGCGAGCCGGTCGGTTCTCCCCTGAGAGGAGTTGGCACATGTCACAGGATTTCCTGTCCGCCCTGCACCAGCACCAGCGGCCGGCCATGCGCATCGGGGTGGTCAGCGGAGGCCTCGGCGCCTACTGGGACCAGTTCCCCCACCTGCTGCCCCAACTGCAGAGCAGCGTCGCCTATGTGGCGGATCGGCTCCAGTCAATGGACGCCGAGATCATCGACGCCGGTTTCGTCTCGGACGCACACGATGCCGTCAAGGCCGCCGAGAAGTTGCGGCTGGCGGACTGCGACCTGCTTGTCATCTACCTCACCACCTACCTGACCTCGTCCATGGTCCTGCCGATCGCGCAGCGCGCCGGCGCCCCGGTGCTGTGCATCGACCTGCAGCCCACAGAGAAGATGGACCACGCCACCTTCGACACCGGCGACTGGCTCGCCTACTGCGGCCAGTGCCCGGTCCCCGAAGTGGGGCACGTGTTCCGCCGCGCCGGCATTGAGTTCCGCTCCGTGACCGGGTGGCTGCGCCAGGACGCCGCCTGGGACCGCATCATGCAGTGGGCGCGCGCCGCCGGTGCCCGCTCACGGCTCCGAACCGCCCGCCACGGCCTCATGGGGCACCTCTACCCGGGCATGCTCGACGTCTCCACCGACCTCACGACGGTGTCCACCACCTTCGGCAGCCACGTCGAGGTCCTGGAGTTCGACGACCTGCGCGAACGGGTTCTGGAGGTGGGCGACGACCTGGTCGACGACCGCATCTCCCTGGTCCGTGACATCTTCGAGATGGACCCCTCCGTCAACGAGGACGACCTCCGGTGGGCCGCACAGGTGTCGGTGGGACTCGACCGCCTCGTCGACGACTTCGACCTAGACTCCCTCGCCTACTACCACCGCGGGCTCGCCGGGGAGCTCCACGAGAAGCTGGGCGCCGGCATGATCCTGGGTGCCTCCCTCCTCAACGCCCGCGGCATCCCCGCCGCCGGCGAGTACGAGCTCCGCACCTCGGTGGCCATGCTCATCGCCCAGGCACTGGGTGCGGGCGGCTCCTTCACCGAGATCCAGGCCCTCAACTACCTCGACGGCGTCGTCGAGATGGGCCACGACGGCCCCGCACACCTGGCCATCTCGTCGCGCAAGCCGCTGCTGCGTGGCCTGGGTGTCTTCCACGGCAAGCGCGGCTGGGGCGTCTCCGTCGAGTTCGACGTGGCGCACGGCCCCGTCACGACGCTCGGCCTGGGACAGGACCGGGACGGAAGCTTCGTGCTCGTCACCTCCGAGGGCACCGTCGTCGAGGGTCCGCTGCTGCGGATCGGCAACACCACCTCACGGGTCGACTTCGGCCGCGACCCCGGCCACTGGGTAGACGACTGGAGCGCCACCGGGGTGGGGCACCACTGGGCGCTATGCGTCGGCCACCAGGCCGCGACCGTCGCAGCCGTCGCGTCGCTGGTCGGGATCGAGCACCGCCATGTCTGAGATGCAGCGCTACTGCATCCAGCTGCAGGTGCGGCCCGAGCGGCTTGACGAGTACAAGGACCGCCACAGCGCCGTGTGGCCGGACATGCTGCGCGCGCTGAAGGCCTCCGGCTGGCACAACTACTCGCTGTTCCTGCGGGCCGACGGACTGCTGATCGGCTACGTCGAGAGCCCCGATCTGGACGCCGCGCAGGCCGCCATGGCCGCCACCGAGGTCAACGCCCGCTGGCAGGCGGAGATGGGCCAGTACTTCGTAAACCTCAGCACCACCCCCGACGAGGGTTTCGTCCGCCTGGAGGAGGTCTTCCACCTCGAGACCCAACTGGGGCGCCTGCACGGCGCCGATGAGAAGGAGAACTGAGACACCATGACTATCAGCACCGAGGCACTCGAGATCCTCGCCCGGCAGGAGCTCGAGGTCCCATCGTGGGCCTACGGCAATTCCGGCACCCGGTTCAAGGTCTTCTCCACCCCTGGCACCCCCCGGACTGTGCAGGAGAAGATTGCGGACGCCGCGCAGGTGCACAAGCACACGGGGCTGGCGCCCATCGTCGCCCTGCACTACCCCTGGGACCGTGTCGACGACTTCGGGGAACTCGTCGGCCTCGCCGATGACCTCGGCGTCCGGCTGGGAACCGTCAACTCCAACACGTTCCAGGACGACGCGTACAAGTTCGGGTCGCTCACGCACTCCGACCCCGCCGTCCGACGCATGGCCATTGACCACCACCTCGAGTGCATCGACGTCATGGACGCCACCGGTTCCCGCGACCTGAAGATCTGGCTGGCTGATGGCAGCAACTATCCCGGGCAGGCCAACATCCGTGCCCGCCAGGACTGGCTGCAGGACTCCCTCAGCAAGATCTACGAGCGTCTCGGCGAGGACCAGCGGATGGTGCTGGAGTACAAGTTCTTCGAACCGGCCTTTTATCACACGGATGTTCCCGACTGGGGCACGTCGTACGTGCAGGTGTCGGCCCTCGGCGAGAAGGCGATGGTCTGCCTCGACACCGGCCACCATGCACAAGGCACCAACATCGAGTTCATCGTCGCGCAGCTGTTGCGCCTCGGGAAGCTCGGCTCCTTCGACTTCAACTCCCGGTTCTACGCCGACGACGACCTCATCGTCGGGGCCGCCGATCCGTTCCAGCTGTTCCGGATCATGTACGAGGTGGTGGTGGGCGGCGGCATGGACATCGACTCCCCCGTCGCGTTCATGCTCGACCAGTGCCACAACGTGGAGGACAAGATCGTCGGCCAGATCCGCTCGGTGCTGAACGTGCAGGAGATGAGCGCCCGGGCCCTGCTCGTCGACAGGGAGGCCCTCGACGTCGCCCAGAAGGACGGCGATGTGCTGGCCGCCAATGCTCGCGTCATGGACGCCTTCTACACCGACGTCCGGCCTGACCTTGCGCAGTGGCGTGAGTCCCGGGGCCTGCCAGCTGATCCGGTCGCGGCCTACCTGGCGTCCGGCTACCGGGAGAAGATCGAGGCCGACCGCGTCGGTGGCCAACAGGCCGGCTGGGGGGCCTGAGTACGGCGACGCTACCGGCGCCCCTGCGAAGTGGCACGCTTGAGACATGAAACTCGTGATTCGACTGATCATCTCGGCCCTCGCCACGGCGCTGGCCGTGTGGCTGGTGCCCGGCATCCACCTGACAGCCTCCAGCAATGGGGAGAAGGCGCTGACCCTGATCGTGGTGGCGGCGATCTTCGGACTGGTGAACGCCGTCGTCCGCCCGCTCATCACCATCGCGGGCGCCTGCCTCATCCTCCTGACGATGGGACTGTTCCTGTTCGTCATCAACGCACTGATGCTCATGCTGACGGCATGGCTGGCGGGGTCGCTGGGCTTCGGGTTCGAAGTGGACGGCTTCTGGTGGGCAGTGCTCGGATCCATCATCATCAGCCTGGCCACATCCCTGATCTCCGGCCTGCTGGAAACCCGCGACTGACCTCGGGTGGTGGCGCCCGGCTGGGGTGCAGTAGACTCAGCCCGGCCCGCCGAGGTGGGCAATCGGGGCGTAGCGTAGTGGCTAGCGCGCCTGCTTTGGGAGCAGGAGACCGCAGGTTCGAGTCCTGTCGCCCCGACCACAATCACCCCTAGCCAGAGCCTTATTCGGTACATTCTGGCCCGCTACGTGCCAGATTCGT
>JBDSRF010000069.1:0-6520 GCA_039929445.1 Arachnia sp. | reverse complement strand
GGCGACGGCGAGGCGACCGTGGGGCTCGACGGTGGGGGTGACGCGGTGGGAGCCGCCACGGGCGTGCTCGCGCACGCAGACGTCATCAGCAGTGCCACAAGCGACACCAGGGCGATTCCACTGCGGGGCATCCGCACGCTTCTCATCGGTCCACGCTGTCAGCGACCGGCTGTGAGGACGCTGAGTGGCGGTCCGGCGGGTGACTACTAAGAGGCGCTGCCTGCCAACTGCACAACCAGGTTGATGGTGATGGCGATCACCACCACCCCCATCAGGTAGGAGATCAGGGCGTGCCGCAGCGCCACGGAGCGCACCTGCGGCGTCGTCAGCTGTGTATCGGAGACCTGGAAGGTCATGCCCAGGGTGAACGCCAGGTAAGCGAAGTCCCCGTAGACCGGCTCGTCCGTGCCCTCGAAGTCCACGCCGTTGCCGCCGGCCTTGTAGTACAGATGCGCGTAGCGGACTGTGTAGAGGGTGTGCACGAGCACCCAGGACATGGCGATGGCCACCACCCCCACGAGTGCCTGCGGCAACCCACTGCCGCTGCCCGCCCCGGCGACGAGGTAGGCCACCCCCACGAGGCTGGCCAGGACCGCGACGAGGAGACTCACATGCGCCCACCGGCGGGGCGGGTCCTCCTGCGTGGCGTGGGACTGGGTGGAGGGACCGTCCATGGGTGCCAGCAGGAACCCCGTCCAGGTGATGAAGATTCCGCTCGCCGCAATCCAGCCCACCAGAGGGGCGAAGGAGGGCAGCCCGACGGCCAGGCACGCCACCGCCGCCACGACCCCGCCCGCCACGCCGGCCAGCAGGCGCCAGCCCGCACTCGATTGCTTCACGCACCGACGGTACTCGCAACCAGCGCCTACGCTTGTGGAATCGACATGGGCGGGGGGACCGGCACCACAGCCCCCGGTGCGTCACAGCACCGGACCGGGCGACGCGGCGTCGCGGCCATCGCCGCCCTGGGCGTGGTGTTCGGGGACATCGGCACCAGCCCTCTGTACGCCTTTCGTGCGGCCCTGGACCCGACGGCCAATCCGGCCGTGGAACGCTCCGCGGTGCCGATTCTCGGCCTCACATCGCTCATCGTGTGGGCCATCGTGCTGGTCGTCCTCATCCAGTACGTGGCGTTCATCATGCGCGCGGACAACGACGGCGAGGGCGGGGTCATGGCGCTGGTGTCCCTGATCGTGAAGGGCCGCCGCCACGGCCGTGGCCGCGGGGCCCTGGTGGTCCTGGGGGTCCTGGGCGCATCGCTGTTCCTGGGGGACAGCCTCATCACCCCCGCCATCTCGGTCCTCTCAGCGGTCGAGGGGCTGGAGCAGGTGGATCCGGCGCTGGTGCCGTGGGTGGTCCCTCTCTCCCTGGTGATCGTGGTGTCGCTGTTCGCGTTGCAGAGGCTGGGGACGACGATCGTCGCAGGCCTGTTCGGCCCCGTGATGCTTCTGTGGTTCGGCACCATAGGGGTGCTGGGGGTGGTGTCCATCGCCGCGCACCCCGCCGTGCTGGGGGCCCTGTCCCCCAGCTACGCCGTCCGATTTTTCGCCCAGGATCCGTTCACGGCCTTCGTGGCGCTGGGCGCAGTGGTTCTGGCCGTGACGGGTGCCGAGGCGCTGTACGCCGACCTGGGCCACTTCGGGGCAGCCCCCATCCGCAGTGCCTGGCTCGTCATCGTCTTCCCCGCGCTGGTGGCCAACTACCTCGGGCAGGCGTCCCTCGTGCTGCGCTCCCCCGCCGCCGGTAACAATCCGTTCTTCGGCATGCTTCCCGCCGGGTGGGTGCTGCCGATGGTGGTGCTGGCCACGCTGGCCACCATCATCGCCTCGCAGGCAGTCATCTCCGGCACCTTCTCCCTGGTGCGCCAGGCCATCCGGCTGGAGTACCTGCCCCGGCTGAACATCCAGCACACCTCCGACCAGGACCTCGGCCGGGTCTACCTGCCCATGGTGAACGCGGCCCTTGCCGTCGGTGTCGTCATCCTCATCGTGGCGTTCGAGAGCTCCACGGGTCTGGCGGGCGCGTACGGCATCGCCGTCACGGGCACCATGTCCATCACGGGAATGCTGTTCCTGTTCCATGCGTGGAGCCGGGGCGGCCCGCGGAACCGCCTCGTCGCGGCGGCCATGGCCGTGCTGCTGCTGGTGGACCTGACCTTCCTGTCCGCCAACCTGCTCAAGATCCCCTCCGGTGGCTGGGTGCCGCTGGTGGTGGCCGCGTGCGTGTTCGCTGTGATGGCCAACTGGCACAGCGGCCGACGACGGATCCGGGAGTCGATGACGGCCCGGCCCGTGAGCCTGGGCACCTTCTTCGATCACATCGCCCACGCGCAGCCGCCAGTGCAGCGCGTGCCGGGGGTGGCCCTCTTCGTGACCCGCGCGGAGGAGTCGACGCCGTGGGCGATGCGTGCCATGGCGGAGCAGTTGCTGGCGCTCCCACACGACGTGGTCGTGATCACGGTCGCGGTCCTCGAGAGGCCCCACGTGGGGCCCCTGGACAGGGGCGAACTGGTGGTGCACGCCACCGGCGGCGGCCCCGTGGCCGTGCTCCAACTCCGGTTCGGATTCAATGACCACCAGGCACTGCCCCTCACCATCCAGCGGCTCCTGACGCCCATCCTGAGCACGTCAGAACTGCAGCGCGCCTCCTACGTCGTGTCCACATTCACCTTCGAGGTGGACGAGGGTGCGACGCGGCAGCGGCGGTGGCGCCAGCAGCTCTACATCTGGACGGCGAGGTGGGGCGTGGACCCGATCAGGTACCACGACCTCCCACCCAACAGGACCATCCTCATGGGGCACTCGATGCAGCTCCCGTGAGGGTCAGGGAGCCTCAGCCCGCCACGCAGCGCGTTGTCCGTCGCCCGGCGCGCGCGTCGAGTGTGCTGGCCGTACAACGACGAGACGGCCCCCTCCCCCAGTTCATCCGTGGAGAAATGGGGTACCAGTTCGGCCAGCCGCGCCAGGAGTTCCAGCGCCCGGTCGGTCCGCTCCGGCGTGCCACCACGTCCGGCCAGGAGGATGGCGTCGCCGTCAAACCACAGCGCATCCACCCAGCGGGGCGCCTGCAGCAGCAACTCGACCACGCGGGGATGGAGCAGGTCGTGGGCCAGCCGCGGCGACGAGCAGGCGACTTCCCAGCGACGCGAGAACAGGGGGTGCTCGACGTCCAGCACGGGGGCATGCCCCAGCATGGGCCGCATCACGAGCGTCCGCCACCGGCGGTACACCACCAGTGTGGGGAAATCGACGCCCTCAACCCGCACTCCGCGCACGTCGCGGCGGTGACTGGTCCGGGACTGGCCGCCATCGACTTCCCACGTGCAGCATGCGCCGAACACGCTTGCACCGTCCACCTCGCCCTGGAACCCGGCCCAGGCCCGGCCGATTCCGGGCACCTGGAGCTGCAGGGCGGACGCCAAGGTCTGCCACTCGGGGTGAAAGACGAACTTCCGGGACGCGGCCCAGCCGCGGATGGCGACGGTGGTGGAGTACTCGCCCTCGAAGTGACGGACGGCGGCGCCCACGCCAGCGATCGCCGCCACAACGGGCACGGCCAGGGCAGCGACGACGAAGACTGGAAACAAGGGGGGATCCTCCCGACGACCTCCCGGAATACTAGTGCGGCCCCGGCCTCACACGTCCCGGACGGCCGTGTGGCGCTCCTCCAGGCGGCTACTCCACGGAACTCCGACGAGCGGCAGCACCCAGTAGTCAAGGCCGAAGAACCCTGCCACCCGCCATGCAGCGATGAGGGCTCCGGCGGTGAGGGCGAAGAACGGGTTGACCCCTGCATTGCCGGCAAAGAGGAAGCTGACGTTCAACAGCAACCCCACCAGTGCAGCGATGCCGGTGAACAAGCCGAGAATGAGCAGCACACCCACGATCACCTCCATGAACGGGATGATGGGACCGATCCACTGGTAACCGGTGTCGGCTACGAAGCTCAGCCACCCCTTGTTCCACCCGAACGTCCCCTCGATCACGCCGGGGTGGGCGCCGGTCATGTTGGCCAGGGCCCCCTTGGCGAACCCCTGCACCGCCACACCGCTCTTCCACGGGCCGTAGTCCTGAAACTTCTCGAAACCCGAGACCAGCCACTGCCACCCCAGCAGCACCCGCACCACCAGCCAGAGGGTCCCGGCGATCCAGTTCCGGTCGGAGAACAGGGCGCGGGCCCAGGGCCACGTCTCCACCAGCGGCAACGGACCGGGCCTCACAGTTTGCTTCATCGACGACATCTCACAACTTCCTCTCGCTGAATCCCCTACCTGGGCGGCGATGTGCCACCCATGCTTGGGCACCGGCTCGAGGTTCCTGGCGTCGATGCTCTCGTGCATCAATTGTGCATCCGCCAAGGATGGGAAAATGAATAGCTCGAACATAAACAATGCGACGTGTTTTTTGGTGGGCGCCCCCGGGTGACGCATAATTGAGCCGACCGCAAGGCATTGATGGGGCCATCACCCCGGAGTTGCCGGAAGAACAGCCCGTCACGGGCCCAGTAGAACCGGCCGCGTCAGCAAATCAAGAGGGTGCTCAGGCTTCGTGATCCGCCCGGGTGTCCAAGGAGGGTGGTACCGCGGGCCAGACGGCTCGTCCCTTCGCTTTCATGCAGTTTCGAGAATGTCTCAGAATGAAGCGAAGAGGAACCCTGATGAGCGCATACAAGCCGGTCCCGGCCAGTGTCGACTTCCCCGCCCTGGAGGCCGAGGTCCTGGCCCTGTGGGATGAACAGCGCACCTTCGACGCGTCCCTGGAGGCCACCGCCCACGGCGAGAAGTGGACGTTCTACGAGGGTCCGCCCACCGCCAACGGCAAGCCGGGCACCCACCACATCGAGGCGCGCGTCTTCAAGGACCTGTTCCCCCGCTTCAAGACCATGCAGGGCCGACGCGTCGACCGCAAGGCCGGCTGGGACTGCCACGGCCTGCCCGTGGAGCTTGCCGTCGAGAAGGAGCTCGGCTTCTCCGGCAAGCCCGACATCGAGGCGTTCGGCGTCGAGGCGTTCAACGCCAGGTGCCGCGAGTCGGTGCTGCGCCACGTCGACGACTTCGAGGCCCTCACCCACCGCATGGGCTACTGGGTGAACATGGACGAGGCCTACGTCACCATGACACCGGAGTACGTCCAGTCAGTGTGGTGGGCGCTGAAGGAGATCTTCACGGCCGGGCTGCTGCAGGAGGACTACCGTGTGGCGCCGTACTGCCCTCGCTGCGGGACGACCCTGTCGGACCATGAACTGGCGCAGGGCTACGAGGACGTCACCGACCCGTCGGTCTACGTCCGTTTCCCGTTGACGAGCGGCCAGCTGGCGGGCGAGGTGGACATGCTGGTGTGGACCACCACCCCGTGGACGCTGGTGTCCAACACGGCCGTGGCGGTGCACCCCGAGGTGGACTACGTGGTGGCCACGCACCCGGACCAGCGTTCGCTGGTGGTGGCGGAGCCGCTGTTCGACAAGGTGCTGGGTGAGGAATGGACCCGGGGAACCAGCTTCACGGGCGCCGAGATGGAGCGCTGGACCTACCAGCGGCCCTTCGACCTCGTCGAATTCCCCACCAGTGACACACCCGCCCACATCGTGGTGCTGGCCGAGTACGTCACCGTCGAGGACGGCTCCGGCCTGGTCCACCAGGCGCCGGCCTTCGGTGAGGACGACATGCGCGTCTGCCGCGCCTACGGCCTGCCATTCGTGAACCCCATCCGCCCCGACGGCACCTTCGGGGCCGACATCCCGCTCGTGGGTGGGCAGTTCTTCAAGACGGCCGACGCCACCCTCGTGGCCGACCTCGAGTCGCGCGGGCTGATGTTCCGCGTGGCGGCCTACCTCCACTCCTACCCACACTGCTGGCGCTGCCACACAGCCCTGCTCTACTACGCGCAGCCGTCCTGGTACATCCGCACCACGCAGATCAAGGACCGCCTGCTGGCGCAGAACGAGGCCACCGCCTGGCATCCCGAGTCCGTGAAGCACGGCCGTTTCGGAGACTGGCTGGAGAACAACGTCGACTGGGCCCTGTCCCGGTCCCGCTACTGGGGCACCCCGCTGCCCATCTGGCGGAACGTGGAGGACGAAACCGACCTGATCTGCGTCGGGTCACTGGCCGAGCTGGGGCAACTGACCGGGCGCGACCTGTCGGATCTCGACCCGCACCGCCCCTTCATCGACGACGTCGTCATCGTGCGGGAGGGACAGTCGTACCACCGGGTGCCCGAGGTGATCGACGCATGGTTCGACTCCGGTGCCATGCCGTTCGCACAGTGGGGATACCCACATGCCGAGGGCTCCGTGGAGGCGTTCAAGGAGCACTACCCCGCCGACTTCATCTGCGAGGCCATCGACCAGACCCGCGGCTGGTTCTACTCCCTCATGGCCGTCGGCACCCTCGTCTTCGGGCAGTCCAGCTACAAGGAGGTGGTGTGCCTCGGCCACATCCTGGCTGAGGACGGCCGCAAGATGAGCAAGCATCTCGGCAACATCCTCGAGTCACTGCCCCTCATGGACCGCCACGGTGCCG
>JBDSRF010000068.1:0-30630 GCA_039929445.1 Arachnia sp. | reverse complement strand
CTGCGGCTGGGCTTGGCGGTCGGTGCCGTGGGCCCACCGGCGGCCTGGGTGGCCGTGGTTGCGATGGCAGGTGAGGTGGGCGACGGGGCGACGGTTGTCTCCGTTGCCTGTGTCCCGCGGCTTGTGTTGGGGCGGGAGGCCGCCGTCGATGGGGGGGTGAGCCGGTCCGGACCAGGAGAGAAGAGAGGCGGGACGAGGATGAGAGCCTCGAGGGTGCTCCGGTTCGACGGCTGGACTGCTTGTGCCTCGTCAACGTTTGGTCGCGGGGCGAACGGATGGTTCCAGTCGGCGGGGCTGGCCAGCGAACCGATGAGCACCGCCGCGCAGAGGCAAGACAGGAAAAGAATCCCGGTCGTACTGCCAAACCAGGCCGCGGCGCGGACGCGGAGCAACCGTCGCCCCGAGTCGTCCACGAAGACGGGGGACCTTGCCGGTTCCACAGCGGTCTCGGGTGCCGAGTCGTCCCCTCCATCGTCGCTTGTGTTCACGGCGCTTATTCTATGGAGACGAGATATCGTGGGCAACATCGCGCCATGCTTCGCTCAGATCTCACTGCGCCCGGGAAATGGTTGCCGTCATCCCCGGGGGCAGGCCGTGGCCGCAACCCCCTTTGGACCCGAACTGCTGAAGTCAGCGTCGGCTCAGCCCTCGTCGGCGCTGTGGAACGTCGACGCTTCGACAACTCGCGCGTAGGCAGCCTGCCCGTTCGCGGTCGGATGCAGGCTGGATGGGTCCGGAACCCCGGGAGCAAGGAAAGACGGCGGGAAGATGAAGCTGTCGGCGCCATCGCACAGGCCGTGCTGCTCGAACTCAGGCACCACGTCCACGTACACCGCTCCGAGTTGTGTGGCCGTTGCCTGGATGATCCCGTTGAGTTGCAGGGTCGCCCCGTCGAACAGGGCCATCGTCGCCGGGCTGTAGCCGGGGAGCCCCGGACAGGTTCCGGCGGTGGGTTGGAACAGCATGGGGTAACCGGTCACATAGATCGTGGCCTGGGGTGCCCTCGTGCGCAGGTGTGTGATCAACGACCCCAGGTTCTGCGGCAGGATATTCAGCGCCTCGCTGGCCCTGCCGACCGCGGCAGCGCAGCCGACGCCCGTCCCTGCGCAGGCCATGGCCACGTCGGCGAACCCGACGTCGTTCCCACCCACGGTGACGGTGATCTGCTGGGTGGCAGGCAGAACCCGCCGGACCTGGTTGGCCAGCACTGTGGTGATCGTGGCGCCGCTCTCAGCCAGGAAGTTGACCTTGTTCGCAGCCCCGGCGAGCAGGACGGGGTAGGCGGCGGCTGAACGATAGGACAGCCCCGCGTGCTTCAGCGGCGTGTTGCCCAGCCCGGCCGCATAGGAGTCGCCGACCGCCGCGAACCTGGCGCCATTGGGCGTGAGTGGTCCCGCATCGGCGGGGACCACTGCAGTGGAAAGCAGTGCCAAGGCTGCGGCGCTTGTCAGGAGTGTCTTGGTGATTCGATTCACGGGAGTGCCTTTCGCGGCGGGAGCGGAGCCCCATGGACGACGGTGTGCCTGGGACGGGATACCGAGCGGGTTCCGCCTTGCGAAGAATCAGTAAGGATTGACCCTAGTCCCTGTCTTTGCGCGCTGCTGTGGTTCAGTGAAATGGTTTGCAGTGAGGCCCAGGGCATGCGTACGGCATGGCCCAAGGCGTCCCTCACACCTCTTCGAGCGCGTCGCCGCGGTACTCGGGCAGGAACAGCGCCGCGACCATCGCCATCAGGAACATGGCCCCGAATACCGTGAACAGCAGCGGCAGCCCGCCCGCACCGTTGAGCAGCGGCACCAGCAGCGGGGCGCACATGGCGGCGATCCGGCCGAACGCAGTGGCGGCGCCGGCGCCGGACGCGCGCATGTTGGTGGGGTAAACCTCCGGCGTCACCG
Organism: Arachnia sp.; assembly: GCA_039929445.1. GTDB lineage: Bacteria > Actinomycetota > Actinomycetes > Propionibacteriales > Propionibacteriaceae > Arachnia. The sequence continues at coordinate 28,735 of JBDSRF010000068.1, read as the reverse complement.
CGTACAGCGCACCCCACGCGCCCAGGTTGAAGAACGACAGGGTGCAGCCGGCGGCCAGGGTGATGGCGTAGAGGGAAGCAGCGTTTCCGGGGGCCACGGCGCCGGCGATCTGGGGGGCCAGGCCGAAGAGGATGGCGCCGACGGCGGAACCAGCCAGGAAGGTGGCCAGGGTCGCGCGGCGCCCCCAGACCTCAACAAGGACGGCGGCCACAAGGTAGCCGGGCAGCTGGGCGATGGTCAGGAACAGCGTGAACTGGAAGGACCTCACCAGCGTCATGCCGTTCTGGTGCAGCAGCGTCGGCAACCAGATGAAGGCGCCGTAGTAGGCGAAGTTCACGCCAAACCAGGCCAGCCACAGCGCGATCGTGGAGCGGCGGAAGCGGGAGCCCCAGAGGTCGCCCCACGACACCTTGGACACCCGGGCCGGGGTCTCCCGGGCCATCTCGGACGGCGGGGTGGTGACGCCCGCGGCCTCCTCGAACTCGACGACGACGGACTCGGCGTCGATGTGGCGTCCCTTGGACTCAAGGAACCGCACGGACTCGGGGAGCCCGTAGCGGATGACGAGCGCCCACACCGCCGGGATGGCGCCCAGGGCCAGCGCCCAGCGCCAGCCGTTGTCGACGTTGGGCACCAGGAAGTAGCCGATGCACGCGGCCGCAAGCCACCCGATGGCCCAGAACGACTCCAGTGCCACGACGATGCGCCCGCGGATGCGCTTGGGCGCGAACTCGGAGACCAGCGTCGAGGCCACCGGGAGTTCCGCGCCCAGCCCGATGCCGACGATGAACCGGAATGCCACCAGCATCACCAGACCGGTCGAGAGGGCCGAAAGTCCCGTTGCGATGCCGTAGACCAGCAGCGTGATGGCGAACACCTGCCGGCGACCGATGCGGTCGGCGAGCAGGCCACCCACCGAGGCGCCCACCGCCATGCCGACGAAGGCGATGGACCCCAGCACGGACAGTTCGGTGCCGCTGAGGCGCCACTCCTCGGCCAGCACCGCCATGATGAAGGAGATGAGGCCGATGTCCATGGCGTCCAGCGCCCATCCCACCCCGGATCCCATCAGGAGCTTGTTGTGCTTGCGGGTGTAGGGCAGACGGTCCAGCCGTTGGGCGCGCGTCAGGCGATTCATGCGCGAAATCCTAGGGCCGCGGGCGCCGGGGCCCTGACAACGCCCACGCGCGTGGTCAGGCCTGCGTTGGTGGAACGGAGGGCGGGCCGGGCATGATGGTGGCCATGCCAACTGTGAGCGCACCTGCCGGACTCATCGTCTGCCTCGACGACGTCACCCTCGACGACCTCGTCGGTGCCGTCGAGGTCATGGTCCAGGAGGGGCTGCGCACCTTCTCGCTGCCCGCGGCCCACGGGGAGGTGGACGACATCGTCGCCATCTACGGGGCCCGGGCCACCTTCGGCGTCCACGGTGCCGTTGCCGCCGGTGACGTGGAGTCCATGCGTTCCTGGGTGAAGTTCATTCTGGCGGATACGGCCGACGAGGATCTGGTCCGCGTGGCCGCGGAGGCGCAGGTGCCGCTGTGGGTGCAGGCCATGACCCCCGGCGAGGTGAGAACGGCGATCGCCGCAGGTGCGGCCGGGGCGCTCCTGTACCCGGCTGACGTGGTGGGCCACATCATGGCCGAGAGGCTGCGCACCCTGGGCCTCGCCGACCGCGTGATCCCGCGCGGCGGCGTCGGCGCCTTCTCCGCCACCGAGTGGATGAAGGCAGGCTCGCCCGCCGCCTGCGTGGACTCGACCCTGCTGGGGGATGCGCTGCGAGGCGGCGACCTGGGGATGTTGCGCGACCGGTGCGGCTCCTTCGTGAAGGTCAACACCGACGCGGCCGTGCGGGCGAAAAAGGACTGAGGGCGGTCCGCGTCAGTCGGCGCTGCGCCGCGGGTGCAGTTCGTCGTCGGGTTCTGCCTGCGGACCCGAGTCCATCGCCGGCCCAGTCGGTCCGTCCGCATCCACGATGCCCTGGTTGACAGGGACCGGCTCCTCGTCGCCGAACGGGACGCTGAACAGGACGGTCTCGTCATCGTCGACGTCGCCATCGACCTCCAGCAGCTCGTCGAGTCCACCCTCGCCGCGACGGGTGGAGTCGCGCTGGGCGTACATCGTCCGGAACACGAGTCCGGCCGCCACCAGCAGGGCGGTCCCGCCCACCACGATCAGTGCCACGTAGAACCAGGAGAGCGGGTTGGGATCCACCGCCTTGCTGGGCTTGACGTCGGCGGTGGCGACGGGGCTGCTGACGGTGCCATCGGTCGCCGTCGCCTCGGGTGTCCCGGAGACGGTGGGGGACGCCGACGCCGGGGTGCTCTCGGCCAGTGGCAGTTCCTCCACCGTGATGGGGAACGCCTTCTGGCCGGGGGCGTGGGTGGCGTTGCCTGCGAAGGTGACCACCAGTTCAGCCTTGCCCGCGGGCTGGTCGTCCGGGATGTCGGCGAAGGTCTGGAACACGCCCTGCGGCCCGGTCAGCACCACTGAATCGGCGCTCTCCGTGCCGTCGACGAGCAGGGCAATCCGCCCGTCGGGGATGGGGGTGCCGTCCTCGCCCAGCAGGGTCCCTGCCACCATGACGAGGCCGCCGAGCGGCACCAGCGTGGGGGAGAGCGAGACCTCGAGGGTCACGCCCGGCAGGGCGGGTACCGGTGGTGCGGGGGTGGGAGATGGGGACTCCGCCGGGGATGGTGGATCCTCCGGGGCGGGTGCCTGCGCCGCGGGGATGACGGTGGTGGCCTGTGAGGCGTCCAGGCGGTCCCGGCCACCGAAGGCGACGAGAAGCTGCTGCTCGCCCGTGCGCAGGTCCTCGGGAAGGGTGAAGAAGAGTTGGTACGTCCCGTCCGGGCTGGTGCTGGTGCCCGCCACCTCGGTGCCGTTGAGACTTGCCTTCACCTGGGCGTCACCGACGGCCCTGCCGTCACGATCTGTCAGCAGCCCGGAGGCTGTCACCTGGAAGTCGGGGGAGAGGGCGGCCGTAACACGGATGGACGTGGGCCCGGGTTGCGGGTCTGCCGCCCCGGTCGGGGCGCCCAGTACCAGCAGCAGCATCGCGGCTGCGGAGGCGAGGACACTGAGGGCCCAGGTTCTCAGGCGTGCTCCGTTCATCGGCGTGGCTCCCCTCGTGCGGACGGGGGAACTCTAGCCCACCCCTTCGGGGGTGAACCGGCAGGCTTTGGAAATATAGCGAGCTGAGAGTATTCTGAGGAAACCTCAATCGTTTTCTCAGGAAGGTGCCGCATGGCGCAAGCACGACGGGCAGCAGCAGACACACCGGAAGTGACGGTGCCGCTGGATGCACCCCGCCGGGGTAACAGCGCCGCGTTCGGACCTGCCCTGCGCAGGGCGATCGCCCCCACCGCCATCGTCGCCCTGCTGGCCGCCACGGCCACGCTGACGTTCGTCCCCATGGGCAACACCTCGCACGAGGTCAGCGTCGCCGACCCCCTGACGGCCCACGAGGTCCGCACGGCCAACCGCGCCAGCCGGGAGTTCGCCCGGACCCCCAAGCCCGCCGCGGTCTCGGTCGTGCCCTCCATGATGGTGCCCACGCCGTCGGTGAGCGCCCCGCCACCCGTGGTCGTGACCCCTGCGCCGTCCCCCAGCGCCCCCGCCCCCGTGGTCAGCGCCAGCGCCCCGGCCGTGGCCGCCGCTCCCGCCCCGGCGGCGTCGACTCCGTCCGTGGACTGGAGCATCGAGGGCGCCGAGGCCGGCACCCGATGGGTCACCACCTCGGTCAACGTCCGCACCGGACCGGGCACGAGCCACGACGTCATGACGGCACTGGTGGAGGGCCGCAAGGTCACCATCACCAAGACCCAGCACGACGGCTGGCAGCAGGTCTCCATGAAGAAGGGGGCCGGCTGGGTGAAGGCCAGCTTCCTCACCTCCGACGAGCCGGCGGCCCCGGTGGCCCCGGCGGCTGTTACCAAGTCCACGTCCTCCACCTCGACGACGTCGAAATCCAGGGCTGCAGCCTCCGGCACCATCGCCAGGGCCGGCTCCTGCCCCAGGGCGGGAAGCGCGACCAACGGCATGCAGAGCCGCACCGTCAGCGTGCTGCGCAAGGTGTGCGCCCAGTTCCCCAACATCACGAGCTACGGCGGCTACCGCGCCGGCTCCAGCGGCTACCACGGCTCCGGCCAGGCCATCGACGCCATGATTTCCGGCGACGCGGGCTGGGAGGTCGCCCGCTGGGTGCGTGCCAACGCGTCCTCGCTCGGGGTGGTGGAAGTGATCTACGCGCAGAAGATCTGGACCACGCAGCGCTCCGGTGACGGCTGGCGCAGCATGTCCGGCCGCGGTTCGGCCAGCGCCAACCACTACGACCACGTGCACATCAGCGTCGGCTGACCCCATTCGTGGGCCCATGCTGACGTCGCGCTGACCGACGAATAGTGTGGGGCCCATGATCACCCCGGTAGACCCCACCACCACGCAGGCATGGTCAGCGCTGGACGCGCTCAAGGACCAGTTGCACCCCGACCTGCGCGCCTGGTTCAGCGAGCAGCCCAACCGCGCCGCGGAGTTCACGTTCGACGTGGCCGACCTGCACGTGGACCTCTCCAAGAACCTCGTGGACTCCGACGTCATCACCGCGCTGCTGCAACTGGCGGACGAGGTGGACGTGGCGGGCCGCCGCGCGGCCATGTTCTCCGGCGAGCACATCAACGTCACCGAGGACCGTGCCGTCCTCCACACCGCGCTCCGGCTCCCGAGGGAGGCTGAACTGGTCGTCGACGGGCAGGACGTGGTGGCCGACGTGCACGACGTACTGGACCGCATGTACGCCTTCGCGGACAAGGTCCGCTCCGGTGAATGGGTGGGTGTCACGGGCAAGCGCATCCAGACCGTTGTCAACGTGGGCATCGGTGGATCCGACCTGGGTCCCGTCATGGTCTACGAGGCGCTCCTGCCCTACAAGCAGGACGGCATCTCGTGTCGATTCGTCTCGAACATCGACCCGAGCGACTGCTGGGAGAAGACCCACGACCTGGACCCGGAGACGACCCTGTTCATCGTCGCGTCCAAGACCTTCACCACGCTGGAGACCCTGACCAACGCCCGCATGGCTCGCGCGTGGCTCCTGCGTGAACTGGCCGCGTCCGGTGCGGTCGACGGCTCCGGGGAGAAGGATCGCGATGCCGTTGCCAAGCACTTCGTGGCTGTGTCCACTGCGCTCGACAAGGTGGCCGACTTCGGCATCGACCCCGCCAACGCATTCGGATTCTGGGACTGGGTGGGTGGCCGCTACTCGGTGGACTCCGCGGTCGGTCTGCCCGTGGTGCTGTCCATCGGCCCGGACGGTTTCCGCGACTTCCTGTCCGGCTTCCACGCCGTCGACGAGCACTTCCGCACCGCCGATCCCAGCAACAACGTGCCCCTGCTCATGGGGCTGCTGAACGTCTGGTACGTCAACTTCCTGGGCGCCGAGAGCCACGCCGTGCTCCCGTACGCGCAGTACCTGCACCGCTTCGCCGCGTACCTGCAGCAGCTGACCATGGAGTCCAACGGCAAGTCCGTGCGCTGGGACGGCACCCCCGTCACCTGCGACACCGGCGAGATATTCTGGGGCGAGCCCGGCACCAACGGCCAGCACGCCTTCTACCAGCTGATCCACCAGGGCACCCGGCTGATCCCCGCCGACTTCATCACCGTCGCCAACCCGGCCCACCCCGTACAGGACGGCGATGCCGACGTGCACGCGCTGTTCCTGGCCAACTTCTTCGCCCAGACGGCGGCGTTGGCGTTCGGCAAGACCGCGGAGGAGGTGCGCGCCGAGGGCACGGCGGAGGCCATCGTCCCGGCCCGGGTCTTCGAGGGCAACCGGCCCACGACGTCGATCATGGCGCCCGCGCTGACGCCGTCGGTGGTGGGTCAGCTGATCGCCCTCTACGAACACATCACGTTCGTCCAGGGCGTCGTGTGGGGCATCGACTCCTTCGACCAGTGGGGTGTCGAACTCGGCAAGAAGCTCGCCATGGAGATCGCCCCGGCCGTCTCCGGCGACGCCGAGGCGCTGGTGGCGCAGGACGGCTCCACCCAAGCGCTCGTTGGCTGGTACCTGGAGAACAGGACCTCGGTTTGAGCGGGGACCAAGGGCGGCGCCGCCAACCCCTAGCCGGTGGGGTCATCGTGGCCCCACCCCGTGGGCCGAGGCGCGCGCTGCGCGCCCTCGGGTATCTGGTGTTGACGGGCCTGCTGGCGGCCGTGGGTCTGGTGGGCGCCATCGTGTTCGGCGCCCGACACGTCAGCCACGTCGCCGCCGGTCGGGTGTACAGCGTTGACGACGTGCCCCCTCGTGCCATCGCCATGGTGCTGGGAGCCAAGGCAGACCAGCAGAGGCCATCGGCCTTCCTGGCCGCGCGGCTGGACCTGGCCGTCGACCTCTACGAAAAGGGCGCCATCAGGGCGGTGCTGGTCTCCGGCGACAACAGGGCCGAGAGCAACCACGAGACCACCGTCATGCGCGACTACCTCGTCGCCCACGGTGTGCCCGGCGACAAGGTGGTGGAGGACCCTGCCGGGTTCGACACCTACGACTCGTGCGTCCGCGCCCGTGACGTGTTCGGCGTCACGGAGATGATCATCCTCACCCAGCTCTACCACCTGGAACGCGCCATCACGATCTGCCAGGACATCGGCGTCGACTCCGTGGGTGTCGGCGACGTCACCGCCCGCGACAACTTCCCCGACCTGTACTCCAAGGGGGAGAAGCGGGAGTGGGCAGCCAACCTGAAGATGGAGTGGGACCTCGTGTCCCGACGCAAGCCCCAGCAGGACCCGTTCGACGACTCCCTCCTCGAGGCCGCCGGTCAGGACTGAGTGCCGGCGCCGTTCACCGAATCCAACCGCGAATGGAAAGCGGTCCGGCGAACCTCAACGCCCCTGTGGCGTCTGGTGACTTCGTGGACCGTCGGTGAACGATGCCAGTATTTTCACGAGTGACTGCATACCCACAGCGGAGGCGAGCGTGAATCCGAGCGCGCCCAAGAAGGCCGTTCCCAACTTGCTCAAGACCGATTCATCCGGTGTGTGCGCCGCAGCGGACCACACGCCCACCCCCACCACCGCTGCCACGGCCACCAGCACCACCACCCATCGCCACGCGGCCCTGGGGACGGTAAGTGCTGTGGTCAACCGCCAGGTGGACAGGCCGAGAATGACCAGCACCAGCACCATCATGATGCTGAATCCGATCCGCGCCACGATCACCACGCCCTCCTGGAGGGGCATCATCAGGGCGGCCAGCACGATGCCAAACATCAGGCAGGTGACGTAGAGGAGAATCCACAACAACGGCACCTGCTTGGTCAGGGGGTCAACGCGTGTTTCGTCGTGAGGCATCCCACCAGTATGGCGCCCCGGTGCTCACACCGACGATGGACCGCCGTCCCGCTACCGTGGTCTTCATGCAGGAGACACACAATCCACAGGACGCGTTCAGATTCGAGTTCGACGACGTTGGTGTGGTTTCTGCCATGCACCTGGCCGACGGCTGGTCGAAGATCGTCGTGGTGGAAGAGTTCGGATTCGCATTGTTGCTGGCGTACGCCGAGCAGCATGCGGAGGCCGCGGCGGGCAAGGTTGCGGGGTTCGAACCCATGCGTCCCGGAACCCGGTATCCGAGGGACCTGAGTGCAGATGTTGTTGATCTGTCCCGTGACGTGTCTGCATTGATGAAAATGCTCCCGACGTGGTCCCCCACCCTGGAGGATCCCGTCGACGTCGGGGACCGTCACCGGCACATAACGATTCAGTCCCTGGGTGGGATGCCCAACGAAATCAAGGTCAATGAATCGTGGCTTCGGGGCGCGGATTCCGCAGCGATCGAGGACGACGTGGTGGAGGCATTCAGGGCCATGTCCGACGAGGCTCCCAAGGATGAGGTCCGGGAACAGATGGCAAGTCTCCAGGGGCGCCTCGCCGATCTCGTGCAACGCCGCAACGATCACAACAGGGGATAGGAGCAAACATGGGATTCGAGGAACTCAAGACCCGACTTCACTGGTTTGTCGAGGAGAAGGCGAATCTGGAGGATGCCGAAATCGCCGTGCGTGGTGTTCACTCCAACGTCAACGCCATCCAGTTCAACGTCGCGGCCAACACCGACCTGGCTGCGGTCAAAGCGGCCTACGACGATGCCCGGTCCGCAATCCTGGACGAGATGAACGTGTCCCTCGACGCCGGTGGGGACCTGCTGTACTCCCTCTCCGGCGCGATCGCGCAGACGGGCCGCAACTACCTCGAAATGGAGTCGGCCAACACCACGTACGCCGGCGCCATTGCCATCCTCATCGCAACGTCAGGACTGTGAGATCGTGAGCGCCGCCGCAGAAGAGATCACCACCAAAATCGACGAGATCTACGACGACCTCGCCGAACTGAACGCCAAGGTGCACGACGCACTGCAGGGGGCGGTCGACAAGATCTTCAGCCATTGGTACATACCGGGCTGGCTGAAGGATCGTGCCGAGAGCAAGGCGCAGGAAGGCTACGAGGAGTGCAAGAAGATTCAGCCGCGGATGGACCCTGCCACCGAATGGGTCATCAAGCAGATCAATGACTACAACTCCGTGAAAACCACTGGACCGCAGTACTGCGCCGTGAACTTCTCGGCCGCGGCAGCCTCGGTGGGAACAGGAGCGCTGGGCCCACGGGGAGATGACTGGGACTCCGGCAACACCGTGAACTACCGCAACGCCGTGCAGTCACTTCCGACGAAGCTGCAGAACCTCCAGGATGCCGTCGAGGACATCTGCGAGATCCTCTCCGATCTGGAGGGGGACTACGAGAGTTTCTTCATCGGTCTGCTGCTGGCCATTACCAGTGTGGCGCTGGCCATCGCCGGTCTCGTTCTCGCGATCATCGGGCTGATCCTGGCCATTCCGTCGGGTGGTGCCGGACTCGTGGTCGCCATCATCAGCCTCGTTGTCGCCGCCGTTGCGGCCGTGGTTGCTGTCGTCGCGTTCGCGACGTTGACGGACATTGAGGCCAGCAGGGCAACTGCCGCGGAACGACTGCAGGGTGTCGCAACTTCAGTCCGCAACTCCCCATGGCCCGCGAAGCCGGCCCTGGACAGCGGCGGCTGGCGCTGAACCGGCGTTCTTCCCAGCCCCTATCTCTTAGTCAGGGCCGACTCCTTGTGTGCGGCCTCGGCGCCCGTCTTGTCTGACGCGACGATCCACATGGGCTCGTTCTCGCTCGCCCTGAACTGCTGCTTGTCGAACTGGAAGTCCTTGGTGCGGTTCTCCTTCACGACGCCATGGGTCACGCCCTGCGACGTGTTCCACGACACGTGATCGCCAATCGTCAACGCCATGGTTCATTCTCCTAGGGTGTGGCTGCTCTGGTGCCCTTATCATCGGATGCCACCGGGTCAGGAGGGCTTCGACGCCGTTGCCTCACCAGGTGGAGACGCCGCGACCCATCCCGTGGTAGCTCCAGCCGGCGTCGTGCCAGCGATGGGGGTCCAGGACGTTGCGCCCGTCGATGATGGCGGGTGAGGCCACCAGCGGAAGCAGGGCGGCCGGGTCCAGGTCGACGTACTCCTTCCATGGCGTCAGGACCATCACCACATGGGCGCCGGTGGCGGCCTCCTCGACGGTGTCGGCCACGTCGAGGTCCGGGCGGCGTCGCCGCAGCTCGCCCCCGGCCGCCGGGTCCACGACCACGACGTCAGCGCCCCGGGACAGGAGCTGGTCGGCAATGTCCAGGGCAGGGGAGTCGCGCAGGTCGTCGGTGTCCGGCTTGAAGGTGATCCCCAGCACCGCCACGCGGCGGCCCTCCAGCGACCCGCCGACGGCGCTCTCGGCGAGCCCGACGGCGTGGTGGCGGCGGCGCAGGTTGATGGCGTCCACCTCCCGGAGGAAGGTCAGTGCCTCGTCAACACCCAGCTCCTGCGCGCGCGCCATGAAGGCGCGGATGTCCTTGGGGAGGCAGCCGCCGCCGAAGCCGATGCCGGCCTGCAGGAACTTGGCGCCGATGCGGTCGTCGTGGCCGATGGCCTCGGCGAGCCGGGTGACGTCACCGCCGGTGGCGTCACACAGCTCCGCCATGGAGTTGATGAAGGAGATCTTGGTGGCGAGGAACGAGTTGGCGGCCACCTTGACCAGTTCAGCCGTGGGGTAGTTCGCCACCACCACGGGTGTGCCGGCGGCCACCTGTGGCGCGTAGCACTCGTCCAGCATGGCGCGGGCGAGTGTGCCGGTGGGCACGTCGTCGGGCAGCCCGTACACGATGCGGTCGGGGTGCAGGGTGTCGTCGACGGCGTGGCCCTCCCGCAGGAATTCGGGGTTCCATGCCAGCAGCAGATTCCGGTCCGTCGCGGCGATGCGCGCCGCCAACCCCTGCGCCGTCCCGACGGGGACCGTGGACTTGCCCACCACCAACGCCAGCCGGTCACCGGGGCGCTCCTCGGCGTGAGCCAGGACGGTGTCGAGCGCGGCGTCGACGTAGGTCATGTCCGCGCCGAGCTGCCCCTCCAGCTGTGGCGTGCCGACGGCGATGAAGTGCAGGTCGGCGTCGGCGATGAGGGAGGCGTCCGTGGTGAACCGCAGCCGCCCCGCCTCCACGTTGCGGGACAGCATCTCGGGCAGCCCCGGCTCGTGGAACGGGGCCACCCCGGCGGCCAGCGACGCCACGCGCCGGTGGTCGACGTCGAGGCCGACCACGTCGTGCCCGATCTCGGCCATGCAGACGGCATGGACGGCGCCGAGATAGCCACAGCCGATCACTGAAATGCGCATGGCACTCAGGTTAGCGGCAGCCATTCGGGTCTGCCGGAGGACGTGGCGGTCACGGCTCCACGGTGGCGGGGTCGGGGCCGATGCGGTTGCCCGCGCTGATCCCGTCGATGGCCTCCATCTGCTCGGAGTTCAACTTCACGTCCAGGGCGTCGAAGTTGGCGCGGATGCGGTCCGGGTTGGTGGACTTGGGGATGGTGACGAAGCCGCGGCCGAGGTGCCACCGGATGATCACCTGGGCGGGCGTGGCGCCGGTGGCCTCCGCAATCCGGAGGATCTCGGGGTGCTCCAGGTCTGTGGCCTGACCCAGCGGGCTCCAGCTCTCCACGACGATGCCCAGGTCCGAGCAGTGGTTCAGGAGGTCGTCGGGCTGGAAGGTGGGGTGCAGTTCGATCTGGTTCACCGACGGCGTGATGCCGGTCTCGTCGACGACGGTGTCGAGGTGTTCGGGCAGGAAGTTCGACACCCCGATGCTGCGGGTGAGGCCCTCGGAGCGGAAATCGATCATCTGCTCCCACGTCTCGATGTAGGTTCCGGCGGCCGGGCACGGCCAGTGGATGAGGTACAGGTCGACGCGGTCCAGACCCAGCTTCTCGAGGCTGCGGGTGATGCCGATCCGGGCGTTGTCACGGCCCTGCGCTTTGTTCCACAGCTTGGTGGTGACGAAGATCTCGTCGCGTGCCAGGCCCGACTCGGCGATGGCGCGTCCCACGCCCACCTCGTTGCGGTAGATGGCAGCGGTGTCCACGTGGCGGTAACCGGCCTCGAACGCGGCGAGGGTGGCGCGGTGCGCCTCATCGTCGGTCATCTGGAACACGCCCAGGCCGAGCTGTGGGATCTGCGTGCCGTCGTTGAGCTTCTTCAGCGGTGCGCTGTTCATGTCGCCTCCAAGGGGTGGTTGTCTCTCCCCATTCAACACGGTCCGGGCAAGTGCGGGCCCGGCGTCCCCATTGAGCCGCGCCCAGCACGCATGAAAGAATGCACCCATGCAATCCTTGCCAGCCCTGCTGGATTCCCGTGTTCGCGCCGTCGCCGGAATCGACCCCGAGATGCGACCGGCCACGAAGCCGCAGTTCGGGCACTTCCAGTCCAACGTGGCGCTGCGTCTCGCGAAGCAGGAAGGCCGCCCGCCGCGCGAGGTGGCGGCCGAGATCATCGCCCAGCTCGACGTGACTGACCTGTGCGAGCCGCTGGAGATCGCCGGTCCCGGATTCATCAACTTCCGCATGCGCTCCGACGTGCTCGCTGCCGCAGCCAGCGCCATCCTGGAGGACCCCCACGGCGGGCTGAACGTCACGGCGTACCCGCAGCGCGTGGTCATCGACTACTCGGCGCCCAACGTCGCCAAGCAGATGCACGTGGGCCACCTGCGCTCCACCATCATCGGCGACTGCTTCAACCGTGTGCTGCGCGCCCTGGGTCACACCGTGATCGCGCAGAACCACATCGGCGACTGGGGCCGACAGTTCGGCATGCTCGTCGAGCAGATCCTCATCGAGGACCTCGACCCCAGCACCCTGGACCTGGCCTCCGCCGAGGCGCTGTACCAGAGGGCCAACGCCCACTTGAAGGACGACGAGGAGTTCGCGACCCGTTCCCGCGACCGTGTGGTCAAGTTGCAGGCCGGCGACGAGGTGACCCGTCGCATCTGGCAGCAGCTCATCGACGTGTCGCTGGCCGGTTTCAACGCCACCTATGCGCGCATGAACGTGCTCCTCACCGACGCCGATATCGCCGGTGAGTCCACCTACAACGACGACCTGCCGGCGGTCTGTGAGGACCTGGAGTCCCGCGGCATCGCCGTGGTCGACGACGGTGCCCTCGTGGCGTTCGTGCCCGGCTTCAAGACCCCGGCCATCATCCGCAACCAGCGCGGCGGCTACGGCTACGCCACCACCGACCTCGCCGCCATCCGTCACCGTGTGGGCGACCTGGCCGCCGACCGCATCATCTACGTCGTCGGCGCCCCGCAGACCTTCCACTTCGAGCAGGTGTTCGCCGTCGCACGCGCCGCCGGCTACCTGCCCGACGACGTCGCTGCACAGCACGTCGGCTTCGGCCAGGTGCTCGGCGCCGACGGCAAGAAGTTCTCCACCCGGGAGGGCACGGCGGTCTCGCTGAACGTGCTGCTCGACGAGGCGGAGGCGGAGGCGGCGCCCAACATTGCGCTGGCGGCCATCAAGTACGCGGACCTGTCCAGCAGTCTGCAGAAGGACTACACGTTCGACGCGTCCCGGATGGTCCAGACCACCGGCGACACCGGCCCGTACCTCCAGTATGCGCACGCCCGGATGTGCCAGATCCTGCGCAGGGCGGAGGCCGAGCACATCGGGTTCGGGGCCATCGCGGTTCTGTCCGAGCCCGCCGAGCAGCAACTCGCCCTGCTGCTGAGCCGCTTCGGCGAGGTGGTGGACGAGGTGGCCGACACGCTGGCGCCCCACAAGCTGTGCGGCTACCTCTACGAGTTGGCCGGCGCGCTCGCCACGTTCTACGAGGCCTGCCCGGTGCTGAAGTCCGAGGGCGAGGTCCGCTCGTCCCGCCTGGCGCTGTGCGCGGCCACGAAGTCCGTGATCAGCAGGGGCCTGCACCTCCTGGGAATCGACGCCCCCGACCGCATGTGACGTCGCCTCCGGCGATCGGGTGGGGCAACGGCTCGCGCGGCGAGAGTTGGATCGGGCCGCGCGGCGAGAGTTGGATGGGGCCGAGGCGTCGCCTCCGGGGGCGCCCACCACCAAGCCGCATTTCCGTTCCTCAACTCCTCCCGGGCAGGCCGGACTGGCCGCCCAGGGCGGGATTGAAGAACAAAAATCGGGTCAGACGGCGGGGTCGGTGGCGTCCGGGTTGACGGCGGAGTCCAGCATGTCCGGGTGGTCAATGGCGTCGCGGGCCGCGAGCGCGGCGCCGACGATGCCGGCCTTGTTCCGCATGGTGGCGGGCACGATCGGGGTCCGCAGGTCCAGGAGGTGCATGAACTTGTCCGCATCCTTGGAGACGCCGCCGCCGACCACGAACAGGTCAGGGGAGAACAACATCTCGACGTGGCTGTAGTAGCGCTGCAGGCGCTTGGCCCACGCCTCGTAGGACAGGCCCTCCTTGTCCTTGACCGACGACGCGGCCCGCGTCTCGGCGTCATGGCCGTCGATCTCGAGGTGGCCCAGTTCCGCGTTGGGGATCAGGACGCCGCGGTAGATCATGGCGGAGCCGATGCCGGTGCCGAGCGTGGTGAGGATCACGAGCCCCGGGTGGCCCTTGGCGGCACCGAAGTGGACCTCGGCCAGGCCGGCGGCGTCGGCGTCGTTGACGAGGGTGAAGCTGCGGCCGAGTTCGTCCTGCAGGAGCTTCTCTGCGTGAACGCCCGTCCACGACTTGTGCAGGTTCGCGATGAACGGCACCACCCCGTGCACGACGGGGGCCGGGATGGTGAGGCCCACGGGGACGTCGCCGATGACGTCGGAGAAGTGGTCGATGATCTCGGCCATGACGCGGGCCACGTTCTTCGGGGTGGACTTCTCCGGGGTGGCGATCCGCAACCTGTCAGCGGTGAATTCCCCGGTTTCCAGGTCCACGGGCGCGCCCTTGATGCCGGATCCGCCCACGTCGATGCCCAGAAAGATGCTCATGGACGCACAGCGTAGCGGCACCGCAACGGGGTGCCGGGGTGGAGGGTCCGAAACTCAGGCGAGCTCGATGAACTGGTCCACGGCGGGGGCGGGCAGGGCGGCCAGGTAGCCCGGCTCGGCGGGGTTGTTGCGGGCGGCGCGTGCCCGTACGCGCTGCGCGTCGAAGAAGCCCCGCGCCTCCGACTGGTCCAGGTGGTACAGGTTCAGCGAGACGGGGCCGTCGGTGGTGTGCAGGGCCACGGTGGCCAGGTTCAGTTTGCGTTGCAACGGCCCCTGGGTGATTCCCAGCGACTGCATCCGACGGTGCGGGACCAGGGTGATGGTGTGGTCGATCCATCCGTGGTGCGCCACGACGGTCTGATCGTCAACACCCCAGAGGTGCCGCTTGAACCCGAGCGGGGTGAGCCAGCGGGCCCGGGAGGGCTGCCCGTGGAGTTCGACGGCGTCCAGGTTGATACCGGGCCAGAAGGCCCCCAGCACACGGGTGACGTCGTCGAGTGTCCCGAACGGCAGCACGGTGCCGCTGGTCTGGCCGCCGCCCTCGCCGCCGCGGAGACCGAGGACGGTGACGCGGACGCGGTACAGGCCGGTGAGGCGTTGCAGGTAGTCCTGGTGGATGGAGACGGCCTGGATGCGGTCGGCCTTGAGGCTCTGCGACTGGGTGGTGAACAGCCCGCGGGTCATGTGCAGCCCGTCCGGCACCTTGTCCAGGTGGAAGTTCCAGTTGTTGACGATCTGGCTCCATAGGTAGCCGCCGACACCGAACACCACGGCGCCCAGCCCGGCGATGCTGAAGCCCTCGCCCAGCCAGACCATGCCGGCGAGGAACGCCAGGGCGCCCAGCAGCCACGGCAGGAACGAGGACAGCAGCACGCCCTTGACGAGCGTGACGGGCGACACCTGCGCGATGATGTGCGGCGCCACCACGGGGGGCGCGACGGTGCCCGCGGCGCCGCCTCCACCGCTGGCCGCGCTGGCCGCCAGGCCTCGCATCCGGGCCAGCAGCTGGTCGCGCAGCACCTCGGCGCGCTGCTTTGCCAGGAATTCAAGCTTCTTGCCGCCTGCGCCGCCGACGTCGATGGTGACGCTGGAGAGGCCCAGCAGGCGGGCGGGCAGTGAGCGTTCGATGTCGACGGACTGGATCTTGGCGTAGGAGATGCGGCTGGAGTCGCGGGAGAGGAAATCACGCTCGATGCGGAACTCCTCGTCGTCGGCCACGAACGTGGTGGTGCGCCACTCGATGAGTCCCCAGATCAGGTTGAACAGCACCACGGCCAGCACGAGGCCGAGGATGATCCACATGAACGGGCCCATCTCCCGGATGGACTCCAGCCCACGCTCGGTCACGTCCCGGCCGAACACCAGCACCAGCCCGAAGAGGGCGATCCAGCTGCGGGCAATACCCGTCAACGGGTGGGGGTGCTCGACCTCCTTGCGCAGCGGGACCACCTGCTCCGTCTCGGGGGCGGTTGCGGGGGTGTACGTGGAAGGCGTGCGGGGTGGCAGTGGCTGCGGCGAGTCACCCAGCTGTGGGGCGGCGCCGCGGCGCACCACGATCTTGCGAGGAGGTTCGGTGGGGGGCTGGGTCATCAGATGCCGGCCTGCAGCAATTCGCCGCGTTCGATGAGGCGGTCGCGCAGGGTGACGGCGTCGGTGCGTGCCAGCCCCGGGATGGTGATGGTCCCCGACGTCGACGACGTGACCAACTCCACGCTCGCCAGCCCGAACTGCCGCTCGATGGGGCCCGACGAGACGTTGACGAGCTGCATGCGCCCGTAGGGGACGCAGGTCAGTTCGCGCCACAGCAGGCCGCGGGTCAGGTAGACGTCGTCGTCGGTCTCCGCGTAGCCCCAGCGCCTGAACACGCGGGGCGCCCGCAGGAACCGCCACGCCCACAGCACCAGGAATGCGGCGAGCGGCGCCCACCACCACGACACGTGCAGCATCATCAGCGGCACCACCACGGCGGCGCCCAGGAACGGCCACGTGATGGCGATCATGAGGTACTTCAGCTTCAGGTACGACGGTGACAGCCGGTGCCAGGTTGCTGCGGGTGGGCGGAACAGGTCGTCCATGGTGTCCTTTGTCATCAACGCACGAAGCGTTCGTATTTGCCTGGTCGGCCGCAGGGACCGAGAACTTTGACGTTGCCCATCACCATGGTTCCGCAGAGCTCCACCGTCACGGAGCTGGGGTTGGGGGACAGGTCGCTGCTCTTGAACTCGCTCATGATGTTGCTGACTGAGCTCATGATGTGGACCCCGTCCGGCACGCGGATCTTCACGTCGCCCATGAACACGCTGAGGTTGATACGGACGACGTCACCGGCGAACGTCGCGTTGACGAGGTCGATCTTCGCGTCCCCGAGGATGACGATGAGGCTCGTCTCCCGCGGGACGTGCAGGGGAGAACCCGGCTTCAGCGTGGTCATGACGGTCGTGGAATCGCGCAGCACAGCCCCCGTGGCGGGGGTGCCGCTGAAGCGGCGTTCCGGGACGTGGGCGACGAAGGGAGTGGGGGCCGGCGCCTCGGACGGCACCACGAGGTCGGCCGTGATGGTGTCGAGCTCCGAGAACGTGCGGGCCTCGTAGGTGTGGTTGAGTCGTTCGTCGTGTTCCTCGAACGTGATGCGGCCTTCGCTGAACGCGCGCCCCAGCACGTCGGCCACGAGTTCGCGGTCGCTGTCGGAGCATCGGAGATGCCCGATGCCCCCGGGAAGATCTTGGGCGCTCACCCCTCCAGTCTAGGGCGAGGGCGGCCCGGACCCACCTTCGAGCCGGTGTGCGCAGGGGTGGGGGTGTCGGCTAAGCTGGCTGCGGCCTCAGGGCCGTGCGGGCGTAGCTCAATGGTAGAGCGTCAGCTTCCCAAGCTGAACACGCGGGTTCGATTCCCGTCGCCCGCTCCAAGGTGAACAACCTTGCTCAAGACCGCGTGCGGTTCACCCCGCCGCGTTGCTGGACATGCGGGTGTAGCTCAGTGGCAGAGCGTCAGCTATTCCAAGCTGAAGACGTCGGTTCGATTCCTTCCGCCCGCTCCAATTCTCCTTCCGGCGTCACCGGGCGGCGATTCCTCCCACACCGTCGAGCACGATGGTGGCCACCTCCGCAGGTGTGTCGGCCACCGCCAGGGCGCTGGCCTCGAGCAACTCGTCCCGGTCCGCGACGCCTGAGGTCACACCCAGGGGGAGCATCCCGGCGGCGATCGCCATGGCCATGTCGCTGGTGGCGTCGCCCACGTACCAGGTGTCCCCGGCACTGACACCCAGTTCCTCCAGCGCCAGCAGCCCCGAGTCGGGCGCCGGCTTGCCGTTGCGCACCCTCTCGGTGCCCACGACGACGTCCACGAGGTGGCGGATGCCGATGATGCCCAACAGGTGCTCGGCGCCAGGGGTGGTCTTGGCCGTCACCACCCCCACTGAGTGGCCTGAAGCACAGAGACGCTCCAGCATTTCCGTCACGCCCGGCAGGAGCAGGCTGGCGCCGGCGTCCTCGATGGCCGGGGTGTGGGCGGTGCGGTACGCCCTCACCATGGCGGCGATGCTGTCGTGCGCGATGTCCTGGCCGGTGAGGTCGGCGAGCGCGACGTCGAGGGGGCGCCCGATCATGGCCCGGATCGCGTGCCGCTCGGCCTCGTGCCCGGCGCCGGTGATGGCCAGGTGCATGGAGTCCTCGATGAGGGTCACGCTGTCGGCCAGCGTCCCGTCGAGGTCGAAGACGGTGGCACGACGTGGCGGGGGAGTGAGGTGGGTCACACCAACAGCCTAAGCCGGGTGTGTGCGCACTGCCGGGGCGGGGGCGGGACGGGACACCCGGACGTGGACACCTGCGGTCGACCACCCGATGGCCTAGGGTTTTCCCGTGTCCAGCGAACCGGCAGCAGCGGAGCCCCGACAACGGGGCCGTGCTGCCCTGCCCTGGGTCGTGACCGCCACCCTGCTGGGTGGCGCGGCCGCCGCCGTCGCGCTGACCGGGGGGTTCGGACGGACCGCTCCCGCGTTCATCGGCAGCGAGTACGCCGTGGATGATGCCATCTCGACCCGGCTGTGGGACGTCGCGGTGGAGGGCGCGGAGGTGTCGCACAAGGACGGGACGGTGCTCGTCCACATCGTCGCGACCAACAAGCAGCACGAGAGTGACTTCGACCTCACCACGAACATGCTGGTGGTGAGGATGGCGGACCGCACGGCCATGTGGCGCAGTTCCTGCTACCCCGCGGGCCGGTCCACCTTCGGGCCCGACGTCCCCACCCGTGCCGTGTGCGAGTTCTCCTACGAACGCAACGAGGTGCCCGCCCCCGCCACGGCCGACTCCATGGACATCCAGGTGGTGGTGTGCGACCAGAGCATGACCGACGCGCTCCTGCACGCCCCCACCCCCCAGGCCGGCGAGCCCGTCGGATGGGTGTCGGTGCGGGCCACGGCCGTGGTGGAGGAACCGTGAGCAGGCGGGCCGGGGGTGTCGTCGCCGTCCTGGTGAGCCTCGTGGTGGTGGGCATCGTCCGCTCCGCCATCCCGCCCTACCTGCCCAGTGACGCCCACGTCGCCCCTGACGAGCGGGACGTTGTGGCGCTGGAGGTGGCTGACATCGAGATGCTGTCGACGGGGGCAGCAACCCGGCTGCGGAGCGAGGGCCCCTACCCCGCAGACCTCGACACCGATGCCGTGTTCGTGGTGGCACGGGTGCGCATCACCCCGCACGGGGAGACATTGCGCGTGGTGAGCGACCTGCAGAGCGCTGACGGGCGCACGTACAGGGCGCTCGATGTGGCCAGCTTCCCGTCGCCCGGTGTTGCCCACGTGGGCCAGCGCATCACGCAGACCCACATCTTCGAGGTGCCCGCGGACCGGCTTGAGGGTGCTCACCTGATGATTCGCGGTGCCGGCGACGACGGTGTGCAGGGCATCGCGCCCGTGGCGTGGTTCCCCGTGGACGTGGAGGTTTCGTCGGGGGTCCTGGCGATTGCGGACACGATCGTGGAGCCGGCCCGGTGAGGTCGCGCGGGACGTGGGGCCCCTGGGTGGGGTTCGCGCTCGTCGTGGCCGCCTGCCTGGTGTTCGCAGTGGGGGCCGGTGCCTGGATCGTCCGGGCCGCGGAACCCTCCCAACTGGGGCGCGGGCGGCTCGGTGACTGGGCCGAACTCGGCGGGCAGGGCTTTCGCGTGCGACTCGACGACGTGAGCCTCGCCACGTCCTTCCCCAGCTCGTACGATCCCGCCACCGAGGTGGAGGCCCCCGAGGGCTTCGCGTTCCTGCGGGTACGGATGACGGTGGAGTCAGCGGTCGGCTCCGAGGAGGCGATGGGATGCCTCCTGAAGCTCCGCAACAGCGGTGGCGAGGACATCGGCAACCGTGAGTACGGCGTCGACGGCCCCACCACGTCGGAGTGCAACCAGTCGGCGGCCGCCGACGAACTCGGCGCCCCCGTCGGTGTGGGCGACCGGTTCGCGTCGCAGTCAGTCTTCGTGGTGGTGCCCGAGGACCTCGACTCCTACACGCTCGACGTGGTGCCGCTCTTCGCGGACGACGACGTGTACTGGAGGTTCGACCTCGGGTGAGTTGATGCCCATGGCATCCCCCAGACCCCGGTCGAACGTCGCCGCGTACAGGCAGATGGCCAGCGACGTGAACAGGAGTTCCACGACGAAGTCGACGGCGTTGAACGCCAGCAGCATGTCCGCCTGGTTCCCGGCGGCGAATGTCACGGACAGCAGGGCCGCGGACGCGGAGCGTCCCGCCGCAAGCAGGGCAGACAGCATGAGGTAGGCGCCCAGCACGAAGGGCCCGGAACGCCAGATGAGCTTGAAGGCGTGCGCGAGCGGCAGGTACTTCATGCGGAGGTCCTCGGTGAGGAACTCCACGGCCCGGTTGAAGGAGGCGGACCGCGGCGGCCGCGGGGTGGCAGGACGGGGATTGCGGGACTGCAGTCGGGCGGGCAGCACGTCCCGGACACGAAACTCGCGCCAGCCGAAAACGATGGCCACGAGCGCCAGCCACACCAGCGGCAGGGCGATGCCCTGCCACACCCCGGGGAGGAACACCTCCACCAACCAGTGGCTGAAGCGCGCGACCGCGTCCGGCAGGGTGAGGTTGAACGGCAGCGAAATATCAGGCAGCCACTCCAGGAACCGGTGCCGGAGGTGCTGCCCCTGCCGCCAGATGTTGCGGGCCAGCAACCAGATCTGCAGTTCCCGGAGCCCGATGAGGGCGATGAAGAACGTGGCGAACACCCACAACCCCTCAAGGAAGAGCAGCGGCACCCGCCACCACGCCGACGGGCGGCCCCGGACGAGCCGCGCCCACCCGACGCGCAGGATCAGCGCGATCACACCGACGGCGAGATAGGTGGGCAACCATTCTGCGGAGACGCCGATCGACCAAGCGCCCTGGTCGAACCGGCGGAAGACGGAGTTCCACAGGAAACCCTGCCGGATCATCTCGTCGACGACACCCCAGACGGCGTAGACGCCGAGCACTGGACCCACCGTCAGCAGGGCCACGTCGAGGGGCCGCTCCGCGCTGGTCACCGTCGCGGGGAGTCCGGGGCCAGCAGTGGCGCTCCCGGTGCGCAGGGCGTGCATGGTCGCCATCCCCGGCTCCAGGCTGAGGATCGCGAGGATCACCGACACCACGCGGGCGGTGACCCCGAGGACGAACACGATGATGGCGAGAGGCCCCCATGCGGCCCCCATCAGGGCGGAAGCCATGTTGGAGGCGGTCTGCAGCAACCACCCGAGCGACAGCCAGATGCCGACCTGGGGGAGGAACCGCCCCCACAGACGCCACATGTCGTGGACGAGGACGTCGAACTCCCGGATCAGCGGCACGCCCGCATCGTATCCCCCAAGGGGATCCCCGCAGATGGCTTAAGGTTTCGTCCATGCCCTCCACGCCGTCGCCTGCGCTCCGCCGTGGCAGGGTGCCGATCGGGGCGCTCATCTGGGGAACGATCGCGGCGGTCGTGGCCCTCGTCATCGTGACGATCTGGGCAACCGGCGGCTTCGGCACCGATGCCAGACCGTTCCTGGGTTCGCAGGTGGAGCCCGGGGAGATGGTCGAGACCCGCTTCTGGGACGTTGCAGTCCGGAGTGCCGAGGTGGTGCCGGACCTCGGCGAGATCCACGTCCACCTCACGGTGGTCAACAAGCAGAGGCAGACCCTTCCCGGCATGACCCCCGGCATCGTGGCCGTTCGGTTGCCTGATGGTGTGGCCATGACGCAGAGCACGTGCTTCACCGGTGTTGCGGACCGGTTCGCCCCCCTCATCCAGACGTCAGCCGTCTGTGAGTTGGGCTACGGACGCAACGAGGTCCCCTCCGGGAGCATTCCCACCGGCCCCTTCGACGTCGAGGTGGTGGTGCTCGACCAGGAACTCAGCAACGACCTCCTCACGGTGCCTCATCCCGAGTCCGGTGAACCGGCCGGATGGGTCCCGCTCACCGTCAGCGTGGCTGCTGAGGGCGAGTCGTGAGCGGCGGGCGTGGCAGTGGGCTGGTGGCGATCCTGGTGTCGCTGCTGGCAGTGGGTGTCCTCCGCTCCGCCCTCCCTGAGGGCATCCCCACGGAGTTCGAGGTGCGACCCGACGAAGCGGGGACCGCCCGGGCGGAGGAGGTCACCGTCCAGTTCCTGGGAATCGAGACGGCCACGAGTGTCCGTCCGGACGGGGGCCTCAGCGATGCCAGGTTCGACGCGGCGCCCGGGACGGTGCTGGTGCTGTGCAGGGTCGCCATGACGGCGCATGGGGGGCCGTTCGTGGTGAGTACCCAGGTCCGCACGGCCGACGGCTACTCCTACGAGGCGGTGTACGGGAGCGGCGTTGACAGGACTGCCATCGCGGACGTCGGCACGACCGTGACGACCACCTACGTGTACATGCTGCCCCTGGACAAGGTGTCGGGGAGGATCGCCCTCCACGGGTTCCGGCCGGACGGTCTCCAGCCGGTCCACCCCACCGTGGTGCAGGAGCTTCCCTCCGGTCTTGACCTCGAGCCGGGTGAGGTCGTGCTGCCCCCCGTCGAGATCGTGGCGGCGGAATGAGGTCGCACGTGACGCTCACCCCCCGGGGCTGGTGGGTCAGTTTCGCTCTACTGCTGAGCTTCGCGCTGGTGTTCTCGCTGGCGGTGGGCGACTTCCTGGCACGGCAGGGCGAACCGAAGGAACTGGGGAGCAGCCGTATCGGTGAGTGGGCGGATCTGTCGGAACACGGTTTCAGGGCGCGGCTCGACAGCCTGGACATGGCGACGCAGCTTCCCAACGCCTACAACCCGGATGTCATCAGCAGTGCACCGCCCGGCATGACCTACCTGCGGGTGCGCATGACCATCGAGCCGTTGGTGGGGCCGGACGACGACCTCCAATGCAGCTGGAAGGTGACCAACGGCGCCGCCGAGCAACTGAGCCTCACCGAGTCCGCCATTGAGGGCCCCCAGTTCGGCGGGTGCACCCACCCCTTCGACGAGGGTCCCCGCGAGCGCGGGGTGCCGTTCGGGACCCAGACCGTGTACGTCGTCATCGCCGAGCCGCTGGAGAGCTACACCCTGCGGCTGCAACCACAACTCGCGGACGGGTCCCCCTACTGGACGTTCACGGCCTGAGTGGTCACGGGCTCCGCCTGTAAGGTCGATGGCCGGAGGGTGCTGTCGTCCAGACCCGCCGCGCCGGCGAGCCCCCTGTCGAAAGTGGCTGCGTACAGGCACACCAGCACGGAAGTGGTGATGAGGTGCTGGACGGCGTCGATCGCGGTGAACGAGCGCAGCACCTGCGCCTGCTCGCCGGACGCGAAGACCCTGAACAGGATTGCCTTGAGCGCCCAACTCCCCACCTCCGCCAGGGCACTGAGGACCAGATAGGCGCCCAGGACCCAGGGGCCTGAGCGCCACACGAGCCGGAACGTGTGGAGAAGCGGCAGCCACTTGTAGCGCAGGTCCTCCGTCAGAACGCCCACTACCGGGGACAGTGTGCGGGAGGCGTCCGTCCGCTCGAGTCTGTCGGCGCGTTCCCGGAGGCTGTCGGTCAGCAGGTCACGCGCCCGGAACTCCCGCCACCCGAAGACCATGGCCGTCACGGCCAGCCACACCA
Source organism: Arachnia sp. (assembly GCA_039929445.1). Classification (GTDB taxonomy): domain Bacteria; phylum Actinomycetota; class Actinomycetes; order Propionibacteriales; family Propionibacteriaceae; genus Arachnia. The sequence goes on along the minus strand of JBDSRF010000068.1, from coordinate 5,291 downwards.
GGGGCAGGGCAATGCCCTGCCAGAGGCCCGGCAGGAACATCTCCGTGAGCCAGATGCTCCCGCGCTGCAGGAATTGGGGGAGCGTCACGTCGAAGGGCAGCCGGATGGCGGGCAGGGAGTCGAGGAATTGTTGCCACGCGTGCAGACCCTCCCGCCAGAACGCGCGGCGAGCCACCCAGGTGTGGAGGCGGCGCACGCCCAGCAGCACGATGAAGAACGTGGAGAAGACCCAGAGACCCTCAAGGAACACCAGCGGCGCGCGCCACCATGAGGACTGACGCCCCCGCACCAGGTACCCCCAACCGATCCGCAGCACCAGAGCGGCGAACCCCAGGCCCACGTACATGGGAAGGTCGGCCACGCTCCGTCCGATGGAGAAATCCCCGGCCTCGTAGACGTCCCCTGTGATGGCGTTCCAGAGGATCCCGTCGCGGATCATGCCGTCGATGACCGCCCACACGGCATACACGCCCAGGACAGGACCTATGGCCAGGACCGCGACATCGACCCTGCGTTCAGGCGCCAGCACGGTGTCGGGGATGCCGCTCGCCCCGGGGAACTGGCGGCGCGCCTCCACTAGACGAGGACCGGCGCCTAGGCCCGGTTTCAGCGCGTGGATGGCGAAGATGACGCCCACGACGTTGGCCGTGACGCCGAGGACGAAGATGACGGCACCGGCGGGCCCCCACCTGTTGCCGACGGCGGCGGACGTCACGAGACAGGTGGTGTAGGCCAGCCAACCCAGCAGCAGCCAGGTGCCGACCCGGGGGAGGAACCGGATCCAGAGACGCCCCGTCGCGTGGACGAGGGCATCGAACTCCCGGATCAGCTGCACGTGGGCATGGTAGCCCGGCGGGGACGGCAAAGGGGCGGGTACCCGGGGCTTTCGCCGCCGGATACCCGCCCCTTCACGTGGTCAGCGGGAGCGTCGGAAGTTGCGGGAGAAGTCCGCGGCCGACGATGAGCCGGCGCGGGCTGCGCCGCTCGTGGAGCCAGCCGAGGCGCCGGAGCGACCCGAGCCACCAGAGCGACCGGAGCCGCCGGAGCGACCGCCCGTGGAGGAACCGGAGGCGGAGCCGTTGCGGCCGCCGCCGGAGCGGTTGCGGCCACCGGAGTTGCCACCGCCCGATCCGGTGCGACGGGGGCCCTGCTCCTGCTTCGGCTGCACGCCGGACTTCTCCGCGGCCTCGGCCGGGGTGAGGAACGTGCGCTCGCCGGGAGCGAGCGAAGCGAGGATGTCGGCGCCGGTGGTGGCGGCCGTGGAGGTGGCGTTGATCTTGGCCTGGCGCAGCAGGGTACGGACCTCGCCCCGCTGCGACGGCAGCTCAAGGGTGACGACGGTGCCGGCGTTGCCCGCGCGGGCCGTGCGGCCGGAGCGGTGGAGGTACGCCTTGTGCTCGGTGGGCGGGTCGGCGTGCACAACGAGGGAGACGTCGTCGACGTGGATGCCGCGGGCGGCGATGTCGGTGGCCACCAGCGTGGATACCTTGCCGGAGTGGAAGGCGTCCATGTTGCGGGTGCGGGCGTTCTGGCTCAGGTTGCCGTGCAGGTCCACCGTCGGGATGCCGAGGCCGATGAGCTGCTTCGCGAGCTTCTTCGCGCCGTGCTTGGTGCGGGTGAAGATGATGGTGTGGCCCGGGGCGGCGGCGAGGTCGGCGAGCACGGCGGTGCGGCTGTCGGTGTCGACGCGGAGCACGTGGTGGTCCATCTCTCCCACGGGGGAGAGCTCGGAGTCGGCCTCGTGGACGACGGGGGAGTGCAGGAACTGCTTGACGAGCGTGTTCACGCCGGCGTCCAGCGTGGCGGAGAACAACATGCGCTGCCCGTCAGGCGCGGTGGCCTGCAGGATGCGGCGCACGTTGGGCAGGAAGCCCATGTCGGCCATGTGGTCGGCCTCGTCGATGACGGTGATGCGCACCTGTGAGAGGTCCACGAGGTTCTGTCCCATGAGGTCCAGCAGCCGGCCGGGGCAGGCGATGACCACGTCGACGCCGGTGGCGATCGCACGGGCCTGGGGGTTCTGGTTGACGCCACCGAAGACGACGGTGCTGGTGAGGCCGGCGACCTTCTCCAGCGGTACGAGTGATTCGTGCAGCTGAAGTGCCAGCTCACGGGTGGGTGCCAGCACCAGGGCGCGGGGCTTCCTGGGCTGGCGGCGGCCGGAGGCGCGCAGCTGCTGCACGAGCGGCAGCAGGAACGCGAACGACTTGCCGGAGCCGGTGCGGCCACGGCCGAGGACGTCGCGTCCGGCCAGGGAGTCGGGGAGTGTCGCCGCCTGGATGGGCGTCGGGATGGTGATGCCGCGTGCGTTGAGGGCAGCGACGAGGTCAGCGGACACGCCGAGGCGTGCGAAATCTGAAGACAAGAAAGGTAACCAATCGGGAGTGAGTCTCACCGGTGCAAAAGCTCTGCTGAAGCATCCACGGCGTCCAAGCAACTAGTGCTGCGCCAAGCGGCCCGAGGTAAGACTGGGCGGACCGACGAGAAGAAGACTACCACCGTCACGGCCTCGGGCAGGAATCGGCCGTCGGGCTGCATGGCTGGGGTGTGGTCGGAGTGGCGGCAGTTCGCCACCGCCAGTGAAAAACGCCACCGGTACATCGGTGGCGTTCTTCCCTGACGGTGGCGAGAAGGTCATCCGGTCGAAAACCGGATACCTGCGGTCATGCGGGGATCAGCAGTCCATCGCCGACGGCTTGACGGGGGTCGTGGCTCCCTGGTTGCGGCACACGGAGATCCCCTTGGCGGCCAGCCCGGATTTCATGGCGCGCAGTGCGGAACCGCTGAACCCGTTCCACTGCATGTGCATCAACACGGAGTTGCCGGCCTTGGCGTTGGCCACCACGTAGTTGACGACCTCCGACTGCGACTTGCCCCTCCAGTCGTTGGTGTCGACGTTCCAGATCCACATCTTCATGCCGACGGCGTCGTAGGCCTTCTTCACGGTGGAGTTCCAGGCGCCGTACGGCGGGCGGCCGTAGGTGGTGACGACGCCGGGGGCGCCCAGCTGCTTCACGACCCCCGCGTAGCTCAGCTTCGTGAGGTCGGGGTGGCTGATGCTGTGGTTGAAGACGTAGTGGCCGTGGGCGCGGGCGAAGGCGGTGTCGATCCTGCCAGCGCTGATGCAGTCGCCGGTGGGCAGCACGGCCAGCGCGATGCCGGCCTCCTCGGCGGCGAGCACCGTGGCCTTGAAGGCGCTCAGGGACTTCGGGCAGTCGTCGAAGGTCAGCGTGACCCTGTTGGTGCTGTTCGGGCCCTTGCTGATGCTGTAGTTGGCGGGCGCCGGAGGCTGCGACGGCGTGGGCGGCGCCGGCGGCGTCGTGTCCTTCGGGCGCCACTTCACCAGCTCCGCGAGGTCGGTGCGCAGGGCCCCGAACTGGACGATGTTGTTGAACACCAGCTTGCGTTCGCTCTGATAGCGGTACCCGGAGCCGGACTTGTAGGCGGCGACGACGTCGGTCCACAGGTAGGCACGGCAGCCGTTGCCGGTGCGCGGCGTGTAGCACTCGGTCTCCCAGACACGTCCGCTGAGCCGGTGTTCGCCGGGTGAGGCCAGCGGGTTGCCCGCCCACAGGCTGGTTGGGGAACTGAGGTAGGTGAGGTTGTTGAAGGTCCACCAGGTGCGGTTGGAGTAGCTGCCACCGGAGCGGACAACGGTGGTTGCCCAGATCTCGGTGCGGCACCGCACGGTCTGGGAGTACGGCTCGCACCAAGTGCGCCACTGCCGTCCGTTGACGGTGTGTTCGCCGGGTGTCGTGTAGACGTCGACGTCAGCGGAGGCGACAGGGGCGCTCAGACCACTGGTCACCAGCGCAATCGCCAGAAGAAGCGTCGACAGGACGACGCGAATTTTTCGCATGATTTTGGGCCCCCCACCGGCGACTGCTCGACCATCGAGCCCAGCGCCCTGAGCGAGACACTAGTCGCTGTGAATACCCGGTGGGGACGAAATGTCCATCCGGCCGACACGGTTGTGCCGAACCCGGGCCCCTCGCGCTTCTGCGGTCAGCGCACGTCGAGCATGAAGGTCTCGAAGTCGGCGACGGCCTTGTCCGTGAGGTCGTCGGTGACGAGGTCGTCCAGGACGTCGGGGGAGACGGTGAAGACGCGCACGCCGATGTCGGTGAGGGTCACCAGGTGCTTGGCCGACTTGATGGAGGCGGCCATGATCATGGGGCCGGTGCCGTCCTGGGGGATGGCCCGGATCATGTGGGTGATCTCCTCCGTGCCGTCGAGGCCGGCCCGGAACATGCGGTTGAAGTAGGGCGCGATGTACTTCACGCCCAGCGCGGACCCGATGAGCGCCTGCTTGGCCGAGTAGACAGCTGTGAGCAGGACCGGGACGTCCTGGTCGCGGAGCTTCGAGATGGTGTGCGCGCCCACCCGGGTGCAGGGCACCTTGACGGTGGCCGACGGGGCGATCTCGCGGATCTCCATGGCCGAGCGGTACTGCTCCTCGACGGTGGACCCCCACGCCTGGAAGCAGACCTCCCGGGCGCCGGCGTCACGCGCCCAGTTGTAGATGTCCTTGATGTCGGAGACGTGGCGCGACGCCTCCCGCATCAGCTGCGGGTTGGTGGTCACGCCGGAGAACATGCCGATGTTCAGCCAGGGTTCGCAGGCAGCACGGTCCGCGGAATCGATGAAGAAGCGGATGTCTTCCTGCGGCGCGGGGCCGGAAGCCGCCGACAGACGACCGGGGCCGGTTGTGCGATGTGAGGTCATGGCCATTTCTAGCACGCCCCGGCGTCCGTGAACGCCGGCGGGACGCTGATCGCGTCAGCGGACGTGCCGCGCAACCCCGTCGGCGACCCGGCGGAACCGGGTCTCGTCCAGCACCGCGCCGATGCGACGGACGCTACCGGGGTCGACGCGGATGATGCGATTGAGCCGCACCTCACTGGGGCGTCCCTCCCGGTCCCAGGCCCCGGTGCCAATGTCTTCCCAGTACCGACCGGCGCGCGCCTCCTGGGCGGCGTCCACGTCGTGGTCCTGCGAGGTCACCTGCAGGACCAGCAGCCACCGGCCGTCGCGCCCGATCACCAGGACGGGGCGGTCCTTGCCCTGCGAGTAATCCTCCTCGTAGGGGACCCAGGTCCACACAATCTCGCCGGGGTCCGCGAGGTCGTCGTCGAAGGGCGCGTAGGTGATCCGTGGGCTCCCGGTGAAGTCCCCCGGGTAGGAACTGTTGGCGCCGTCGGTTTGGCGGTGGGGTTCACGGAACTTCGCGTTCCTCGACCGTGAGCGTGGGGTGGATTTCGTGCTGGCCCGGACGACCTCGCGCAGGAGGC
>JBDSRF010000067.1:0-3133 GCA_039929445.1 Arachnia sp. | reverse complement strand
AGGACCTACGGGGCCAGGCCCACCACGGGCTCGACCGGACACGCCGCGTCGAGTCGCCACCACGACACCCACGTCCACGGCGCACAGTGAGTGAGGCGTGTCCGGCGAGATGCGCCGCGCGGCGGTTCCACGAAACGGACACTTGGGACCTTGAATTACATAGGTTCCCTATGTAATAATGAGTCTGTGCCCACCGATATCCACTCCGCCACAACAGCCAACGAACTGCTGCGACTGGCCGCCCGGCTGTCCCGCTGGGCGAGTGCGTCGACGTCGTTCGAAGTGCCCTTCGCGCAGGCGCGTCTCCTCGCCCTCATCGACGAACTCGGCCCCGTGCGCGTCAGTGCGCTGGCCGACGCCGACCACAGCAGCCAGCCCACGGTCACCGGGCAGGTGGACCGCCTGGTGGCCTCCGGCCTCGTCGTCCGCGAGACGGACCCCACCGATGCCCGGGCGTCGCTCGTCAGCCTCACCGACGACGGCGGAGCCGCCCTGGTCCGCATGCGCGCCGCCCGCGCCGACGTCCTCAACCCCGTCATCGCCCAACTCGACGGTGAGGGCACCCATCGCGTCCGCGTCGCCGTTGACGTGCTCTCAGAGCTTCTCGACCTTGCTTCATCCTCCGCCCCCCTTCGAAAGGACCGCTGACCGTCCCGTGTTGCGCCAATCCAAAACCGTCTGGTCCGTCGCCTTCGCCTGCGTCATCTCCTTCATGGGCATCGGCCTCGTGGACCCAATCCTCAAGCCCATCGCCGACCAGTTGGGCGCCGGGCCCTCACAGGTTTCGCTCCTGTTCACCAGCTACATGGCTGTCATGGGCATCGCGATGCTGGGCACGGGCTGGGTATCCAGCCGCATCGGCGCCAAGCGCACACTGATGGTGGGCCTCGTCCTCATCATCATCGGGGCGGCCTGCGCCGGCCTCCAGGACGGTGTCGGCGGGATCGTCGCCTTCCGGGCCCTGTGGGGCCTGGGCAACGCCCTGTTCATCGCCACGGCGCTGGCCACCATCGTCAACGCGGCCACCGGGTCCGTGGGACAGGCCATCGTCCTCTACGAGGCCGCGCTCGGCGTCGGGATCGCCGGCGGTCCGTTGCTCGGCGGCTGGCTGGGCACCATGTCGTGGCGTCTGCCGTTCTTCGGCGTGGCCGTCCTCATGGTGGTTGCGGTCATCGCCACCGCCATCAGCCTCCCCAAGAGCGAGATCCCAGTCGAGAAATCCAGCCTGAGCGAGCCCCTGCGTGCCCTGGGGCACCGCGGACTCCTCACCGTCGGGATCACGGCATTGCTCTACAACTTCGGCTTCTTCACGCTGCTGGCCTTCACCCCTTTCCCACTGGCCATGAACGCCATGCAGATCGGCCTCATCTTCTTCGGCTGGGGCGTGATGCTCGCACTCAGCTCCGTCCTGCTGGCCACCCGGGTGCAGCGCCGGTTCGGCACGCTCGGCGGCATCGTCGGGGCCCTCGTCGGCTTCGCCATCATCCTCACCGTGATGGGGTTCGGGGCTGAGAACAAGCCCGTCCTCATCGTCTGCGTCGTCATCTCCGGTGGGTTCCTCGGCGTCAACAACACGCTCATCACCGAGACCGTCATGAAGATCTCGCCCGTCCCGCGCGGCGTCGCGTCGGCGGCCTACAGCTTCGTCCGCTTCAGCGGCGGCGCTGTGGCTCCCTGGCTGGCGGGCACCCTGGGCGAGCGCTCCGTCCACCTCCCGTTCTGGGTGGGGGCGGGAGCCGTCCTGCTCGGCGCCGGAGTCCTGTTGAGCGCACGGCACCTCATCCGCGCCATCGACGACCAGCCGGACCACGGGGCCGAAGCCGTCGACTCCCTCATCGAGGCCGAGGCCCTCAGCGTGGGCGACGCATGACCGACAACCCTCCCGCCAGCACGGGCCACGAGACAACACTGCGGCGGACCCATCCGGGGGGGAATGGGCCCGCCGCAGCGGGGGGTATGCGGTGGGGGTGTCCCCCCGTGCGTCAAACTCGGATGGCGGTCTCCTGGTCGGAGGTGGAACCGGTGCCACCGATTTCGGCGGCGTTGACCTCGTCGGCGTCGATCTCGACGATGACCTCGTCTGACCTGTCGTCCTCGGGCATGTCAACCGCCCCGCGGTCCTTGCCGTCGGTGACCCACTTGATGGCGAACACCGCGGCGACCATGAGGTAGGCGATCATGACGGACATGGTGGAGCCGGAACCCCAGCCCACCGAGGCCGCGTGGATGAAGCCGAAGCCCGACAGCACAGCGGCGACGACGGCGGTGACCACACCGTTGATGGACTGGTTGCGGATGGCGAAGATGGCGATACAGCCCCAGATCAGTGAGGCCAGTGGCGCACCGTTGCCGAGATGGACGAGCCCCTCCCATTCGACGCCGGCTTTCGTCAGGGCCTCCGAGCCAACCTCACCGGGCGTGGTGCCCGCAGCCTTCAGCACGTTGCCGACGAGTGTGAGGGCCCAGTTGGCGATCCAAGGGAACAGGGCCACGAAGATGACCGGCACCTCCACCCGTGGCGTTTCCCGCACCACCTGGTTCGCCGTCACGATGCCGATGTAGACGAGGATCGGCGCCACGGCCGTGATGGGGATGATCGCGAGCAGCAGGCCACCCAGGGTGAACAGCCCGAAGATCAGCATGCTGAAACCGGAGGCCACGGAGTAGCCGAGGCGGGCGCCGAGCGCCTTCCAGCCCACGTGCCCGACGTACACCGTGACGGGGAAGGGGTTGCCCAGTGCTGCACCGATCAGCGACGTGATGCCGTTGCCGAGCATCACCGAACGCGTCTTGTAGGGGTCGCCGGCCGCGTGGGCGGACTCGATGTTCTCGAGGTCGAAGACGTAGTTGGCCAGGCCCAGCGGCAGGGCCGAGGCGAGGTACGGCAGCGCGTTGGGCAGCCCGTCGAGGAAGTTGGTGATGTGCAGCGTCGGGACCTGGAACCCGGCCTGCGAAACCGCGGCCGTGATCGCCTCGGGCGACTGGAGGCCGAACGCCCACGCCAGACCGGAACCGGCGAGCAACAGGAGCAGACCGGTGGGGATCTTCTTGAACAGGGGCTTGCGGCCGAACCAGTTGATGAAGATGAGCGTGAGGACGATGAACCCCACCACCGGGGTGGAGAACGACTGCA
>JBDSRF010000066.1:0-6967 GCA_039929445.1 Arachnia sp. | reverse complement strand
GGTGTCGTGGAGCTGGAACACCTGCTCCGCGGGCAGGGAGGTCTCCCCCGCCTTCTTCGCCCGGCCGGCGGCTGTGTCCAGGATCACGGTGCCCGAGGCCAGCGTGCGGCGGAACGAGTCCTCTTCGATGTCCGCGAGGGAAGCGATGCGGTTCCAGGCGGCGTCGATCTCGGGGTAGGAGCCGCGCATGGCGTCACGGCTGACGGGCAGCAACTCCCCCAGCACCTTCTCCCCGACACCGAGCAGGCGCATGGCGCGGATGCTGCGGCGCATGAGCCGGCGCAGCACGTAGCCGCGGGCCTCGTTGCCGGGGGTGACGCCGTCTGTCATGAGCATGAGCGAGCTGCGCACGTGGTCGGCCACCACGCGGAAGCGCACATCATCGGCGGGGTCGGCGCCGTAGCGGCGGCCGGACAGCTCGGAGGCGCGCTCAATGACGGGGAACACCTCGTCGATCTCGTACATGTTCTTCACGCCCTGCAGCAGCAGCGCGGTGCGCTCCAGCCCGGAGCCGGTGTCGATGTTGCGGGTGGCGAGTGGCCGGGCAACGTCGAAGTCGTCCTTGGCGCGGACGGCGGAGAGCTCCTCGGTCTGGAACACGAGGTTCCAGATCTCAAGGAAACGGTCCTCGTCGGCCTCGGGGCCGCCCTCGGGTCCGAAGGCGGGGCCACGGTCGATGTAGATCTCCGAGCAGGGGCCGCCGGGGCCGGGGACGCCCATGTGCCAGTAGTTGTCCTTCAGCCCGCGTTCCTGGATGTGGGCGCGCGCGATGCCCACCTCCTGCCACAGGTCGATGGTCTCGGTGTCGCCGTGCAGGGCCGTCACCCAGACCTTGTCAGCGTCGAAGCCCCAGTTGCCCTCCGCGATGCTCCCGGTGACGAGCTCGAAGGCGTAGGCGATGGCCTCTTCCTTGAAGTAGTCGCCGAAGGAGAAGTTGCCGTTCATCTGGAAGAACGTGCCGTGCCTCGTGGTGACGCCCACCTCGTCGATGTCGAGGGTGCGGACACACTTCTGCACGGAGACGGCCCGTTTGAAGGGTGCCTTCTCCTCGCCGAGGAAGTACGGCTTGAAGGGCACCATGCCGGCGTTGACGAACAGGAGCGTGGGGTCGTTGTACAACAGCGAGCTGCTGGGGACCACGGTGTGGCCGTTGCGCTCGAAGAAGTTGATGAACCGGCTCCGGATGTCGGAGGTCTTCATGAGGCGTGTATCCCTAGGGTGTGTGTGTCAGGAGGTGATGCCGAGTTCGCGACGCAACTCGGCCTCGCGCGCCTGGCTGGCGGTCTTGAACGTGGCGTAGAAGTCGCCGAAGCCGGCGGCGGCCTCATTGCCGCGGCGCTCCACCTGTTCGGCGATGCCCTGCGGCGTCAGACGTCGCACCAGCGCACGCCCCCTCGTGATGAGGAAGACGGCCAGTCCGGCGCCCAGCAGCATCCAGAAGAGCTTCTTCACTTCTTCCGGCGACCCTTCAGCGCGCTCCGCACGCCATAGGTGAAGGCGGCCGTCTTGACCATGGGTCCGCCGAGCGTGGCCGCGAACAGTTGCGACATCTGCGCCGCGTTCTCGCTCACCACCGTGGCGTGCCCCGACACCTTCGAGACGTCCTCCGTGACGAGGCTGATCTTGGCGATCTCGTCGTTGGTGGCCTCCACGGTGCCCTTCAGCTCCTGCAGGATCGGCACGGAGTTGTGCCCGATGTCGCGCACGGCCAGTCGCAGCTCCTCGAGCACACGTCCCAGCTTCAGCAGTGGGACGGCGCAGAAGGCCACCAGAACACACAGGGCGATAGCGGCCAGCATTCCGGCCAGCTGTCCAATGGTCATACGGGGCCTCCTTCTCGAGATTGATTCGGCGCAACTCTAGCCGACGGGGAGGCTCCGCTCACCTGCTCCGCCGCCCACGCCAGCCGCTCGCGCACCGCAGCCTCCTGGCCGTGGTCGGTGGGCCGGTAGTAGCGGGCGCCCCGCAGGTCCTCAGGGAGGTAGTCCTGCGCCACCAGGCCATGCGGGAAGTCGTGGGGGTAGCGGTAGCCCTTCCCGTGTCCCAACGACTCCGCCCCTGCGTAGTGCGCATCGCGCAAGTGGCTGGGTACGTCGCCGCCCTTGCCGGCCCGCACGTCGGCGATGGCGGCGTCCATGGCGAGGTAGGCGGCGTTGGATTTGGGCGCCGATGCCGCGGCCACGGTCGCGTGTGCCAACGTCAGCCGCGCCTCCGGCATGCCCAGCAACTGGACGGCCTGGGCGGCGGCGACACAGGTCTGCAGCACCCCGGAGGCCGCCATACCCACGTCCTCGGAGGCGGAGATCATGAGCCGGCGTGCGATGAACCGTGGGTCCTCGCCCGCCTCGAGCATCCGGGCCAGGTAGTGAAGGGAGGCGTCGACGTCGGAGCCGCGGATCGACTTGATGAAGGCGCTGATGATGTCGTAGTGCTGGTCGCCCTGCCGGTCGTAGCGGACGGTGGCGCGGTCCACGGCCTGGGCGAGCACCTCGGGGGTCACCTCGGGCTGCCCCAGCGCGACGGCCCCGGCAGCCGCCTCCTCGAGGAACGTGAGGGCGCGGCGCGCGTCGCCCTGCGCCATCCTGACGAGGTCGCCGCGGGCGGCGTCGCTGAGCGTCACGGCACCGGCGAGTCCGCGCTCGTCGGTGACCGCGCGGTCGATGAGGTCGCCGATGTCCTCAGCCGTCAGCGGCTTGAGTCGCAGCAGCAGGGAGCGCGACAACAGCGGTGAGATCACGGAGAACGACGGGTTCTCCGTGGTGGCGGCGATGAGCGTGACGATGCGGTTCTCCACGGCCGGCAGCAGCACGTCCTGCTGGGTCTTGCTGAACCGGTGCACCTCGTCGATGAAAAGGACCGTCGAGGTTCCCCGCTCCAGCTCACGCCGCGCCTTGTCCAGTTCGGTGCGAAGCTCCTTCACGCCCGCCGTGACGGCGGACACCTCGACGAACCGGGCCCCGGACGCGCGGGACACGATGGAGGCGAGTGTGGTCTTGCCGACCCCGGGCGGTCCCCACAGGAACACGCTCATGGGTTGGCCGGCCACCAGCCGTCGCAGCGGTGCACCGGGCGCCAGCAGGTGCTGCTGCCCGACGATCTCCTCGAGTGTCCGTGGCCGCATGCGCACCGGCAGCGGCGCCCCGTCCACGCGGGCGTCCCCGAGCGACCCCACCGGTCGCGCCGGCTGCGGATCAGGGTTCCCGAACAGGTCATAGCTCACGCTCACACACTCTAGCCACGGCCACCATCACCTGCCGCCCGCACTCAGCACCGCATCCGAACCCGATTTTTGTTCTCCAATCCGCCTGGACACGGTGATTTCCGCGGTTTCTACTCGGACTGAGGAACGAAAGTGGGAGGTGGCATGCCGGGCCCCCCCACCCCGACGAAACGCTGGTGGTCTCCGGGACCCATGCGCGGACGCCCCGTCCATGGCTACGGGTCACTTCCAAGAGGGTGCCGGAGGACTTGGTGGCCCACTTCGAGATGATCAAGGTGGCTGACCCCGCCCTGGCGGTGTTGGAGATGATGACAGGAGGCGACGGCAATGCCATCTGCGACGTCCCAACGATCACGAAGATGCTACGAACCCGACGATGAACCGGATCTCCTGCCCACTTTCGTTCCCCAACCCTCGTCCATTGGCCCGGATCCGGCGCCCCATCCCGGGTTGAGGAACGAAAATCGGGAAACGTGTCGATGGGCGGCTCGGCCTGCCAAGCGGTTCAGGCGGTGAGGCCCCAGGCCTTCGCCACCAGCTCCAGCGATCGCGACCGGACGGCCGGGTCGTGGGCGTAGGTGACGGTGATGAGCTCGTCCGCGTCCGTCAGGTCCACGAGCGCCTCCAGTTGGCTCACCACCCGGTCCGGGGATCCGATGGCGCTGACCTGCAGCATGTGCTCCATCATGGCCATCTCCTGCTCCGTGGCCTCCACCTCGCCGGGGGGCATCAGCGCGTCGCGACCGCCCGTGCGACGCAGCGACATGAACATCCTCTGCACCGTAGTGAACTGGTGGTGGGCCTCGGCGTCGTCCTCGGCGGCGAGTACGTTGACGCCCACCATGACGCGCGGCTCGTCGATCTGGGCCGTGGGGGCATCCGGGTTGAATCGGCTGCGATACATCTCGATGGCCGGCAGGAGCGCGTCGGGCGCGAAGTGGGACGCGAACGAGTACGGCAGCCCCAGGTGGGCGGCGATCTGCGCACCCGCCGTGGAGGATCCGAGGATCCACATGGGGACGTGGGTGCCGGCGGCAACGCCCGCCCTCAGACCGGAGGTGGCCACACCGGTGGTGGTCCAGTCGTACAGGTCGGTGACGTTGGCCACGAACGCATTCGGCGAGCCGTCCGAGCGTGCCAGCGCCCTTGCCGTCATCTGGTCGGTGCCGGGTGCGCGGCCGAGCCCGAGCTCCACCCGCCCCGGGTACATGGCGGCAAGGGTGCCGTAGTCCTCCGCCACCATGAGCGGCGAGTGGTTGGGCAGCATCACGCCACCCGAGCCGACGAGTATGCGCTGCGTCCTGGCCGCGGCCTGCCCCACGATGACGGCCGTGGACGACGACGCCACCGCGGCCGTGTTGTGGTGTTCGGCGAACCACACGCGGCTGTACCCCACCCGGTCCGCCACCTGGACGGCGGCCATGGACGCCTCGATGGCCTCCCCCACGGATTGACCGGAGGACACGGAGACGAGGTCGAGGATGGACAGCGGGACGTGTGCGGTTGCGGGGGTCAGGCTCATGCCGTCCATACAACCACGTCGGCAAAAGTGGCGTAGGGTGGGACAGTTGCACCGGTGCCGCTCCCTTCGATGGGGCGGCTTTTTCCATCCCCCACCCTTCTTCTGGAGACAGATGCCCGCCCAACTCGGCGACCGTTTCAGCCCCCGCCGCCGCCTGGCCTTCATCGTCACGCTGGGACTCCTGACGGGCCTCGGCCCGTTCACGATCGACCTCTACCTGCCCGCGTTCCCGGCCCTCAAGGCCGACCTGCTCATCAACGACGCCCAGGTGCAGATCACGCTGTCGGCCACCACGCTCGGCTTCGCGCTGGGCCAGCTGCTCATCGGTCCACTCAGCGACCGTCTGGGGCGCAAGCGTCCGCTGCTGGCCATGAGCGCACTCCACGTCGTCGCGTCGGTGCTGGTGGCCATCTCCCCCAGCGTGGAATTCCTGACGGCGATGCGCGGCCTGCAGGGCATCGGTGCGGCCGGTGGCGCCGTGGTGGCCATGGCCATGGCACGCGACCTGTTCGACGGCCGGCGCCTCGTCCAGATGCTGTCCCGGCTGGCCCTCATCAACGGGATGGCGCCCATCGTGGCGCCGCTGGTGGGGTCCTGGATGGTCAGCTTCGTGTCCTGGCGAGGGGTCTTCTGGGCACTGGCCCTTTACGGGTCCACCATCGTGGCACTCGTGTGGGTGCTGATCGTGGAGACCCGTCCGCCGGCGGAGCGCACCACCGGCGGGCTGAGGGTGATGGGCGCCGCCTACAAGCGGGTGCTCAGCGACCGCGTCTTCGTGGGCGCCTGGCTCACGGCGGCGGCCGCCTTCGCCGGTCTGTTCTCGTACGTGTCGACGTCGTCGGTGCTGCTGCAGGAGGTGTTCGGCCTGTCGCCGCGCGGCTTCGGTGCCGTGTTCGCCATCTGTTCCGTGGGTGTGTTCGTGGGCGTGCAGCTCGGCAGCCGACTGTCCCCCCGCTTCGGGCCGCACCGCGTCCTGGCCCTGGGCACCGCCGGCATGGTGGTCGCCGCGTCCGCCCTCCTGATCGTGAACGCGGCGTCGGACTCCTACATCCCGCTGATCCCCACCATGTTCCTCTTCACCATGTCCTTCGGGTCGTGCGCACCGAACGCGCAGGTGTTGGGTCTCCAGCACCACCGCACGGATTCGGGCGTCGCGGCCTCCCTGATGGGGGCGCTGAACATGTCGGCCGCCGCACTCGTGGGCCCCCTCATCGGCCTGGCGCCCCTGACGAGCGCCGCGCCCATGGGAATTGCGATGCTGGTGTGCGCCGTCCTGGCGGTCGTCTTCCTGTGGACAATCATCCGGCCGATGTCACTGCAGGTCCGCCTGGACTGAGCAGGACGCTCCGTCCTGCGATAGAAACGGCACTGTGGACACCCCGACGCCCCGCATCCGACCCGAGCTGCTGCTGCTCGTGTCCATCGCATCCGTGCAACTGGGGTCCTCGTTCGCCAAACAGCTGTTCCAGCTGGCGCCGCCCTGGATCGTGGTGTGGCTGCGGCTGCTGAGCAGCGGCGTGGTCCTCGGCATCGTCGCCCGGCCGCGACTCTCGGGCAGGACCTGGCTGGAGTGGCGACGGGTGCTCGCCTACGCGCTGAGCCTCACGCTCATGAACACCGCCTTCGTGCTGGCCATCGGGCGCATCCCCATCGGCATGGCGGTGACGTTCGAGTTCATCGGGCCGCTGGCCGTGGCCGTGGCAGGGTCCAGGAGGCTGCGGGAGTTCCTCTGGGCGGGGTTGGCGGCCGTGGGAGTGGCGTTGCTGGGGTTCGCCCCGGGCGGCCTGGACATCACGGGGGTGCTGCTGGCGCTGCTGGCGGGCGCGTTCTGGGCGGCCTACATCCTCGCGGCCGGCCCCGCGGCAGAGCACTGGTCGGGCGTCACGGCCGTCACCATCTCGTCCTGGGTGGGGACGATCCTGCTGCTGCCGGTGGTCCTGGCCACGCTGGCGGCGGGGACCACGCAGTGGGCGACGCAGCCTCGGGTGTGGCTGTGGGGTCTCGTGCTGGGGTTGCTGGGTTCCGTCATCCCCTACGCCGTGGAGTTGCGCGCGCTGCGCACCATGGACCGTGGAGTGTTCGGGATCATGATGAGCCTGGAGCCGGCGGCGGCGGCGCTGCTGGCGTGGCTGGTGCTGGGCGAGGACCTGCGTCCCGTGGAGGTGGCGGCCATGGCGTGCGTCGTGGCCGCAAGCATGGGGGCGCTGCGCGGCAACCGCGCAGCG
>JBDSRF010000065.1:0-14114 GCA_039929445.1 Arachnia sp. | reverse complement strand
CGTCGACCTGCCGCATCGTGACCGACGCCGGGCGGGGCCGTGCCAGACCCTGTGCAGCGACGGCAATCCTCCGCGCCCGGGGCAGCGACACGCTGCGCTGCGGTGCGTGCGTGGTCCGGGGCATAGGTCATTGTGGCAGCCGCCCACCGCCACGATGCCCCGTCGCGCGGAGCGGGCCGCCGGGGGCACACCGATAGGCTCGTGCCCATGAGCAGCCTGCAGTTCGGAGCCCACGTCGACCAGATCGACCCCATCGCCGAGGCCGCCTCCCGTGGCGCTGACATCGTGCAGTTCTTCCTGGGTGAACCGCAGAGCTGGAAGAAGCCCGCCACCCGTTACGCCGGGGGCGCCGAAGCCCTGCGCGCCGCGGCGGAGGAGGCCGGCATCGGTCTCTACATCCACGCCCCCTACATCATCAACGTGGCGTCCCCGAACAACAGGATCCGGATCCCGTCCCGCAAACTGCTCCAGCAGACGGTCACGGAGGCGGCGGCAGTCGGGGCGCGTGGCGTCATCGTCCACGGAGGGCACGTCACGGCCGGGGACGACCCGGCCGCCGGCTACAACAACTGGCGCAAAGCCGTCGACGGCCTGAAGCTCGACGTACCGATCCTCATCGAGAACACCGCCGGCGGCACCAACGCCATGGCCCGGCACCTGGAAGCCATCCAGGGCGTGTGGGAGGCCATCTCCACCTCCGACAACCTTGACTCGGTGGGTTTCTGCCTCGACACCTGCCACGCCCACGCCGGTGGCCTGGACCTCGCGACCGTGGTGGACGACATCCGCGGCATCACGGGCCGCATCGACCTGGTCCACTGCAACGACTCCCGCGACGTCGCCGGCTCGGGAGCCGACAGGCACACCGGCCTCGGTGACGGGGAGATCAACCGGGACGACATCGCCGCCATCGTGCGCAGCGCAGGTGCCCCCGTGATCCTCGAGACACCCGGCGCCGGCCACGTGTCCGAGATCGCGTGGCTGCGCGGACTGTGAGTGGGGTTGGATGGGGCCATGAAGGTTCTCCTCCCCGACACCATTGACCTCGATCCACACCTGCCTGAGGGGGCCGTGGCCGTCCGCTACGACACCCGCTCCCCCATCCCCGGCGAGCACACCGACGCCGAAGTGCTGGTGGACTGGGGTCGCGGACGCAAAAACCTGGCCGACGACGCCGCCCGGCTGCCCCGACTGAGGTTGGTACAGGCCCTCTCCGCTGGCGCCGACAACGCACTGGCCAGCCCCTTCGACGCGTCCGTGGCCATCTGCTCAGGCGTCGGGCTGCACGACGGCCCCGTCACCGAGCACGCGCTCGCGCTGATCCTGACGCTGATCCGTCGCCTCCCGCAGTGCTACGAGGCGCAGCAGCGCCACGAGTGGGCCGACGAACTCGGGGGGATGCAGACGTGCCGCGATGCACCCCACATCACGTCGCTGCTCGGTGCGGAGGTGCTGGTCTGGGGATTCGGCTCCATCGGGCAGTCGATCGCCCCGCTGCTGACGGCGCTGGGCGCGCACGTCCGCGGCGTGGCCCGCTCCGCCGGCACCCGCGCCGGTGTCGAGGTGATCACCGAGGCGGACCTGCCCGACGCGCTGCCCGACACCGATCTGCTCCTTATGATCCTGCCCGGCACCCCCGACACCGCCAATGCCCTGGGCGCCGACCGGCTGGCTCTCCTCCCGGAGCGGGCGCTGGTGGTCAACGTGGGGCGCGGCTCCACCGTCGACGAGGATGCGCTGCTCTCGGCGTTGAGGTCGGGCAGCATCGCCGGTGCCGCACTGGACGTGACGGCCAAGGAACCGTTGCCCGCCGCATCAACGCTGTGGGAGGCGCCGCATCTCGTGCTCACCCCGCACGCCGCCGGCGGCCGCCCAGTGGGCGCCGCTGAACGCCTCGTGGCCAACGTCGAGGCGCTGCGATCCGGCGGGAAGCTCATCAACCAGGAACAGCGGGCCTGAGCCCCGGCCCATCGGGTTCACCGTCGAGCACGGGTGACCTTGGCAGGAGGTTCTCGACGGCCAACACCTTTTCCAGCGTTTCCTCGTCGAGCAGCCCCCGCTCCAGGACGATGTCGCGGACGCTGCGACCGGTGGCCGCGGCCTCCCGGCCCACCTCGTCGCCGGCCGTGTGGCCGATCCAGTTGTTGAGGAATGTCACCACGGAGATGGAGTTCTGCACGTAGGACAGGCAGACTTCCGCGTTGGCAGTGATGCCGTCTATGCACTTGGTCCGCAGCGTGTCGGCGGCGTGGTGCAGCAGGGAGATGGACTCGAAGAGCGCCTGTGCCATCACGGGCTCCATGGCGTTGAGCTGCAACTGTCCCGCCTCGGCGCCCAGCCCGACGCAGACGTCGTTGCCCAGCACCTTGAAGCAGACCTGGTTGACCACCTCGGGGATGACCGGGTTCACCTTGGCGGGCATGATCGAGGAGCCGGCCTGCATGGCAGGCAGGTTGATCTCGTTGAACCCGGCGCGGGGCCCGGACGACAGGAGTCGCAGGTCGTTGCTGATCTTCGACAGCTTGACGGCCAGACGCTTGCAGACGGCGTGCGCCATCACGTAGTCGCCGCAGTCGCTCGTGGCCTCGATGAGGTTGGGCGCCAGTACACACGGCCGGCCTGTCACCTCGTTGAGGTGCCGGACGGCCAGCTCGGCATACCCGAGGGGCGCGTTGATGCCGGTGCCGATGGCGGTGGCGCCCAGGTTCACCTCCAGCAGCACGTCGCGGGTGTAGTCGATGTGGCGCAGTTCCTCGTCGACCATCTCCCCGAAGGCCGTGAACTCCTGGCCCAGCGTCATCGGGACGGCATCCTGCAACTGGGTCCTTCCCATCTTCACGACATCCCGGAACTCCGACCCCTTCGCACGCAACGCCTTCGCAAGATCCTCCACCGCGCAGGCGAGCAGGCCCAGGACCGAGTCCAGCGCCACCCTCAGCCCTGTCGGGAACGCATCGTTGGTGGACTGGCTGCGGTTGACGTCGTCGTTGGGGTGGATGACGTGGTAATCGCCCTTGGCGTGGCCCAGCCGCTCCAGCGCCAGGTTGGCGATCACCTCGTTGGTGTTCATGTTGACCGACGTGCCCGCCCCGCCCTGCAGGACGTCGATGGGGAACTGGTCCATGCAGCGGCCCTGGTCGAGGATCTGGTCGCAGGCCCACAGGATGGCGTCCGTCTTGGTGGCATCGAGAACGCCCAGCTCCCGGTTGGCGAGCGCGGCGGCCTTCTTCACCTGCACCATGCCCCGGATCAGCTGCGGCAGATCATTGATGGTGCAGTCGGAGATGACAAAGTTCTCGGCAGCCCGCACAGTATGGATGCCGTAGTAGGCGACCGCCGGCACCTCTCGGGTGCCCAGAAGATCCGTCTCAACTCGTGTGCGCGTCAACCCTGACTCCTTGCATACGTAGGTTCAGGCCCCAACGTACGCGAGACACCGTCCCTGCGGGCGGCCCCCACCACGGATTGTGGGGGCGCTAGGGTGGGTGCGTGACTCGCAGCGTATTCATTGCCTCATCGGAGCGGCAGGTAAGCAAGAGTGTGATCGCGCTGGGCGTGGTCGAACTCTTCAACCGCCAGGTTCGAACCGTCGGCGTCTTCCGACCCCTCGTGGAGTCCACGACGTCCGACGGCGTGGCCCACGCCTTGTTGGACCTGAACTCCGTGTCGAGGCAGACCTTTGACGAGGCCGTCGGTGTCACCCATGCAGAGTTCGCGGACGACCCCGATGCCGCCATCGACAAGATCGTGGCGAAGTATTCGACGCTGGCAGCCCGCTGCGACGCCGTCGTGGTGGTGGGCTCCGACTACTCGGGCTTCTACTCCAGCACCGAACTGGACCACAACGCCGTCATCGCCGCCAACCTGAACGCGCCGGTCTTCTACGTCTGCGGCGCCACCGACCGGACCCCGGAGCAGGTGCGCGGCATCGTCCAGGAGACCATCGAGTCCTTCGAGGAGCGGCACAACACAGTGGTGGGGGTGGCCATCACCCGCACGAACCCGGACGACGTGGAGGCCATGCGCGAGGCCGTCGCCCACATCCGAGACGCCACTTTCGTCCTGCCCCACGACCCGGTGCTGGGCGCCCCGTCGGTGCGGATGCAACTGGACGCCGTCGGTGCCACGCACTGGCTCGGGAACAAGGACTTCCTGGACAAGGAAGCCGTCCACACCATCGTGGCAGCCATGACGCTGCCCAACCTGCTGACCCGGCTGAAGCCGGAGTGCTCCGTGATCATGCCCTCGGACCGGCTTGACCTGCTGCCCGGGCTGCTGATGGCGCACCACTCCTCCGCCTTCGGTCCGTTGGCCTCCATCATCCTCACCGGCGGGTTCGACATCCCCGAGTCCATCGCCACCCTGCTGAGCGGCGTCGAGGTGGACCTGCCCATCGCGATCACCACGGAGGACACCTTCGCCACGGCCTCGCGCCTGCAGCGCATCAACGGTGTCTCCACCTCCACCATCCGGAAACTCGACGTGGCCCGCGCCCTGTTCGGCGACCACGTCGACGAGGACCTGCTGCTGGCAGCCATCGACCTGCCGCGTTCCGAGATCCGCACGCCCACCATGTTCGAGCACCAGCTCATGCAGTTGGCCCGCTCACACAAGAAGCGCATCGTGCTGCCCGAGGGCTCCGACGACAGGGTCCTGACCGCGGCCTCCATCGTGCTGCAGCGGCAGGTGGCCGACATCACCATCCTCGGCGACCCAGCCGTCATCAGCCGACGCGCCTCCGAGCTGGGGCTGAACCTGCGCGATGCCCAGCTGGTGAACACCCACGACGAGGAGATGCTGGAGGAGTTCGCGGCCGAGTACGCCAAGCTGCGCGCCCACAAGGGCATCTCCCTGGAGCAGGCCCGCAAGCAGTTCGACGACCCCTCCTACGTGGGCACCATGATGGTCCACCTGGGGATGGCCGACGGCATGGTCTCCGGTGCCATCAACACCACCGCCAACACCATCCGCCCCTCGCTGGAGTTCATCAAGACCAAGCCGGGCGTCGGCGTCGTGTCCGGCTCGTTCCTGATGGCCATGAGCAACCGTGTGGTGGTCTACGCCGACTGCGCCGTGAACCCGGACCCGACACCGGAACAGCTCGCCGACATTGCCATCTCCTCGGCGGAGACAGCGCTCGCCTTCGACATCGAACCCCGCATTGCCATGCTGAGCTACTCCACCGGTACCTCCGGCAGCGGCGCTGACGTGGACAAGGTGCGCGAGGCCACACGCATCGTCAAGGAGCGGGCGCCCGGGCTCAAGGTGGAGGGACCCATCCAGTTCGACGCGGCCGTCGACGCCACAGTCGCAGCCAAGAAGATGCCGAACTCCCAGGTGGCGGGTCAGGCGTCGGTGTTCATCTTCCCGGACCTCAATACGGGCAACAACACTTACAAGGCGGTGCAGCGCACCTCCGGCGCGGTCGCCGTCGGGCCGATCCTGCAGGGGCTGAAGAAGCCCGTCAACGACCTGTCCCGCGGGGCGCTGGTGGACGACATCGTCTCCACCATCACCATCACCGCCATCCAGGCGCAGAAGAACGACTGACAGTCCCCCAACCCTGAGGAAGTGCATTCCACCGTGTCCCAGCCGATCCTGCTCCTGAACTGCGGCTCGTCCTCCATCAAGTACCAACTCCTCCACACCGACACGGAGGAGCCGACGGCCGTGGGCATCGTGCAGCGCGTGGGGCAGGGGTCCAGCACGCTGGACCACGAGACCGGCGGCCAGAAGTTCCACCTGGACCAGGATTTCGCGGACCACACGGAGGCCATGGCCGCGGTGGTCTCGATGTTCCAGGAGCACGGACCCGCGCTCCACGACGTCATCGCCGTCGGCCACCGCACCGTCCACGGCGGCGACACCTTCCAGCACTCCGTGCTCATCGACGATGGAGTGATCGCCAAGCTCGTGGAGCTGTCCGACCTGGCCCCCCTGCACAACCCGCCGGCCATCGCCGGGATTGAGGCGGCGATGCTGGTGCTGCCGGACGTGCCGCACGTGGCCATCTTCGACACGGCCTTCTTCTCCACGCTGCCGGCCGAGGCCTACACCTACGCCATCGACCGGGAGGTCACGGCCCGCTACGGCATCCGCAAGTACGGCTTCCACGGCACGTCCCACCAGTACGTCTCGCAGCAGGTGGCAGAGTTCCTCAACCGCCCCCTGACCGAGCTGAAGACCATCGTGTGCCACCTCGGCAACGGCGCCTCCATCTCCGCCGTGGACGGTGGCGTGGCTGTCGAGACCTCCATGGGCCTCACCCCCCTGGCCGGGCTCGTGATGGGGACGCGCTCCGGCGATGTGGACCCCGGCCTGCACAAGTTCCTCGGCAGCAAGGGCATGTCCCTGGACGACATCGACATGTTCCTCAACAAGCAGTCGGGGATGCTCGGCCTGTGCGGCTTCACCGACATGCGCGACGTGGCCACGGAGATCGAGGCGGGCAACGCGGACGCAACGCTGGCCCGCGACGTCTACGTCCACCGCCTGGTCAGCTACATCGGCTCCTACATCGCCATCCTCGGCGGCGTGGACGCGGTGTGCTTCACGGCGGGCGTCGGCGAGAACGCCTCCCACATCCGTGGCCCGGTCATCGAGCGGCTGAAGGGTCTCGGCTTCGAACTCGACGTCGCAGCCAACGAGGAGCGTTCCAAGGAGGCGCGCGAGATCTCGACCCCCGACTCGAAGGTCCACGTCCTGGTGATCCCCACCAACGAGGAACTAGCCATGGCCCGCGAGACCATGGCCGTCATCGGCCGGTAGCCCTCACCGCCTCCTTCGCCTGCTCACGAGGGCAACGGACCCGTCCGGCGACAACAGCCCGGGACCATCACTCCAGGATCGCCCCGCCCGATGCCGAGTGGACCAGCTTGATGTACTTGCCGAGGACACCCTTGGTGAACTTCGGGGGCAGCGGCGCCCAGCCCACGGCCCGTCGGGCCAACTCCTCGTCGTCCACCAGCACGTCAAGGGTGCCGGCGGAGACGTCGAGGCGGATCCTGTCGCCGTCCTTCACGAATGCGATGGGGCCGGCGTCAACTGCCTCCGGGGCGACGTGTCCCACGCACAGCCCAGTGGTGCCGCCGGAGAAGCGGCCGTCGGTCAGCAGGAGGACGTCCTTGCCCAGCCCAGCCCCCTTGATGGCACCCGTGATGGCCAGCATCTCCCGCATCCCGGGACCACCCTTGGGGCCCTCGTAGCGGATGACGACGACGTCGCCGTGCGTGATGGTGCCATCCTCCAGCGCATCCATGGCGGCACGTTCCCGGTCGAAGACCCGGGCCGTGCCCTCGAAGACGTCCGCCTCGAAGCCCGCCGTCTTCACCACGGCACCGTCGGGGGCCAGGGAGCCGTGCAGGATGGTGATGCCGCCGGTGGCCGCGATGGGGTCGGCGACGCTGCGCAGTACCTTCCCATCCGGTGCGGGCGGATTGAGGATCTCCAGATTCTCCGCCACTGTCCTTCCGGTCACGGTCAGGCAGTCCCCGTCGAGCAGCCCGGCGGTCAGCAACTCCTTCATCACCACCTGGATGCCCCCCACCCTGTCCACGTCGTTCATGACGTAGCGGCCGTAGGGCTTGAGGTTGGCCAGGTGCGGCACCATGGCACCGATGCGCGCGAAGTCGGCGAGGGTGAGGTCCACGTCGGCCTCGTGGGCGATGGCCAGGAGATGAAGGACGGCGTTGGTGGACCCGCCGAAGGCCTGCACCACGGCGATCGCGTTCTCGAACGCTGCCTTGGTCATGATGTCGCGGGCGGTGATGCCCAGGCGGAGCATACCGACGACGGCCTCGCCCGCCCGGCGCGCCATCTCGTCACGGCGCCGGTCCGCCGACGGTGGTGACGCCGATCCCGGGATGGACATGCCGATGGCCTCGGCCACGCTGGCCATGGTGTTGGCCGTGAAGTAGCCCCCGCAGGCGCCCTCCCCCGGGCAGATGGCCCGCTCGATGCGGCCGACGTCATCCCGGCTCATCAGCCCGCGGGCGCAGGCGCCGACCGCCTCGAAGGCGTCGATGATGGTGACGTCCTTCTCGACACCGTCGGAGAGCTTCACCCGCCCCGGCATGATGGTGCCGGCGTAGATGAAGACGCTGGCCAGGTCAAGCCGTGCGGCGGCCATCAGCATGCCCGGCAGGGACTTGTCGCAGCCGGCCAGCAGGATGGACCCGTCGAGGCGCTCGGCCATCATGACGGTCTCCACGGAGTCCGCGATCACGTCGCGGGAGACCAGCGAGAAGTGCATCCCCTCGTGCCCCATGGAGATCCCGTCCGAGACCGAGATGGTGCCGAACTCCAGCGGGTACCCGCCGCCGGCGTGCACGCCCTCCTTCGCGGCCTGCGCGAGGCGGTCCAGCGACAGGTTGCAGGGGGTGATCTCGTTCCAGGAACTGGCGACGCCGATCTGCGGCTTGGCGAAGTCCTCGTCGCCCATCCCCACGGCCCGGAGCATCCCGCGGGAGGCGGTGGCTTCGAGACCGTCGGTGACGGTCCGGCTGCGCGGTTTGATGTCGGGGGTGCTGTGAACGTCATTGGTCATGCTGGGAGTCTAGGTCTCGCTGAGCGCCCCCGGCCCGTGTCCGGGAATGCCATCGACGACGTCCGCCCGCCGACCGCGTGCCTGTTCCAAGTGCACAAGCATCGGTACCCCGCGTTGTGGGATTGCGACCAACGCCACACCGGGCATCGGTACCGGCTACCACGGGTTCGGCCGGGGGGATACCGTAGGCACCATGTCCACTGCTTTGATCACCGGCGGCACCTCCGGCATCGGTTTGGCGTTTGCTCGCGAACTCGCGAGCCGGGGCACGGACCTGGTGCTCGTCGCGCGTGACGCCCAGCGACTCGGCGAGGTGGCAGCGGAGCTGCAGGCCCAGCACGGCGTCACGGTCGAGACTCTGTCCGCGGACCTTTCCGATCGCGCGGACATGACTCGCGTTGCCAGGCGGGTGGAGTCGGACGACGCCCCCATCGACATGCTGATCAACAACGCCGGCTTCGGCCTGCACTCCACGGTGCTGGACGCCGTCGACGTCGACACCCACGCCAAGGCCCTCGACGTCATGTGCCTGGCGCTGCTGGTGCTTGGCGGCGCGGCTGGGCGGGCCATGCGGGACCGTGGCCGCGGCCAGATCATCAACGTGGCCTCCTCCTCCTCCGTCATCTTCACCGGCAACTACTCCGCCGTGAAGGCGTGGGCCCGGACATACTCCACGAGCCTGGCCCTTGAGTTGCGCAACACCGGCGTCACCGTGACGGCGCTCCTGCCGGGCTGGGTGCGCACGGAGTTCCACGAGAGGGCCGGCATCACGGCCCACTCCCTCCCCGACATCGTGTGGATCGACACCGACGTCCTCGTCAGGGAATGCCTCGCCGACGTCGACAAGGGCAAACTGGAGTCCATCCCCACCTGGAAGTGGAAGGCGGCCATGCTCCTGGCCGACCACGGCCCGCGGGCATTCATCCGCTGGTTCTCGATCAAGCTCACCAACAGCCGCAAGAAGCGCTGAGGCATCAACACCGTGGCCAAGGAGAAGGACCTGAGCGGGCGATATTCGTCCAAGGTGAACGCGACGACGCGGCAGACAGCCCAGATGCTGTTGCTGAAGCCGTACGTCTGGCGTCTGCTGCGTGTCCACGTGCACGGCGCCGCGAACATCGACGCCCTGGATGCGCCGTTCGTGGTGGTCTCCAACCACTCGTCACACCTCGACGCCCCCCTGATTTTCGGCGCCCTCCCGCATCGTTTGTCGCGCTACCTCGCGACCGGTGCCGCCGCGGACTTCTTCTACGACAAGTGGTGGAAGTCGGGCCCGATGGCGCTCTTCTTCAACAGTTTCCCGGTGGACCGGGGCAAGGACCGGGGAGAGGCCAAGGGATCCCAGCGAAGCCAGAAGCGTGGCATGTCCGCGTCGCTGCTCGCCGACGGTGTCCCCCTGCTCATCTTCCCGGAGGGCACCCGCTCCCGCACCGGGGCCATGGCGCCCTTCAAGCCGGGTGTTGCGGCGCTGTGCATCTCGCGCGGCGTGCCGGCGCTGCCCATCGCGCTCGTGGGTGCCTACGCGGCGTGGCCGTCGCAGCAGAAGCATCTCCCGCGTGGCCGCCCGGAGGTGCACGTGGTCATCGGGCGACCGATGCAGCCGCTGCCCGGCGAGATCGCCCACGAGTTCAGCGAGCGTATGCGCCGCCAGGTGCTGGAGCTCCACGACTCGACGGCGCGCGCCTACGGGGCCAGGACACTGGACGAGTACGCCCGCGTGGTGGCCCTGGAGAAGTCAGTGAAGAATGAGATCACCGCGCTGGCCGAGGATGCCAGGCAACGAGCTATCAAGCAGGAGGACCAATGATCGAAGGCGTGAAGCAGCAGAAGTGGTGGGGCTGGGGCGAGGAAGGCAAGGCCTACACCCATCACGACAAGCCGAAGTTTGCGCCCTTCGTGAAGAAGATCGTTGGCGTGGACATCAACGTGTCCAAGACGTCGGTGCCGCCGTTCTCATCACTGGACGTTCCGGCCACGCAGCTGACCGATGAGCTGCGCGCCACCCTGGAGGGCATCGTCGGCGCCAAGTACGCCCAGACCGACGACGAGACCCGCGTGGTGCACGCCTTCGGCAAGGGTGTGCGCGACCTGGTCCGCGTGCGTCGCGGCGAGCTCGGCCGTGTGCCCGACGTCGTGGTGTATCCCGCCGACGAGGACGAGATCATCGCCCTGGTCAACGCGGCCGTGGAGCACGACTTCGTCCTGATCCCCTTCGGGGGTGGCTCCAACATCGTCGCGGCCACCGAAGCGGTCCCCGGCGAGACCCGCAACGTGGTCATCGTCAACACCGGCCGCCTGAAGAGCCTCCTGGAGATCGACGAGATTTCCGGCATCGCCCGCATCCAGGCCGGCGTCTTCGGCCCGGACATGGAGGACCAGCTGCAGGCCCGTGGCTGGACCATGGGACACCAGCCCGACTCATTCGTCTGGTCCACCCTCGGCGGCTGGATCGCCACCCGCAGCTCCGGCATGCAGTCCGACAAGTACGGCGACATCTCCGACATCGTGCGCGGCCTGCGCATGGTCATGCCCGGGGAGGTGCTGGAACTCCGGCCGCTGCCGTCGACGTCGTCCGGCCCCAGCGTTCGCGAGATGGTGCTCGGCTCCGAGGGCCGCCTCGGCATCATCACCGAGGCGTGGGTGCAGGTGCACCGCCTCCCCGAGGGGCGTGAGCTGCAGGCCTACTTCTTCGCCACCTACGCCGACGGACTGAAGGCCTGCGAGCAGATCGCCGCCTCCGACGCCAACGTGATCCTGGCGAGGGTGTCGGACCCGCTGGAGACGCAGTACATCATGGCCAACGGCAAGGCCTCTGGCCGCGTCGGCAAACTGGCCAACAAGGCCATCCAGAAGCTCATGGAGCGCAGGGGCTGGGACCTCGAGGGGATCTGCATGTCCTTCGTCGGTTTCGAGGGCAGCGCCAACCATATGCGCTACCACAAGGGCCTCGTCTCCAAGATCATCAAGGCCAACAACGGCATGGGAGTCGGTAAGGGGCCGGGCTCCCTGTACGACCAGAAGAAGTACGACACCCCCTACATCCGCGACTTCATGCTGGATCACGGTCTGGTCGCCGACGTGTCGGAGACCACCACCCCGTGGGCGCACGCCCTGGATATCCACACCAACACCGTCGCGGCCGCCCACAAGGCGCTCGAGGCGCGCGGGGTGCGGGGCGTGGTGTTCTGCCACCTGAGTCACTCCTACCACTCCGGCGCGTGCCAGTACTTCACGTTCGCGATCGCTGACGAGTCCGAGGACAACCTCGTCTCCTACGACGCGGTCAAGCGGGCCATCCAGCAGTCGTTCATGGACAACCACGGCACCATCTCCCACCACCACGGTGTGGGCGAGGAGCACAGCCCGTGGCTGGCCCAGGACATTTCCCCGGCAGGCGTCCACATGCAGCGCACGCTGTTCGAGGGCATCGACCCGGGTAACAACCTGAACCCCGGCAAGATCATCCACGACGGCAAGCCGGGCATCAGCAGCAACTCCGCGGACGCGTAGCACCCGCGAAGGCTTGGGTGTTGGGTTGGTGTGGGTGGTCCCACACCAACCCAACCCCGAACCGGGTACAGGAGGTGGGCATGCAGACGGCCCGGGGCATCGGCCTCGCCGGACTCGCCGCGGCGCTCCTCTGGTGTGCCCTGACACTTCCCAGTGCGCTCGATCAGGTCGTCCCCGCCGCCTTCCTGCGCATGCCACTGGAGGCCGTGGTTCTCCTGACCCTCCTCGTGGCGCTGCCGGTCGGAGCGACGCGCAGCCGCACAGCGCTGGCCGTGATCGCCGGTGTGGCTTTGGCCGCCTTCAGCGTCCTTCGCCTGCTGGACATCGGCTTCATGGCAGCACTGGGTCGCTTCTTCAACCCGGTGGTCGACTGGGGCAACGTCGTCTCCGGCGCCACCCTCCTGCTCGACGCCGTCGGGCGTCCCGCGGGGCTGGGGCTGCTGGCTCTGGCCGGGCTCATCGTCCTCGCCCTGTTCGTGGCCATGCCTCTGGCCGTGGCGCGGATCGGCGGGGCGGCGGCGAAGCACCGCCGAACGGCGCGACGCGTCACGGTCGCCCTGGCGGTAATCTGGCTGGTGCTCGCCCTCGGCCAAGTGGATGTGGGAGGGGCGCCCCTGGCCTCGAGTGATGCGTCGCAGTACGCCTACCGCCAGGTGACCGCCATCCCGCAGGGCCTCCGCGACAAACGCGAGTTCGCCGACGCGGCCGCCCGTGATCCCCTCCACACCACCCCCAGTGACGAACTCCTCGCCGGCCTGCGCGGCAAGGACGTCCTCTTCGTCTTCATCGAGAGCTACGGCCGGGTGGCGCTCGAGGATCCGGAACTCTCGGGCGGCGTCAGGGAACTCCTCGCCTCTGAAAACGACCGGCTTCACAGCGCAGGATTCTCCTCCCGCAGCGCCTTCCTGACCTCCCCCACCGTCGGGGGAATCAGCTGGCTGGCCCACTCCACACTCCAGTCCGGCCTGTGGGTGGACAGCAAGCAACGCTACGACGTCCTACTGGACAGCGACCGCCTCACCCTCAGCCACGCCTTCGGCCGGGCGGGCTGGCGGACCGTGGTGGACGTCCCCGCCAACACGGCCGACTGGTCGCGCCGTTCGTTCTACCACTGGGACCAGCTCTACGACTCCCGCAACGTCGGGTACGCGGGACCCCGCTTCGGGTACCCGACGATCCCGGACCAGTACACACTGGAGGCCCTCCACCGGCTGGAACTCGCAGCCGACGATCGGCAGCCGGTGATGGCGGAGGTCGACCTGGTCTCCAGCCACGCCCCGTGGGCGCCGCTGCCACGACTGGTGCCGCAGGGGGAGATTGGCGACGGGTCCGTCTACAGCGCCATGCCCCAGAGCGCCGCCCCGTCGGGTGTCGCTGCAACGCGGGCCGCCTACGTCAGCTCCATCGAGTACTCGCTTGCCTCGGTGTTCTCCTTCATGGAGGCCCATGGCGACGAGGACACGGTCCTGGTGGTGATGGGCGACCACCAACCCGCCGCCGTCGTGACCGGCACCGACCGGGGTCGTGACGTGCCGATCACGGTCATCGCGAAGGACCCGGCCGTGTTCGAGCAGATCGGCGGGTGGGGCTGGGACGACGGCGTCCTCCCCTCCCCGGACGCGCCCGTCTGGAGGATGGACACGGTGCGCGACAGGTTCCTCGCCGCCTTCCACGCCTGACCCGCCCGCCCCGCCACCGCACGAGATTGGCCTGCGCCCGGACACCGCCGTCATCGTTGACTAGGTTGTGGCTTCCGGGCAGCAATGACGTGCCCAGAGGGGGGTTGGGCATGCGACTTCACACGGATGGCTCTGTTCTGCGGGACGAGCACGGCCGCCAGCGGGTGCTGCACGGCATCAACTTGGTCCACAAGGGCAGACCCGGCGCCACGGAGGCCGAGGAGTTCATGGGTCCGTGGAGCGCTGCGGACGTCGCGGATCTCGCGGCCCGCGGGTTCACGGTCGTGCGTCTCGGCATGATCTGGGCGGCCGTCGAACCGGAGCCGGGGATCTACTCGGAGGAGTACCTCGACTGGCTCGGCAGCCAACTGGACCTGCTC
>JBDSRF010000064.1:0-8067 GCA_039929445.1 Arachnia sp. | reverse complement strand
GCCAATCGGCTCCGGGCACTTCGTCGTGGTCAATGGACCAACGTCGTCAAATTTTCACTCCGTCGAAGGAGGGGGCTGCGTCGAAGATCTCGCGGTCCAGGATTCCCTCGCGCTTGGCGACGATCGTCGGCACCAGGGCCTGACCCGTGACGTTCAGGGCGGTGCGGCCCATGTCGACGATGGGCTCCACTGCCAGCAGCAGGCCGACGCCAGCCAGCGGCAGGCCCAACGTGGAGAGGGTCAGCGTGAGCATCACCGTCGCGCCGGTGGTGCCGGCGGTGGCCGCAGACCCCAGGACCGACACGAAGATGATGAGCAGGTACTGGGTGATGCTCAGGTCAATGCCGTAGAACTGGGCCACGAAGATGGCAGCGAGCGCCGGGTACACGGCGGCGCACCCGTCCATCTTGGTGGTGGCGCCCAGTGGCACGGCAAAGCTGGAGTAGGAGCGCGGCACACCGAGGTTGCGTTCGGTCACCTGCTGCGTGACGGGCATGACGCCCATGGACGAACGGGTCACGAAGCCGAGGGTGATGACGGGCCACACGTTGCGGTAGAACGTGGCGATGGGCAGCCCGTTGAGCTTGAGGATCAGCGGGTAGATCACGGCCCAGACGATCAGCAGCCCCACGTACAGCGCGGCCGTGAAGGTGCCGAGGGAGGCGAGCGAGGCCCACCCGTAGTCGACGATGGCGTGGCCGATGAGCGCGGCGGTGCCGATGGGCGCGAGGCGGATGATCCACCAGAGCACCTTCTGCACCACGGCCAGTGCGGATTCGGTGAAGTTGATGAACCCGTCGGCCTTCTCCCCCACCTTGAGGGCGGCGATGCCGAAGGCGATGGACAGCACCAGGATCTGGAGCACGTTGATCGACGCGCTGCCGGTGAAGCCGGTGTCCACCGATCCGGAGACCCGCACGCCGAGCCCGAAGATGTTCTCAGGCAGGAGCCCCGTGAGGAAGGCGGTCCACGAACCCATGTAGCTCGGCTGGCGCTCCGCAGCGGCAGTCACGCCGCCGGTCAACCACGGTCGGGTGACGAGGCCCACGCCGATGCCGACCAGGACGGAGGCGAACGCCGTGATGGCGAACCAGAGCAGCGTCTGGGCTGCGAGGCGTGCAGCGTTTGCCACCTCACGGAGACGGGCGATGGAGGAGATGACGGCGGTGACGACGAGCGGCACGACGAGCAGTTTCAGCAGGCCCACATAGGAGTTGCCGATCTCGGCGAGGGTGGCCGACAGCCAGTTGGGCTGCGCCGCGTCACCGGACCCCACCGTCCCGATGGCAGCGGCGATGCCGCCCAGGATCACGCCAACGATGAGACCGAGGACGATCTGGACGCTGAACTTGGAGAGCGGGTTGGTGTTTTTGGCGGGCGCCGACTGCGGCGCCTCAACCTGGGTGGTTGCAGACATGGGGGTCCCTTGGTGGAAGTGGTCAACGGGGTGTCCGGGCCGCCTGTCGTGGCGGCGCGTGCGATGAGGAGGCTCGAAGCCTCAACAGATCGCGCTTGACTGGCGTTGCAAATCGACCCAAGCACGGGTGACGAGAAGCAGGACCATGCCCTCATCACACCAGCGGGCGGCCCCTGCGACCAACTCCGTCCGCCACCAGCGAACGGGGGAATATTCTGGATCCGGCAGGAGGACTTCCTCAGGAGGGGGTGCCCATGTGTGCATCTCCGTCGTCAGCGGTGCCGTGCACGTGGTCGTGGTACTGCTGGCTGACCCGTCGGAGATAGGACGCGATGACCGCCTGCTCCTGCACGCTGTAGTGCCGGTCAATGTCCCTGTGCATGTCGAAAACCGGCTTCAGCGTGGTGAACACGGCGTCCTGCGCGTGCTCGGTCACCACGAGTTGCTTGCGTCGCCGGTCGTGCGAATGCCTGCGACGCTCGACGTGGCCCGCCTTCTCCAACCGGTCGACGAGGACGGTGGCTGAGGCGGTGGTCATGCCCAGCAACGCGGCAAGCCCCGCCGGGCCCACCTCGGAGCGGCCGATGAGGTGCTCCAGCGCTGCGACGTCATTGAGGCCGAGCCCCAGTTCGTCAGCGACGTGGCGCTGGAGTTCGCCGTAATTGCGCAACAGGTCCCGCAGAGCCAGGGTCACCGAGCTTCCGACGGCGTCGTAGCGCCCCACCTGCGGTGGCTCCTTGGGAGGTATTGACGACGACATGCTAGATAGTCTAGCTTACATATCAGCTAGATTATCTAGTCATAGAACTTTCAAGGAGACGCTGTGACCGCCACCGACCTGAGGCCCGCGGCCGATCAACACAGTCCTGACGAGCACAAACGATCCCGGGGGTCTCGCATCCTCCGGATTCTGCTGCCGGCGTTCCTCGTGGTCATATGGTTCGCGGCAGCCGGTGTGGGTGGCCCATACTTCGGACGCATCGACGAGGTGGCCAGCAACGACCAGGCAAGCTTCCTGCCGGCCAACGCCGATGCGACAAAGGTGGGTGAGCGGTTCATCGACTTCGTCGGCGACAGCCAGATCCCGGCCATCGTCATCGTCGATTCCACATCCCCCCTCGACGACGCCACGCTGAAGACGCTGTCCGACAAGGTCGGCTCCCTCTCAGATCTCACGGGCGTGGATTCCACATCGCCTCTCATCCCCTCCAAGGACGGTCTGGCGGCCCAGGCATTCGTGCCGTTGTCCACCGACTCCGAGATCGGCGACACCGTCAACACCATGCGTGACACGCTGCGCGAGGGGCTCCCCCCGGGCGTCACCGCCCACGTGACGGGGCCGGCCGGTTTCACCGCAGACCTGACCGACGCCTTCGCCGGCATCGACGGCATCCTGCTGCTCGTGGCGCTGGGCGCCGTGCTGGTGATTCTCCTCCTTGTGTACCGGGCTGTGCTGCTGCCCTTCCTCGTGCTGGCAACCAGCCTGTTCGCCCTGTGCGTGGCGCTACTGGTGAACTGGTGGCTCGCCAAGGACGGCATCCTGACCCTGAACGGGCAGACCCAGGGCATCCTCTTCATCCTCGTCATCGGCGCCACCACCGACTACTCCCTGCTCTACACCTCCCGCTACGCCGAGGAACTGCGCCGACACAAGTCCCGCCACGTCGCCACACTGGCCACCCTCAAGGGATCGTTCGAACCGATCCTCGCATCGGGTGGGACGGTCATCGCAGGACTGCTGTGCCTGCTGCTCAGCGACCTGTCCTCCAACAAGTCACTCGGTCCCGTGGCGGCCATCGGCATCGTGTTCGCCATGCTGGCGGCGCTCACGCTGTTGCCCGCCATGCTGTACCTGCTGGGTCGCAGCGCCTTCTGGCCCCGCCGCCCCCTGTTCGATCCCGACCGCTCGGCCGAGGCGCAGATGAGGTCCGGCCCCTACGCTTCCGCCGGCCGGTTCATCTCCAAGCGCCCCCGGGCCACATGGATCGTGTGCGCGCTCCTCTTGGCGGTCGGTGCCGCGTTCGTCCCCACCCTCAAGGCCGACGGCGTCCCCACGAGCGAGCTCGTGCTGGGCACGAGCGATGCCCGCGACGGCCAGGCTGTCCTGGCGGAGCACTTCCCCGGCGGCTCGGGCGACCCCGCCAACGTGCTCGTGGACCAGTCGCGTCTGCAGGAGGTGGCCGACGTGCTGCTGGCCTCCAAGGGTGTCTCGTCGCTGAGCGTGCTGGCCTCCGACTCCCCGTCCGGCTCGGCGCCGGTGACCACCGACGGCGTGAAGCCGTTCGGGCCGCCCGGAACACCTGCACCGGAACCGACGGTCAACAACGGCCAGGTGTTGTTGCAGGCAACCCTCACGGATCCGGCCGACACGGCCGAGGCCGAGGAGACAGTCCGCGCGCTGCGGGCCGATCTGGGCGACACGGCCGAGGTCGGTGGGACGACGGCGGTGGCCATTGACACCAAGGACACCTCCATCCACGACCGCAACCTCATCATCCCCGTGGTGCTGGTGGTCATCCTGATCATCCTCATGCTCCTGCTGCGCAGCGTGCTTGCACCCGTGCTTCTGATCGCCACGACCGTGCTGTCCTTCGGCACTGCCATGGGGACAGCCGCCATCGTGTTCAACCACATCCTCAAGCTGCCGGGAGCCGACCCGTCGGTGCCTCTGTACGGGTTCGTGTTCCTCGTGGCTCTGGGCATCGACTACAACATCTTCCTCATGACCCGGGTCCGGGAGGAGTCGCTGGTCCACGGCACCCGGCAGGGCATCGTGAGGGGTCTGGCAGTCACCGGTGGCGTCATCACGTCTGCCGGGATCGTGCTGGCCGCCACCTTCAGCGCCCTGGCGGTCCTGCCCATCCTGTTCCTGTTGCAGCTGGCGTTCATCGTCGCGTTCGGCGTGCTGCTGGACACGTTCGTGGTGCGCACCCTGCTCGTGCCGGCCCTGACCTACGACATCGGCCCGGCCATCTGGTGGCCGAAGCGCCTGCACGTGGACCAGTTCGGCCGTCACGGCATCGACGAGGATGAGGTCGAGACCAGCGACGCTCGTTGAGCAGATGCCCGGGACGCTCCGCCTTCGCGTCACACCGCAATGGTGGGGTCCTTCGGGGGCGCGGTGATGATGCCCGCCCGGGTCAGGAACGTCCCCATCCGCTGGAAGGCCGCGGTGTCGACGGCCAGGCTGGGTTGCCCGTCGCGCAGCCACAGCTTCGACGTGGCCGCCAGGACCGCTCGCGCCGTCTTCTCCTGTGCGGGATCCGACAGCGTGGGCACTTCGGCCCTGGTGGCCTCAATGGCCAGGTCGGGGTCCGCCAGGATCCGCTTCTCGGCTTCCAGTACGGCGGCGTTGATGCGGGCGAGGACCTCGTCGTTCAGGCGGCCCGGGACCGTGACGAGACCAGGGCCCACCAGCGTCGGCTTGGCCGGATCCTGCACCAGGATCTCCACCACGTCGAAGCCGGTGGTGGCGAACTGCACTGTCTCGTTGTTGCTGTAGCCCACCACGACGTCCACCCTGCCCGTGGTGAGCGCACTGACCTGGGTGTAGCCAATGTCCTGCAGCTTCACGTCAGCATCACTGAGCCCGGCGAGGTGCAGGGCCGCCAGGACGGTGTAGTAGCTGGAGCCGAAGTGACCCGGCATCCCGATGGTCCTGCCCCTGAGGTCCTCGACCCGTTTGATGCCGGAGGATTTCGCCGCCAGCAGCACGCCCGGAAACTGTTGGAAGCCGGTGCCGAACGTGGCCACCGTCGCGCCAGTGGCCGACGCCACCACGGCCTCGTCCCCGCTGGCGAACACGACGTCCTCCCGCTCCGCCAGGAGCGCACCGAATCCGTCCTCCTGGGCGCCGTGGTGGCGCAGGGTCACGTCGAGGCCCTGATCAGCGAAGAGTCCGGAATCCAGCGCCACGTAGAACGGGCTGAACTGGACGTTGGGGATGTAGGTGAGTCCGATCGTCAAGGACTGTCGCTCCGGCGTCGGCGCGGCGACGGGGGTGGTGCAGGCCGCGAGGCCGGTGAGGGCACCCACTGCGAGCGCTCCGGCCAGCAGCTGGCGACGTGTGGTTCTCATGAGTGTTCTCCCTGGAGTCGGTGGGTGCTTGCTCGTTCAGCAATCTGGATGGAGCCCTGCAGCACGAGCGCTGCCACAGCGATCCACACCAGGACGGCGAAGACGCCGACGCTGTCGGCCGCCTCCCTGGAGATGGTCAGGAGGGTGCCGAGACCGGCCCCGCCCATGACGAATTCGCCCACGATGGCCCCCGTCATGGAAAGGACGAACCCGGCCCGGATACCTGCGAGGACGGCGGGGGCGGCGATGGGCAACTCAACGTGGAGCAGCCGCTGCCACGGGGAGGCCCCGTCCAGCATGGCGTGCTCGATGATTCTCATGTCCATGCCACGCAGGCCAATCACCGTGGTGGTGACCATCGGGAAGAACGAGATGATGGCGCACAGCACCGCGATGGGGACCAGGCCGTAGCCGATCCACAGCGCAAGCAGGGGTGCGATCGCCACCAGCGGGATGGTCTGGGAGAACGCCACGAACGGCTCGAAGATGGCTGCCAGCAGGCGGGAGTGGGCGATGGCGATTCCGAGTGGGATCGCAGCCACCATGGCGATCACACTGCCGAGCAGTGCCGCACCCAGCGTCGGCGCCAAATAGCGCCATCCCGTGCCATCGACCACCCAGGCGGC
The DNA here is from genome assembly GCA_039929445.1 of Arachnia sp. Lineage (GTDB taxonomy): Bacteria > Actinomycetota > Actinomycetes > Propionibacteriales > Propionibacteriaceae > Arachnia. Next base: position 1,947 of record JBDSRF010000064.1, on the reverse strand, counting down.
CACCCGGACGACGACATCAAAGGGATGGGGCAACACCACCGTCGGTACCAGACCGGTCGCGGTGACACCCCACCACAGGAGCAGCACCAGGCCCAGGGCCAGTGTTGCGGGGATCCAGCGCCACGCGCCGTGTGTGGGCCGGACGCGTCCCGGGTAGGCGGACCACAGCCCCCAGTGCGCCACTGCGCGGGCCTGTGTACGACCAGTCACTCCCGAAACCTTTCAAGTCAGGTCCGGGGTTGGTCGAGACGCCACGGCACGGCCGTTTCCGGCGACGGCACCGTGACACGCACAAAATGGCATGCCCAAGCCGCCGCTGGGCACGGATGCCACAGCGACGCGTTCCTCCCATCCAGACTTTGACTGTCGGCCTCGGAGTTCCACCGAATCAACCTTGTCAGCTCAGGAGAGCGTCGAAGGGTCGCGGGCTGTCACCGCCGGTTCGGACTTACACCGACCCCGGAACACGTATGTTGACCACCACACTACCAACCGGGCCATGACGAGACATCATCGACCGGGGTGCGGTACCACGCCCATCGGCGACATGCGGGCGGGCCGATCGCCCACCGGCGGGAGAAACAAGACGACCCCCGTTCCGGGCGCTCGCTCCTACGTCGGCTGTGGGTCCGACCAGAAGATTTCATCCACCACCTGATGGGCAAGGCGCATGAGACGCCGGGTGTCCTCCAGCATCTGCGACGACTGGCGCGGGCCGTAGCCCAGCAGGTCGGCGATGGCGGCCAACTCCCGGAAGTCGGCGGGAAGGGAGTCGCTGGCCCTCCCCCGCACGAGCATCATGGCGTTCCTCAGCCGGCTGATGTGTTCCCACGCAGTCCGGAGGTCGTGGGCCTGGCGGGCGGTCACCAACTCCAGCGACGCGGCCGCCGTCAGCGCCTCGAGGGTGGCGGGGGTGCGCAGTTCCGGGTGGTCATGGGCGTGGTTGAGCTGCAGGAGCTGGATGCTCCATTCGATGTCGGACAGGCCGCCGGACCCCAGCTTCAGGTGCCGCTCCTTGGGCACCCCTTTGGGGATGCGTTCGGCCTCCATCCGGGACTTGAGCCGCCGGATGTCAGACGTCTGCTGGTGGGTCAGCCCACCGACGGGGTAGCGCAGCCGGTCGGTGCCCCGGATTACGGCTTCCGCCAGCGCGCGGTCACCGGCCCCCGGCCGGGCCCTCAGCATGGCCTGGGCCTCCCAGGTCGACGACCATTTCTCGTAGTAGGTGGCATAGGAGGAGACTGTGCGCACCTGCGGACCGCCCTTGCCCTCGGGACGCAGATCGCTGTCCAGAACCAACGCCGGCTCGGGTCCCGGCTTGCCGAGGATGTCGGCGGCGCGGCGCACCAGCGCCGTCGCAGCGGCTCGGCCATCGGCGTCGACGTCGTCAGCCACCACAAACATGGCATCTGCATCCGAGGAATAGCTCATCTCGTTGCCACCCCAGCTCCCCAGCGCCACCACCCCCACGGGCGGGGACGCCACAGTGCGGGCGGCGATGGCAAGGGCGGCGTCGATGGATGCCGAGGCCAGGTCCGACAGCGCCACCCCCACGGGGTTGACGTCCGCGTTGCCCAGCACATCCGCCAGCGCGATGCGGCACAACTCCCGACGGCGCAACCCACGCACGGACGCGATGGCCTTCACCTCGTCGTCGTGCCGGTTGGCGGCGCGGGTCATGGCGTCGGTGAGGTCGGCGGCGGAGCGCGGCTCCAGTTCCTCGCGGCTCGCCAGCATCTGCACCATTTCCGGTGCCCGCTTGAGGAGGTCCACCACGTACCGGCTGGACGAGGCGACGCGGGCCAGCCTCTGCGCCATCCAGCCCTCGTCGCGCAGGGCCCGCAGGTACCAACTGGTGTCCCCGAGCTTCTCGGACAGCTGACGGAACGCCAGCAGACCGAAGTCCGGGTTGGGACCCTCGGCGAACCAGCCCAGCATCACCGGAAG
>JBDSRF010000063.1:0-7206 GCA_039929445.1 Arachnia sp. | reverse complement strand
GGGGGCAGGTCGGTGACGTCGCGGTCGCCAATGAAGATGTTGCCCGAGTTGACCTCTTCGAGGCCGGCGAGCATGCGCAACGACGTGGACTTGCCACAGCCGGAGGGGCCGACGAGGACCATGAATTCGCCGTCGGCGATCTCCAGGTCCAGCTTTTCAACGGCCGCGCGATCCGAGCCGGGGTAGACGCGAGATGCTTGACGGTAACTAACGGTGGCCATGCCACATTCCTTTCCACGGGCAGGTACGTGCCCGACGATCCGAGTGGACGGAAGTTCAAGTCTTCCTGTCCGGGACATTACACGGAAGGGCGTGCCCCAACCACAGCGGGGCCCATGATCGTGACCGAATCGTTGCACCGGCACCGCGCCCGGTGGGCAGCCCGTGGATCCGTCCTCGTCGCTCGCGTACGCTGCAGGGGTGTCTTCCGAGCCCGAATCCTCCAGCGATGAGCCCACCTCCTCCACGCAGCAGGAACCGCAGTGGTGGGAGGCCGAGGGCATGCCCTGGAAGAAGGAACCGGGTCGCGCCGACATCGCCTGCCTCGCCTGGTTCGGCGTGGTCGGAGTGTTCAGCCTCATCCTGATCCCCACCCGGGCGTGGCTGCTGGCCGCGGCGCCGGACATCCTCGCAATGATCACCGGCGGCCGCACGGCCGTCACCGCCAGCGGCGCGCTGGCCAGCGTCGGGCAGATGGGCCACTGGCCCATCGTGCTGTTCGTGGCGTCCATCCTGAGCCTCAAGTTCGACTGGATCTACTGGTGGGCCGGCAAGCTGTGGGGCCGCGGGATGATCGAGATCTGGGCGGGGCGCAGCAAACGGGCCGCCAGAACGTACGCCGTGGCGGAGCGGTGGGCCAAAAAACTGGGGCCCGTCGGGTTCCTCGTGGCCTACGTCCCGATTCCGCTACCGCTCATGCAGGTCGTGTTCGTGCTGTCGGGGGCCACGAACATGAGCCTGAAGCGCTTCCTCATCTACGACTACATCGCCAGCACCGTGTGGCTCGTGGGATTCTTCGCGCTGGGTTGGCGGCTGGGCGAGCCCGCCGTGGCTGTGCTCGACGTGTACGCCCGCTACGCCGGCTACGTCGCCATCGGCCTGCTGGTGGTCATCGTGGTCACCACCGTCTTCAGGAAGAAGCCGTCCGCCGCCTCTGCGGACTGAGTCAGGAACGGCCGCAGAGCGCCACGAGGAAGCCGTCTCCCGGTCGGTAGGGCCGGAGATCCCAGGTGGACAGCGCCAGGTCCACCGTCAGTCCTGCGGCGTCAAGGTCGCGGAAGAAGTCGTCGAACTCGTATCCGCGGCCGGCGCCGAAGCCGATGACTGCGCGACCCCCGTCCGACAGGTGGCTCCTGAACCGCTCCAGCACGGGGATGCGCGTGCTGGGGGCGAGGAAGCCCATGACGTTGCCCGCGCAGAGGATGGCGTCGAAGTCCGCGGCGACGCCACGGCCGGGGAGGTCCAGTTCCGCGAGGTCGCTCACCACCCAGGTCCCATCCGGGTGCGACGCCTGCGCAGCCGCGATGAGCGTCGGGTCGCCGTCCACACCCACCACGGCATGGCCGAGTGACATGAGGTGGCCTCCGTGGCGGCCCGGGCCGCACCCGGCGTCGAGGATGCGGGCGTTGCGCGGCACCATGGCATCAACCGTGCGTGCTTCGCCCAAGAGGTCGTGGCCGGCGGCTGCCATCATCTCGAAGCGTTCCACGTAGCGGCGGGAGTGGCCCGGGTCCGCGGTGATGATCTGTGTCCACTTGCTGGGTTCGAAACTCATGGTCGCCATTGTCCACCATGCCCCCACCGGCCCTGCATGGAGCCCCCGGAGGGAGTCGAACCCTCGACCGCTCGCTTACAAGGCGAGTGCTCTGGCCGCTGAGCTACGGAGGCAGTGGCACACATTGTGCCGAATCCGGCCGGAAAACAACAACGCGCGCCTAGGCGCCGGACGTGGACATGAACATCTTCCCGTGTCCGGAGACGTGGACGTGCTCTCCCGCCCCCACGAACACGGACTGGCCCTGCGTCAACTCCAGGGGGCCGGAGTCGTCCCGCATGGTGAAGGACCCGGCGGTCACCAGGCAGATGCGGCCGGCGTCGGAGCGTGGCAGGTCGACGGCGTCCGCACTGGTGGGCTGGATGAGCCACACCTCGAACTCGGCGACGGTGGTGGGGTAGCAGTAGATGCCGTCTGAGCCCTCCGGCAGGAGCGCGTGGACCCGGGTGGGCTCGAACCTCACCACGTGCAGCAGGGCGTCCACGTCGATGTGCTTGCGGGTCAACCCGCCGCGCAGCACGTTGTCGGAGTTGGCCATCACCTCCACGCCGGTCCCGCGGAGGTATGCGTGCATGACACCCGCGCCCAGACTGAGTGCCTCGCCGGGCTGCAGCTTGAACCTGTTGAGCAGCAGGGCCGCCAGGATGCTGGGGTCGCCGGGGAAGTGCTCGTCGAGTTCGACGGCGGTGCGCGCGAAGATGCCCAGATCGCCGGGGGCGTCCAGATGGCGCACGGCCGCCCCCAGGACCTCGTCCACGAGGTGGCGACGCTCACCGAGGGACAGGACGTCGAGGAAGACCTCCTGCAGCGCGGGTGTGGTGGTGCGGTCGCGCAGCGGCCCGATCACCGAGCTCAGGGCTTCCCCGAGCCCCAGCCCCTCAAACAATTCGGCCGAGGCGACGGGGTCGCGGAAACCCACGAGCCCCTCGAAGGGTTCCAGGGCGATGATGGTCTCGGGCTTGGGCCAGTCGTCCTTGAAGGACCGGTCCGGTGATGACAGCGGGATGCCCATGAGCGACTCGTGGGCGTACCCCTGCTCCGCCTGGGTGCGCGACGGGTGAGCCTGCAGGCTCAGCGGGGAACCGGCCGACAACAGCTTCATGAGGAACGGCAGCTTCCCGCCGAACGCCTCCACGGTGGCCTCCCCGAGTAGTTCGGGTTGGGCCGTGAGGGTGGTTGACAGGGAGCCCTCGCCCTCCACCCTGGCGTCACCCAGGGGGTGGGTGCCGAGCCAGTACTCGGCGAACGGGAGATCGTCGGGGCTCTGGTGGAGGATGGCCGGGATGGCATCCGTGGTTCCCCAGGCGTAGGACTGGCGGGCGCCGGTGATTCTCAGCATCGCGACGCTCCGTGGGTGGGGTGGCTGCGCGCGTGCTGTGTGGTCATGTCCCCAGTCAACCCTGTATCCGGGTTGCGTTCAAGCGCCCCAAGGGGTGCGACGCTGGGGAATGACACCGTTGTGATTCCCGGGGCGTATGCTGTTGCGCATGTCCCACGCCGCTTCCTTCGAGTCCTCCGTGCTCGCCGACGACGACGCCGCGATCCTCGACTTCGAGGAGAGCTGGTTCGTCTCCACGGTGCCCAAGGAACAGGCCATCATGGAGCGCTTCGGGACCTCCGCCACACGTTTCTACCAGCGGTTGAACACCCTCATCGACACCCCGGCAGCCCTGGAGTACAAGCCGCTTCTGGTCAAGCGTCTTCGTCGGCTGCGCTCGCAGCGCCAGGCCGCCCGCTCCGCCGAGCGCCTGCGCCGCTGAACCAGGACGCCGCGGCGCCGGCCATCGCCCGGAGGCCGTCGTCAACCGGGCGCGTCTCCCTCGCTGGATAGCCGCCCAGCGCCAGCCCCGCCTGCACCTCGAAGGTGTTGGCCGCGGCCCTGTCCCCGCTGCGGAGCCAGGACCACCCTGTGGCCGCCCCGTAGGCGGCGATGAACGGCAGACCCAGGCAGTAGGCCCACTGGTAGGCGTGGTGGCCCTCGTGCTCCAGCAGCCCGGGTATCCGGGCCCTCGCCTCGGACAGGCTCCGGCGGGGCACCAGCACCACGCTGCCGATCGTCATGGCCGACGCCGTCACGCCCGGCAGCGTGACGCGGTCGGCGACAACGAGGCCCTCGACCACCGAGAGTCGACCGCGCCCGGCCACCGCCACCAGCAGGCCCAGGGGTGTCGACAGGTTCGCGACGTTGCCGATGTTGCGGATGACGGCGTTGCGATTCATGGCGCTCCTGCACGAAAAGTAGGGTCGTCAGCCAGCGTATCCTTTGCACTCTCGGGTGCCGAGTGCTAATAATTGACTTGGCACTCTACTGTTGAGAGTGCCACTGGACCATCGGTGAGGCCCCAGGGCCGTCCGTCGCGGGCATCGTCGGTCCGGCACAACCCACGAACGACCATCACGGGGCCGTGAAGGCCCCACAGGACGGGAGGACTCCCGAAACACCATGGCAAAGCTCATTGAATTCAACGAAGAGGCCCGACGCGGACTCGAGCGGGGCATGAACCAGCTCGCCGACGCAGTCAAGGTCACACTTGGCCCCAAGGGCCGCAACGTCGTGCTGGAGAAGAAGTGGGGCGCACCCACCATCACCAACGACGGCGTGTCCATCGCCAAGGAGATCGAGCTGGAGGATCCCTACGAGCGGATCGGCGCCGAGCTCGTCAAGGAAGTCGCCAAGAAGACTGACGACGTCGCCGGTGATGGCACCACCACCGCCACCGTCGTGGCACAGGCAATGGTCCGCGAGGGCCTGCGCAACGTCACGGCCGGGGCCAACCCGATGGGTCTTAAGAAGGGCATCGAGACCGCCGTCGCGGCGATCGTCGAGCAGCTCGCCGCAATGGCCATCGACGTCGAGACCAAGGAGCAGATCGCGGCCACGGCATCGATCTCCGCCGCTGACCCCATCGTCGGCGAGATCATCGCCGAGGCGATGGACAAGGTCGGCAAGGAAGGCGTCATCACGGTCGAGGAGTCCAACACCTTCGGTCTGGACCTCGAACTCACCGAGGGCATGCGCTTCGACAAGGGCTACATCTCGCCGTACTTCGTCACCGACGCCGAGCGCATGGAAGCCACGCTCGACGACCCGTACGTCCTGATCGCCAGCAGCAAGATCTCCTCGCTGAAGGACCTGCTGCCCGTACTCGAGAAGGTCATGCAGTCCGGCAAGCCGCTGCTGGTCATCTCCGAGGACGTCGACGGCGAGGCCCTCGCAGGCCTCATCGTCAACAAGATCCGTGGCACCTTCAAGTCCGTGGCCGTCAAGGCCCCCGGCTTCGGTGACCGCCGCAAGGCAATGATGAACGACATCGCCATCCTCACCGGTGGCCAGGTCATCAGCGAAGAGGTTGGCCTGTCGCTCGACACCGTCACGCTCGACATGCTGGGCCGTGCACGCTCGGTCCTCATCACAAAGGACGAGACCACGATCATCGAGGGTGGCGGAGACTCCGCCCAGATCGAGGGTCGCGTTGCGCAGATCCGTCGCGAGATCGAGAACTCGGACTCCGACTACGACCGTGAGAAGCTGCAGGAGCGTCTGGCCAAGCTGGCAGGCGGCGTTGCTGTCATCAAGGTCGGCGCAGCCACCGAGGTGGAGCTGAAGGAGCGCAAGCACCGCATTGAGGACGCCGTCCGCAACGCGAAGGCTGCCATCGAAGAGGGCATCGTCCCCGGCGGTGGCGTGGCACTCCTGCAGGCCGCCAAGGCCGTCAAGCTCGACGAGCTGACCGGCGACGAGGCGATCGGCGCACAGATCGTGCTGTCGGCCTCCTCTGCGCCTCTGCGCCAGATCGCCTTCAACGCCGGCCTTGAGGGCGGCGTCGTGGCGGAGAAGGTGTCCCACCTGGACGCGGGCATGGGCCTCAACGCAGCCACCGGCGAGTACGTCGACATGGTTGCCGCCGGCATCATCGACCCCGCCAAGGTGACGCGTTCCGCACTGCAGAACGCTGCCTCCATCGCAGCCCTGTTCCTCACCACCGAAGCAGTCATCGCGGACAAGCCTGAGAAGGCACCCGCGATGGGCGGCGGCGGCGACGACATGGGTGGCATGGGCGGCATGGGCTTCTGAGTCCAGCAACACCCAGCAACACATCTTCAGGGCGGTCCGGTTCTCCGGGCCGCCCTGTTGCGTTCCCGCGTCCCGTGGACAGCGCGCCACGGCCCACGCCGGGCTCTTCTGTTGGCAGGATGGGCCCATGAGCATGTTGGAGGTCATCGCGCTGCACGCCGCCGATGCGGAGCGCGCAGAGGCCGGCGGCGCGGATCGCATTGAACTGGTCGGGTCCATGGACGAGGGCGGGCTGTCGCCGGAGCCAGCGATGGTGGACAAGGTGCGGAGGGCAACGAGTATCCAGGTGCGCCCCATGGTGCGGTTGCGCGAGGGGTTCGGTACCGACGGGGGTGAGGTCACGCGGTTGAGGGGGCTGATCTCCAGCTACTTCGACGCCGGCGCCGACGGGGTGGTGCTGGGGTTCCTCAACGGCCACGCCGGGGTGGACGAGGAAGTGGTGACCGAGTTGGTGGGCGCCGGCGATTGGCCATGGACCTTCCACAGGGCCGTGGACCACTGCCTGGACCAGGACCGGGCGTGGGCCTCGCTGCTGCGGCTTCCGCGGCTCGATCAGGTGTTAACTGCGGGTTCAGCCCGCGGTGTTGCCCAGGGGCTCGACGATCTGCTCATTCGCGCAAAGTCGGATGAGCGTATTGCGCAGTTGATGATGGTGGGCGGGGGGTTGCAGGCGGAACACATCCCGTGGCTGGTGCGCGCCGGGGTGCGGGCGTTCCACATCGGGTCCCCGGCCCGGCCGGGCGGCTCCTTCAAGGCCTACGTGGATCCCGACCTGGTGAGAACGTGGCGGGCCCTGGTGGATGACACAATCCGCCACGAACGTGACCGGTAGCGTGAAGCGGCCCTGGAGTCATCGCACCGGCGCGCGGGTGATCGTGACCAGCGGCCGGGAGGTGCTGCTCCTTGAGGACTCGGACCCCGGTATCCCCGGGTCGCGCTGGTGGGTGACACCCGGGGGCGGTGTCGACGATGGCGAGGATGCGCGGGCCGCCGCCGCTCGGGAATTGCACGAGGAGACAGGGCTGCTCGTCGACGAGGGGATGCTCATCGGTCCTGTGGCGCGGCGGAGCGTGACCCACGGGTACTCGGACCGGGTCCGTGTCCAGGAGGAGTGGTTCTACCGCGTCGAGGTGGACAAGTTCGTCGCGCGCCCCGCCGGGCTGACGGCGGGGGAGAAGGTGCGCCTGCAGGGCCATGGATGGCACCGTATCGACGCCCTCCCCGACGGCGTGTGGCCCGCGCAGCTGGCGCAGCTCGCGGCTCTGGCCGCGGGGGAGTTCATGGATCTCGGTGACGTCGAGGAGTCAACGGTGCCCGTCAGTCCCTGACCCGGGGGGATCAGCGTTGCGGCTGTGAC
>JBDSRF010000062.1:0-3208 GCA_039929445.1 Arachnia sp. | reverse complement strand
ACGTGGTCGAACGTCTTCGGCGCCCCCATGTCCAGCTGGATCCACGGCTCCGCAACAGAGTTCGCGGACCAACGGGTGGTGAGATCGCCGTCCACGGCCAGTTGCGGCGGGAAGTCCGCTGTCTCCTGTCCGGAAGCCGTGACAGTGGCTCCCAGGCTCAGCGGGACCGGCGCGAACACCTTGGCGCTCCACGCGCCCACACTGCCGTCCCCGGAGGCGCTGACCCGGACGTAGCGTGCAGCTTCGTCCGGGAGGAGGACCTCGGACTTTGTGCCTGCCACGGCGGCGGCCGCTGTGTGCCACTCCGTCCCGTCGTCGGAGAGTTCCACCGTGAACTGAGTGGGCAGCGGCTGCGCCCACTCCACAGCCACCCGTCCGACTGCTCGTCGAGCGCCCAGGTCGATCGTGAACGACGCGTCGTCTGCAGCCACCTGCCAGCGCGTGTAGGGCAGCCCATCCAGGAGCGCCGATGCCGGGTGGCCGGAGTCACTGCCGCTGGCGGTGACGGTGGCGTCGGTGGTGAGTTCGCCGGGTGTGGCGTTGGCCCCTTCCTGGTTGATGTGGGTCAGCCCGGGACCGCCACCCACCTGGTCTCGCACAGCGGCAAAGTCCGCGTATGAGAGTGTGGGCACGTCGGCTCGCCACGACTTCTGTGCAATGACGGGGAAGGAATCCCGAACCAAGCCGTGGACGCCGAGCTCCGTGTACTCGGCATTGACGAGGTCGTTCCAGACGGCGAACATCGCACCCGCCGGAGCGCCGGGTTCAACCGGGGCGGAGTTGACGAGGCGGTTGGGGTACCAGTTGTTATAGAGCTGCTGGTTGGGGAGTCCGTTGCCGTGGTAGTAGTTGGCGAACGGCACAACGTAGAGAGTGGCGTCGTTGGTGTTGATGAACTTGTAGCCGTCCCGGACGGCGGCGGGCATCTCGTACCAGTCGTTGCTCCAGGCGTTCACCGTCACGTCGTGGTCGTATCCCTCGGCCGAGCCGTGCATCCATTTCATGCTGCCCCACGCGCGCGGCTGCTTGCCATGGCTGCGGACGTGCGCGGCCATGTCGTTGAAGAACGTGCGGTACCCGTCTGCAAACTCCTTGGGGTACTCGTCGGCTCCGAAGTGCACGTCGGAACCCTCGAACCAGGGGATGAACTCGTCGAAGACGGACTTGATGACGTCAGTCGTGTGGGCCCGGTTGGCGGGGGTGAGGTCCAGATGATCGGACTGGATGCTGGGCACCCCGCCGACGATGCCACTGTTCAGTCCCAGCTCGGGCTTCCAGTTGATCAGCGCAAGGGAATGCGCGGGCACGTCGATCTCCGGGATGATGCGTACCGCGTGGGATGCGGCGGCGTCCTCGAAGGACTGCCAGTCGGCGCGGTCGTAGGAACCGTCGACGGAGGCAAGACCAGCAAACTCCGGATTCTCGGACTTGAGGCGGAAGCCGGCGTACGCGTCCTTCCAGCCCCCAGAGGGCTTGAAGATCTCGTTGTCGTTGAGGTGGATCTGGAATTCGTTGAGCTTGTACCAGCTCATCATCGTGATGTAGTCGCGGATGAACTCCGCGGAGAAGAAGCGACGCCCGACGTCGAGGCTGAAGCCGCGCACCTCGTAGTCCGGCCAGTCAGCCGTCTCACCCGCGGGGAACGAGCCGCGCCCGGGTGTCTGCACGATTCCTTGCAGGGCGGTGCGGGTGCCGTAGAACACACCCTGCGTGGACGGGGCAGTGATCACGAGGTTGGTCGTGGTGGCCTCCAGCGTGTAGCCCTCCTCTGCGAAGCGCTCACCTCCGGCGGCGTTCACCAGGGCCGGGTCCAACCGCAGGACGAAGTCGCCACTGAGGGGGGCGCCCTCCACGACTTCCAGTTCCGCACCCGTGACGTCGGCCAGGTCGGTGGCGAACTGCTCGCCGACCTCACGCACGCCAGCGTCGACGGCGATCCGGGCTTCCGGGGAGAGCACGAACGACCCTTCCGTTCCCTCCCAGCCCTGGAGGGCCGGGATGATCCGCGGGGCAGGGTTGGGGGCGGCCTGTGCTGATGGCACGAAGAGGGCCATCGGAAGAGCGACTGTTGCCGTCACGAGGACCACGAGGAGTGCTCTGAGAGATTTCGAGGGCGTGGCGAGCGTGGCTCTGGCCGCCGGGGGATGGGTGCGCAAGGGAACTCCGAATCATTGCTGTGCTCAACTTCGAGACAAGTGCATCTGTTCGGTCACACCGTGAGTGCTCACCCGTGGCGTTGTCAAGGATCCACTCACCCGGAGTGTTTGCGCTGACACAAGTGCCCGGGTGGGACTGCGCGGCAGAGTCCATGAGGATCCCGCGGGCGCAGCAGCCCGGGTTGCCTGCTGAAATGACTGGCGCCGGGGTTCATTTGGGCTGCAGTGGTTGACAAGCGGGTTCGCCCGCGCTTGCCTTGTGCGCAAAGCACCGCGACCAGGGCCGGTCGGGTGCGCGAAGGATGGGCGAATCCCTTGAGAAAATTGCGCACAGTAGCAGTAGGCAGCGTTATGGCAGCGCTAACTATGGTTTCGGCGGTGGTGCCGACACTGTCCTCCACCGCAGCCGCGGAGGTTCCGACCAAACAGGACCCCCTCGTCATGACCTACGGTGCTCCGGCGCCCCTGAACCGTTGGCAGGAGGAGTCGCTGTCGATCGGCAACGGTGCCATGGGCGCTTCGGTGTTCGGCCAGGTCAACAAGGACGAGTTGCTCCTCAACGAGAAGACGTTGTGGACCGGCGGGCCGGGGGTCCCGGGCTATCGTTTCGGCAACTATCCCGAGGGCCAGGTCGAGCAGCGGCGTGAGAACCTCCAGGAGGTGCGCGACACCATCAACGAGAAGGGCACGATGTCGCCGGGCGAGGTCGCCGGTCTGCTGGGGCAGCCCAAGGTGGGATATGGGAACTACCAGTCCTTCGGCAAGCTGCAATTCGACTACACCCACGGCGCCGGGACCCCCACGAACTACCAACGGTCCCTGGATCTGAACCGCTCACTCGCGAAAGTGGAGTACTCGGTGGGCGACGTCCGCTACACGCGCGAGTACTTCGCGTCGTTCGTGGACGATGTCATCGCGATGCGTGTCACCGCCGATCAGCCCGGCCGTGTGACCTTCGCCACCACCTACAACCGCAATGCATCAGCGTCGGTCGCCGTCGACCAGCAGGGGCTGGCGCAGGCGTCCATCGCCGCCGGAAAGACCGGTCGTAT
>JBDSRF010000061.1:0-25330 GCA_039929445.1 Arachnia sp. | reverse complement strand
GGCTCTGGACCCAGCCCTGCTGGTTCGGGTCCCACGCCTGCTGCCCCGGAGCCCCGGCGTTCCAGCCCTGCTGCTGCTGGTTCCAGTCCGTGGCGGAGGGCTGGGGCTGTGCTCCGGCGTTCCAGTCGGTGGCGGAGGCCTGGGGTTGTGTCCCCGCGTTCCAGCCCTGCCCCTGCGCTGCGGCGGGCCATTCGCCCTGGGCGGGCTGTCCCTGTCCGGGGGCACCCCAGCCCTGCTGCGCCGGTGCTGCGTTCCAGGCCGTTGCCCCGGCGGACTGGTCGTCCTGGTTCCATTCAGGCGCACTCGGCTGCGGAGCAGCCTGCCAGTCGCCCGAGCCCTGCTGTGGCCCCTGACCGTCGCCCTGGCCGCTGTTCCACTGATTGTTTGACATGGCCGTCATTGTGCCACCCGACCTGCGCACCCAGCATGCCGTCCCAGCCGTTTGGTCGCTGACGGACCGTCGCGCAAGGATGGTGGCATGGGGGGAACATGCGAACTGACCGTTGATCTGGACGCCATCAACGAGAACCTGCGTCTCGTCGCGCGGCTCGCGGCCGGACGCACGGTACTGGCGGCCGTCAAGGCCAATGCCTACGGGCACGGGTTGGTGGAGGTGGCCCGCAGCATCGAGGGATCCGGCAGTGCCCAGTGGCTGGGCGTCGCGACCGTCTCCGAGGCGGTGGCGCTCCGGGCTGCCGGTGTCACGCTGCCCATCCTGAAGTTCTCCCTCACACTCCCCGACGAACTCCCCGAAGCGCTGGGCGCCGGCATCGTGTTCACCGTCGGCGACCAAGAGGCCATCGACCACCTGCAGCGGGCCGCGGAAACCGCGGGGGTCATTGCCAAGGCCCACCTCAAGATCGACACCGGCATGCGGCGGATCGGCGCCCGCCCCGCCGACGCCGTCCGGCTCGCGCGCCTCATCAGGGACAGCAGCTGCCTGGAACTGGGTGGGCTGTACACCCACCTGCCCGTCAGCGACACCCCGGACGGGGCCGCGTTCACCCGCGGCCAGTTCGACGCCATCGCCGCTGCCGCCAAAGACGTGGAGGATGCGGTGGGTCCGCTGTCCCACGTGCATGCCGCCAACTCCGGCGCCGTGCTGGGCCACGACCTGACCGGTACTTCCATGGTGCGCCCCGGCATCATGGTCTACGGCTCCTACCCTGACCCCGGAACGCCACGAGCCCACGCGTTGGTGCCGGTTCTCCGGTGGACGTCACGCGTGGCATTCGTCAAGCAGGTGTTGGCGGGGGAGACGGTGGGGTACGGCCGGGCCTGGACTGCGCCGCAGGACACGTGGGTGGCGACGGTGGCGGTGGGCTACGGCGACGGGTACTCCCGGCGGCTGTCGAACCGGGGCCACATGCTGGTGGATGGCACCCCCCGCCCCGTCGTGGGGCGGGTGTGCATGGACCAGACCATGATCGACCTCGGGCCGCAGGTCCCCACCACTCGGGTGGGGGACGAGGTGGTCCTCATCGGGCGTGCCGGTGAGAACGAGATCAGCGTCGAGGACGTGGCGACCCTGATGGGGAGCATCGCCTACGAGGTGACGTGCCTCATCGCGGACAGGGTGCCGCGCCGCTACCTGGGCGGGATCAGTCCTTTGTCCACGCGTTGAGCTTGGGCCGCCGGCTGGTGAACTCGTCGATGGCGTGTCGGGCGATGCTGTGGGTGGACCAGCCGTCGACGACGGCGCCCACCCCACCTCCCACGAACGGGATCCGCTTGCCCACCCACACACCGAGGCGCTTGCCGCCCATCTGGTTCATGGCCCGGTCGAACAGTTCCTTGCTGACGAGTCGGTCCAGCTTGGCGTCGAACATGGGGGCGGTCGCCACCGCGGCCGGGGATGAAGGGAGCACGCCCTTGGAGACGAGGCCGGCGTTGACGCCGGGGCCGAGCATGACCATGAGGATGGCAGTGCGGACGCGGGCGTCCGACAGGTCGTAGCCGCGCAGGTGCGCGATGCCGGCCACCACGCGGGCCTGCAGGAACGCCGCAGCAGCCATGTTCGCCGGGATGGTGAGCAGCGAGACGAAGAATCCGCCCCAGTTCGTGGCGAAGCCCTGCCCGCTGGCGTAGGCGACGTGCTGGTTGACCAGCCAGGTGATGGCCACCTCCGGGTCGCGGTGCTGCCCCAACAGGTTCCTGGCGGCAGTGCGCGCGCCCGGCATTTTGCCCTTGCCCTCGATGGCCAGTTCCAGCAACTGGTGGAAGGCGTCCGCGGTCAGCCCCTCGGCCAGCGCCACGACGTTGTTTGCCTCACTCATCTCCACCTCCCTCTCCGCACCATCGGTGCACACCACAAGGGTTGCACACGACGTCAAGCATCCCGGCCAAGTGTCGGCGCCGGCTGCCAGACTGGGGGCATGCTCGACACGCTCTTCGGCCCGCCAAGGGAATGGCCGCGGCAGGACCTCATCGGTTTCTCCGAGGAGTTCGACCCCGGCATCGCCCTGATGGCCTACCGCTGCGGGGTGTTCCCCATGCCTCTGGAAACGGGGCTCTTCAACGGCGAAATGGGCTGGTGGTCACCCATGGATCGCGCCCACCTCCCGCTGGATGAGGTGCGGATCACACGATCGCTGCGACAGTCGGCGAAGCACTACACCACCACCGTCGACGCGGCCTTCCTGGAAGTGCTCGACGCGTGCGCGGACCCGGGGCGGCCCGGCGGCTGGATCGACGAGCGCATCCAGACGGCGTTCACGGTGCTGCACCACGTGGGCCACGTCCACAGCATCGAGACGTGGGACCAGGAGGGGCGTCTCGTCGGTGGGCTCTACGGCGTCCACCAGAACGGCATGTTCGCGGGGGAGTCGATGTTCCACGATCCCGAGCATGGGAGGGACGCCTCCAAGGTGGCGCTGCTGCGCCTGGTCGCTGAGCTCCGACGTGTGGGTGTGGACCTGTTGGACGTGCAGTGGCTGACCCCCCACCTGGAGTCGCTGGGTGCTTTCACGCTCCCGCGCGACTCCTATCTGGAGCAGTTGGCGGAGATCCTGGCCCGGCCGCACAACACCGGGTGGAGCAGTCCCGACACATCGCGCCTGTCGGGCACGGCGCTGCTGGCCATGATGGAGGATGGGTGACATGCCGGAGTTGCCAGAGATCCAGGCCATCGTTGACCAATTGGATGAGCGTGCCGCGGGCAAGGTGATCGCGGCCGGACACCTCGTCGCCTTCAGTGCCCTGAAGACCTTCTCGCCGGGGCTGGAGGCACTGGCCGGGCTGGAGATCTCGGGGGTCAGCCGGCATGGGAAGTTCATCGACGTCGACGCCCAGGGCATTCACATCATTTTCCACCTGGCGCGTGCGGGGTGGGTCACCTGGCATGACGAGGTTCCGCGCACCGTACCGCGCCCGGGGAAGTCTCCCATCGCGCTCCGCGTCGAGCTGGATGACAACTCCGGGTTCAGCCTCACGGAGGCCGGCACCCAACGGCACCTCGCCGTCCACGTGGTGCAGGACCCCCTGGATGTTCCTGGCATCGCGACGCTCGGGCCGGACCCACTCAGCGACGGATTCACCGTGGAGGCGCTCGCCAGCGTTTTGGCGGCGGCGGGCCGGACGCAGGTGAAGGGGGTGCTGCGGGACCAGAAACTCATCAGCGGCATCGGCAACGCCTGGTCGGACGAAATCCTCCACCGGGCACGCCTCAGCCCGTTCAAGCCTGCGAACGCAGTGGACCCGGCCGAGCTGCACGGCCACATTCAGCGTGTGCTGTCGGAGGCGATGAACGCCGTGCGAGGCGTGGACCTACCAAAACTCAAGGACGCCAAGCGCAGCGGGTTGCGTGTCCACGGCAGGGCGGGTCAGACGTGCGACGTCTGTGGCTCCATCATCGCGGAGGTCTCATTCGCCGACTCCTCCCTGCAGTACTGCCCCGGCTGCCAGACCGGTGGCAAGCCCCTTGCCGATCGTCGCATGTCCAAGCTGTTGAAGTAGGACGACGCGGTCTGGCCGTGCCGCTGCTGGTGCAGGACATGGGGCACGTGGCCCGGACCGGGGAAAAACAACGGGGCCCGGCCTCCGAAGAGACCGGGCCCCCTGGGACGAGGGTGGGGGGGTGACCCGTCAGCCCCAGATGCCCGCGTTGCGGGTTTCGGTGGCGTCGTAGCCGTCGGAAATGTTGCCGAGCAGCACGGGCATGCGCTGCACGATTTCCTGCTGCTTCGCAGCTGAGGCATCCCACGAACGCTGGACTTCCACGTATGCGCTGCGGGCGTTGTCCTCCCACTGGCCGAGGGAGGAGCTGAGCTCGCCCTTCAGGTCGTCGAGGAGGCTGGTCAGTTCACTGTGGGCCGAGGAGAGGTTGCTGATGCCCTCCTGCAAACCGGACTTGGAGTATTGGGTTGCGTCGCTCATTGAATGTCTCCTGTGATCGTTCTTCGGCGTCAGCCGATGAGTCCGGCAATCTGGTTCGCGGTCGCGGCGTTCTCTTCTTCGCGCTGCACGTACTCACGCTGGGTCTCAACGAGCGCGGTGTGGATCTTGTCGAGGCCCTGCTTGACCTTCTCGAACTCGGTGTCGAACTGCGAGTAACCCTTCTGGAAGGCGGTCGACGCGTTGCCCACCCAGCGGGAGGACAGGTCGGCCATCTGGCCCTGCAGGCGGCTCTGCAGCTTGTGGATCTGCTGGTGCTTGGCCTCGATCTGCTGTGCAGCCTTGGCCATCGCTGCGCGGTCTACTGACTTGTTGCCCATGGAACATTTCCCTTCGACAGTTGGAGCCCGGGGGCTCTTTGGCAGCAACTTCGAATCGTTCGGGCTGCTGTGATGTCATGAGAAACACTAGGCGCGACGGGGGTCATTGACGAGCCCGCCCGAGGATTCGAGTAGCCATACCTAGGAGGCGTGGGTGATCCGTGGGGAGCCCCCACGCTCAGGGAACCAGCTGGATGTGCGCCAGGGACAGGTTGGTGTCCGCCGCGAGCGTCGTCTCGAACAGGTCGATGACGGGGCCCGGGACCCGGGTGGGAGCCACGTCGCCGTAGCCCAGTGCCCGGCGCGAGACCTGGTCCGGGATGGGATAAATCAGCCCCCCCAGGATCAGGAAGGTGGGGGCGTCCGGCGTCGCGTTGGCGTTCTGGAGCAGGGCCCCGCTCAGCTCAGGCATCGCCACGAGGTCGAGGACGTTGGCGCGTGGCGTCTGCTGGCCCTTCGGCATCTCCGGCGTGGGCACGTCGATGCTGAGTTGTGCCCTGCGGCTGTCGTCGCCCGTGAACGTGGCGCAGATCGATGCCTTCTGCACGGCACCGTAACCCGAGGGGGCCGTGGGCTTCCCGAGGCTGACGTCCTGGTTGCCGGAGACGGGGATGACCTGGTTGCGGGCCCTGGCCAGATCGCTCTCGCTGATGGGGCGCGGCTCGTTGGGTTTGCCGCGGGCCTGGGTGAGACGCATGTCCAGGTAGGAAATCTGGGACAGCCCGTCGTCGAGTTGCACGAAGTACCGGGTGCTGCCACCCTCAACCGCCCTGACCTCGGCGAGGCTGCCGATCGGCATGCTCAGCGGGTTGTTGGTGGGTGTGGCGCCGTCGTCGGGTATCACCATGGGCACGAAGGGGTCGCCCACAGGGATCGTGCTCATCCACAGGTTGCCCGGCTTGACGACGGGAATGTCCTCCACGAGGAGGGAATCCTCGGCCCCCTGGGCCTTCCACAGCTTGTGCGCCCGGCCGTCGGAGATCAGGTACTGCGACTCGTCGGAGGTCTCCACCACCACGGAGAAGGGATCCCCGGTGGGGACGCTCGCGTTGAACTCGAGGCTGACGAACCGGTCGTCCCGGCTGTTGGGCTGGGAGGAGCACAGCCGCACGGGTGCGGTCTCCAGGTCCCCGGGGGCAGGCAGTTGGCGAGGGGCGCCGGGGATGCCGCGCATGGGCAGCTGCGGGGTGCCCTTCAGTTTCTCCGTGCCGACCTTGATCACGCGGGGCGGGCCCTCTGCCTTGTCACCGGCGGCCTGCAGGCGGGCGGAGGTGACGTCGCTCATCGGGACGAGGTTCCCGGCGGAGTAGACGAACAGCATGCCGGCGGTGGTGTCGCTGATGATGACACCTTCCTCCTGCCACGCGTTGCCGCCGCCGGGCCGGATCATGCCGATCAACGCCGTGCCTGCCAGCAGCACCACACCCAGCAGCACCGACACGAACGACGCCGTTCCCACCCGGCGCAGCGGGGGTGTGGGGTCGTCGGGGTCGCGGTCAACGAACGCCGCCACCATCCGGCGCGACGTGAAGGACTGCGCCTTCAGCAGGTCCTTGCGGGTGGCCATGCGGGTCCCCTCCTCGTGGTGGTCGTGGATCACTCTAATGGTGCCTCCGGCCCGTCCGGATTCCCCGCGTGTCCCCCAGAGCCTCGACGGACCGGAACGGCCCTAGAGTGGGGGCCGACCGACGGGGAGAGGAGGAACGGATGCCCCCAGCCACACTCACGACGGCGCGGCTGCCCATGCGCGCCCGCTCCACACGCCACCTCCCCCTGGTTCTGGCCTGGCAGGTGGCGGTGGTGGTCGTACTCCTGTTCCTCGCCACCCGCAGCTGGTGGGGTCTGGGCGTCGCCGCGGCTGTCCTCCTGTGCGCCATCCTGCTGACGGTGCCCGTGAACGGTCGTTCTCTGTGGGCCACCATGCGGGTGCGCAGCCGGTTCACGGCAAGGCGCAGGAATCTCGTGGATTCGCCGAACCTTCCCGCTGATCTCGTCCCGCTCGGCCAGTGGCTTCCCCAGCTGCAGGTGACCCAGACCCGCAGTGCGGACGGCGGCGAGATCGGCGTCGTGGCCGATGGCTCGTCCTGGGCGGCCCTGCTGGAGCTCACCTCCGACGACGTCCTCATCGTCGACCATGGCGCGGAGCTGAACCTGGAGACGTTGGGGCAACTCATCCAGCAGGACGACGTGGTGTTCGCCGGCATCCAGGTGGTCACCCTCACGGTCCCCGCCCCCACGGCAGCCATGCTCACCGCCGACTCGCCGGCCATGACGTCGTACCTGGAGATCCTTGGCGGCGATCCCACGCCACCGGCGGTGCGCCGCACCTGGATCGCGCTGCGGCTGGACCCCCAGCTGTGCCTCGAAGCAGTCAACCGACGGGGCAACGGTCTTGCAGGCGTGCTGGCCACACTCAGATTCGGGCTCCACCGGGCACAGGCGACGCTGAAGCGCCAGGGGGTGGCCACCCGTGCTCTGGACCCGCTGTCCATCGCCGAGGTGCTGGCGTTGGCGTCCGGGGCGACCCCCCAGCACGAGGACCATGGACGCAGCTCGGAGACGTGGCGTCAGTGGACGTGTGACGGTCTGGTCCATGAGACACGCACCATCTCCTCCTACGGCTCCGACCCCACCGCCAACTACCAGGCGCTGCTGGACGGTGCCGCGCAGTGCCCAGCCATGATGGTGCTGACCTCCTTCACCCTCTCCCCGGGCGGGCAGGCCCGTGGCGCCGTGAGGCACGTCTGCCACAGCGAGGAACAGGCGGCCGCCTCCGACGAGGAACTGATCCCGGAGCTGGCGGGCCGGCTGTCCTTCGGGCCGCTCGGCGGCGTGCAGGTGCCCGGCATGCTCGCCACCGTCCCGCTCGGCCGGCAGGTGGACTCGTGACACAGATCCGCGACATCAGCGTCGTCACCACCACGTCCGCGTCGGTGATGTCCACCGGGCCCGCAGGGCTCCTGCTGGGCCGGGGGCCGGGTGGCCCCGTCGCGGTGCGCCTCTTCCGGCCGGACCCCACCCGCGCATTCCTGAGCGCGCCTGAGTGGGTCAAGTGGCTGCTCGCGTTCCGCGCCGTCTGCCTCGGGGCCCACGTGTCCGTCATCGGCGGCGACCACCGGCCGTGGCTCGGTCTGGCGGACACCATCCGTGCCTGCGGCGGCACCATCGACCTCCTGCGGACACCCGACGAGCTTCCCGGCCAGGGGCGGGTCTACAGACCCAGCCTGATCGTCGACGAGCAGGGCGCGGTCACCCCGCAGATGCGACTCGGGGCGTGGCAGGCGCTCGTCACGGTTGGTAGCCCGGGTGTCGAGGCGTCCGTCAGTGACATGCGCAACAGTGACATGTCCATCATCGTCCCCGTCGAGGGCCGCACCACCGACAACCTCCGTCGCGCGTATGCCCTCTCGGCAGCCCAGATGAAACAGGCGAGCACCCTGGGGGACAGCGACGTCCTGTGCGCCAGTGTGCGTCGCCTCGTGAGGGTGTCCATGCCGCCGTCGCCCACCGAGTACCGCGTGCTGTTCGGCAGCTGAGCCTCTTCCTCAGCTCCCGAGCAGGGCACCGAAGTAGGTGTAGAGGTCCAGCACGCCCAGCAGCGACGGGATGATCGCGATGATGGCCAGCCACTCCAGGACGTCGCCCCAACGCCCCCAGGTGGGGGACAGGATGCGGCTGAACGTGGAGGCGCTGTAGTGCGCGAAGACGTAGCCCAGAAGCAGGACGCTGGCCAGGACGCCCACCACACCCAGCGGTGTGTCGACAGCCATGCGCGCCAGCGTCACGAGCCCGAGAATGGTGATCACTGCCCCCGATGCCAGCAGTGCGACGCGCTGGGTGAGACCCACGAAGGCGCGGGCCCGCAGGGTGAACGCCAACCCGATGCACAGCACCAGCACCAGTGACCACACCGAGCCCTGCCGTGCCACGAGGAACGAGCTGAGGACCGCCGTGGTGGTGGTGGCCGACAGCAGTGCGCCGAGGATCCGGTCCGCCAGCACTGCTCGCGCCACGATGTCCACCTGCACGGGTGTCTCGTCGGCCAGCATGGCCTCCGTCGACGCGGGCAGGTTGGGCAGCGCGATGCCGGCGAGTCGGTGGCTGAGGGCGGGAAGGAACGTGGTGGCCACCGCCATCACGGCCATGGTGACGGCGGCGACGTCAATGTCGTGGCTGGGGGTCAGCGCCATCACACTGCCTGCCACCACGACGATGCCGGCGGTGAGGGCCGCGGCGAACAGCGCCATGGCCTGGACACGGGCGGCCAGGGCGCCAGCAGCAGCCGCGACCAGCACCAGTGCGGCCGCCATCAGAATCTGGATGGCCAGGGGCAGCGGCCTGGTGGGGTCGGCGATGAGGACGGGAATGTACCAGCCGGTGATGCCGGCCAGCGCGACGCTGGCCCACGCCAGGCACGACGCGGTGTGGCGTTCCCCGGCGGCACGCGCCAGGGCGATGGACGCGATCATCGTGGCGAACGAGAAGAACGCAGTGATGCCGACGGCCAGGCCGAGCGGGAGTCCCCGCTCCTCCCGCGCGCCGGAGGTCACCAGCAGCGGCATCGCCACCAGCAGCCCCAGCATCAGCACCAGCGAGAGGACGCGGCTGTGATCGGGGCGCCAGGATGGCCGGGAGCGGGTGGTGGCAGCGACCGCGTCGATGACGTCGTCGAAGGCGGCGTCGGGGATGGCGTTCTCCCGCTGGCGCAGGTGCAGCGTCTCGCCGTCGCGGATGCTCAGCTTGTTGACGGGGGTGTACAGGTCCAGGGGGTCGGCGCCGAAGCGCTGCAGCACCCAGGCGTGGACCGCCTCGGTGGGGGAGTTGCCGTCGATGCCGGCGAACCGCAGGATGCTCGGCAACAGCTCGCTGAGGGACACCGACCCCGGCAGGGCCAGGTCCACCCGGCGGGAATGGGAGATGATCGTGACCCGCGAGAGGTCTTCCTCAGTGGTGCTGCTCACGGGCCCACCGTAGTGCGACGGACGGCCAGCAGGCCACAGGTCGCGACCGGGGACGTGTCCAAGGACGGTGCGTGACGTGTCACGGCCGGCTCAGGCGGGGTCCGGCTGCGCTCCCAGATGCTGGACGGTGGCCGCCGAGGAGGCAGTGGCCCCCACCATCGCTTGCCTGCGATCCATGCCGGCGACCAGGGCGGCCGCCAGCGCGCCGCAGTACGCGTCGCCCGCACCCGTGGTGTCGACGACGTGCACGCTCTGCGCCGGGACGGTGACGTCGCCCCAGCGGGAGCCGTCGGTTCCCAGGGTGACGAGGACGTCAGGGGCGTGCAGCCCGTCGTCCACCATGAGGTCGTTCTCCTTCTCGTTGACGATGACGAGGAAGCACTCGTCCAGCACGTCCTGTGGCAGGGCTGCGTAGGGGGCGAGGTTGAGGATGACGCGTGCCCCGCTGCGGGCGCCGGCCCGTATTGCCGTCCGAGTCACGTCCAGGGGAAGTTCCATCTGCAGCAGGAGGACGTCGCCCTCGCCGAGGTCGTCCAGAGAATCAACCTGCTGTTGGTCCACGTGGTGGTTGGCGCCGGGCGCCACCACGATCATGTTGTCGCGCTCGGCGTTCAGCATGATGAGCGCCGTGCCGGTGGGGGCGTCGGGCTCCATGACGAGCCGGGAGACGTCGACGCCGTGCCCGACCAGACGGTCGCGGTAGGTGCGGCCGGGGGCGTCGTCGCCGAGGCGCCCCACGAACAGGGTCGTGGCACCCGCGCGGGCGGCCGCGACAGCCTGGTTGCCGCCCTTGCCGCCGAAGCGCTGCACGAGGTCGCCGGCCATGACGGTCTCCCCGGTGGTGGGGTGGCGCTCCATCTCCACGTACAGGTCCTGGCTGGCTGACCCCAGCACCACCACGCGGCCCATCCCGCGCCCCGTCGTCTCTGCCATCATCGCTGACCCCTGCCGCTCGCCTTGTCGGGACACTGTAGTTGCCCGGGCGGGGGAGCGTGGCGCAGAGCGGATCTGGCGCACGTCGCCAACTGCACTCGCTGAGCACTACCTTGGGGGAATCTGTGCCAGCGAAGCGAATGGGGTGAGACGGCTCAATGGGTGTGGTCACGTTCAACCGGCCGAAACGCGTCGCGACGCCACCGCTGCCCCGCGGTGACCTGCTGCTGGAGTCCCCGCCGGAGATCCCGCCGCCCAGTGCGTCCAAACCGTTCGGAGCCATGCTGCGGATGCTGCCCATGCTCGCGGGCGGACTGGCCATGGGACTCATGTTCATGGGCGGTGGCGGAGGTGGGATGGGCGGCCGGGGCCCGTTGGGAGGGATCATCGGCGGGCTGTACGCCGTGTCCATGATGGGCATGATGCTGTCGCAGATGGGTCGCGCCAATGACGACCAGGCCGCCCAGCTGGACGCCAACCGTCGCGACTACTTCCGCTACCTGGCGCAGACCCGCCGCAAGTTCACGGAGACGGCCGACGAGCAGCGTGCCCGCGCCGCCTTCCTGCACCCCACCCCGGACAGCCTGTGGACGCTCGTGGGCGGGGCGCGGATGTGGGAGCGTCGTCCCGACGCCGAGGACTTCGCGTCGGTGCGCCTCTCGGTGGGCTCCCAGCAGTCCGCCAAACGCATCACCCCGCCGGAGTCCCAGCCCATCGAGGACCTTGAGCCCCTGTCCACGGGGGCGCTGCGCCGTTTCATGCGCACGCACCGCCTCATCCCGTCGGTCCCACTGGCCGTCGACCTGCGCGGCTTCCGAGCCATCCGGCTCGTCGGGGACGAGGATGCTTGCCGCAAGGTGGCGTTCAGCATGGTGGCGCAACTCGTCACCTGGCACGCCCCCACCGACGTCTCCGTCATGGTCGCCGCCGCCAGCGCCCACCAGGATGCATGGCAATGGGTGAAGTGGCTGCCCCACCTGCAGCACCCCACCGAGTCCGACGGCGTCGGCCCGGTCCGCATGTTCGCCACCGGCGCGGCGGACCTGTCCCCGCTGGCCGTGGCTGCGCAGGCCGCCGATCGTCCACCCGCGCTGATGGTGGTGGTGACCGACGGCATCGACGGTATTGACGCCTCCCAGTACGACACCCCGTCCACGAAGGCCGTCACCATCGAGGTGACGGGGCAGCGTGACCTGCCGCGCTCCCTCGACCCGGGCGTCGCCGTGTTCGAGGTGCAGGGCGACAGCATCGTGTTGCACCGGCGGACCGCCAAGAACCCCCATGCCCGCACGCCGTTCGGCCGCCCGGACGCCATCACCGGTGTTTACGCGGAGATGCTGGCCCGCGCCATGTCGCCGTACCGCATGCCGGTCCTCGCGGCGGGCGTCAGCGCCGACACGGAGGTGGCGGAGGTCGTCTTCGAGGCTCCCCGGGACTACCCGGCCATGCTCGGTGTGGGCGACCCGTTGACGCTGGACCCACGGCTGGCGTGGCGTCCCAGGCCGCTGCGCCAGCACCTGAGGGTGCCGTTCGGCACGGCCGACGACGGCAGCACCGTCGAGCTGGACATCAAGGAGTCCGCGCAGGGGGGCATGGGTCCCCATGGCATCTGCATCGGCGCCACGGGCTCCGGAAAATCCGAGTTCCTGCGCACCCTGGTGCTGGGCCTGGCCATGACGCACTCCACGGAGCAGCTGAACTTCATCCTCGTGGACTTCAAGGGCGGCGCCACGTTCCTGGGCCTCGACGAGTTGCCGCACGTGTCCGCCGTCATCACCAACCTGGAGGGCGAGCTCAGCCTCGTGGACAGGATGGCCGACGCCATCGGCGGCGAGCTGGACCGTCGCATGGAGGTGCTTCGCTCCGCCGGCAACTTCAAGAACCGTGAGGACTACGAAACCGCACGGCAGGCGGGGGCGGACATCCCGCCCATGCCCAGCCTCCTGATCGTGGTGGACGAGTTCTCCGAGCTGCTGACCGCCCGGCCCGAGTTCATCGACCTCTTCGTCCAGATCGGCCGGGTGGGCCGATCCATCGCCGTGCACCAGTTGCTGGCCTCGCAGCGGCTGGAGGAGAACAAGCTCCGCGGGCTCGACACGTTCCTTTCCTACCGGATTGCGCTGCGAACGTTCAGCCCGGCCGAGTCGAGGGCCGTCATCGGCGTCACCGACGCCTACGAGCTCCCGAATCCGCCCGGCAACGGGTACCTGAAGTACGACACCACCGGCATGACCCGGTTCAAGGCGGCCTACGTGTCGGGGCCCTGGCACGGTACGTCGTCGGCGCCGGCGGAGGAACGCGACGCCGTCGTGGAGGGCTTCATCCCGGATCCCACCCGCTGGGTGCCGCCCGTCCTCGAGTTCAGCCTCGACTACGTGATGCCCGTGGCGCCGCCCGCCCCCGACACCTCCGCCGCACCGCCCGTGTCGCAGGACCCGGCGGCCTCGCCCCTGGCCTTGCCGGAGCCGCAGGAGGAGCCCGATGATGACGAGACGTTGCTGTCCATTGCCGTGGGGCGCTTGCGCGGCCACGGCTGGCCGTCGCACAAGGTGTGGCTGCCTCCGCTGGAGGAGCCGCCCACGATGGACCTGCTGCTGGGCCCGCTCCAGGAGGTGGAGG
This sequence comes from Arachnia sp., assembly GCA_039929445.1. Lineage (GTDB taxonomy): Bacteria > Actinomycetota > Actinomycetes > Propionibacteriales > Propionibacteriaceae > Arachnia. Next base: position 12,105 of record JBDSRF010000061.1, on the reverse strand, counting down.
GTCGCGGCCTGACCGTCGCCGAGCCCGGCTGGCGGGGGACCCTGAGGGCTCCCGTCGGTCTCATCGACAAGCCGCGCCAGCAGCGCCGGGACCCGTGGTGGCTCGACTTCTCCGGCTCCGGGGGAAACCTCGGTGTCGCCGGTGGGCCGCAGTCCGGCAAGTCCATGGCCCTGCGGGCCGCCATCGCGGGCCTGTCCCTGACGCACACGCCGCAGGAGGTGGGGTTCTACTGCCTCGACTTCGGCGGTGGCTCGTTGCTGTCGATGCGGCACCTGCCGCACATCGGCTCCGTCACGAGCAGGCTCGACGTCGACCGGGTGCGCCGCACCGTCGCCGAGATCACGTCGCTGCGTTCCGCCCGGGAGCGGCAGTTCGCCGAGCACGGCATCGACGGCATGTCCACGTACCGGCAGGCCCGCCGTGACGGCAGCATCCCTGCCGACCGGTTCCCCACGGACGTCTTCTTCGTGATCGACGGCTGGTCCACGCTGAAGACCGAGTTCGAGGCGCTGGAGCCGCAGGTGCAGGTGCTGGCCAACGGCGGCCTCGGCTTCGGTATCCACGTGTGGGTGGCGGCGTCGAAGTGGTCGGAGGTGCGCGCCGGGACCAAGGACGCCCTGCAGAACCGCATCGAGCTCAAGCTGGGCGACGCCTTCGACTCCGAGATCGACCGGAAGATCCAGCTCCTCATCCCCACGGGCAGGCCCGGTCGGGGCATCACCGCCGGCAACCTGCACACCCTCATAGGACTTCCCCGCATCGACGGCGTCGAGGACGCCGCAGACATCGCGGCGGGCCAGCGTTCGTTCATCCAGGCGATCAACACCGCGTGGAAGGGGCCGGGCGCAGCCGACGTGCGGCTGCTGCCGGAGGAGCTCAGCCTCACCGGCGGTCTGCCGGCCATCGCCCACGACCCGTCGAACAGGACGGTCCCCTACGGCGTCGACGAGCTGGAACTGGCGCCGGTGCTGCTGGACCCCACCGCCGACCCGCACATGGTCATCATCGGGGGCCCGCAGGCCGGAAAGTCCAACCTGCTCCGCACCTTCCTGCACGGGCTCACCACGCGGTACACGTCCAAGGAAGCCAAGATCATCATCGTCGACTACCGGCGATCACTGCTCGGCGAGATCGAGAGCGACCACCTGATCGGCTACTACCCGTCGGCCTCCGCGGCCACGCCCATGCTGCTGCAGGCGGCCGAGGCGGTGCGCGCCCGCCTTCCCGGCCCCGACGTGACGCAGCAGCAGTTGCGGGACCGTTCGTGGTGGACGGGCCAGGAGATGTTCGTCGTGGTGGACGACTACGAGCTCGTCGCCACCTCCACGGGCAACCCGATGGCGCCGTTCTCCGACCTCATCAGCCAGGCCGGCGACATTGGCCTGCACATCATCCTCGCCCGTGGCGCGGGAGGCGCGGGGCGGGCCATGTTCGGTGACCCGCTGATCACACGCATGAAGGAGTCCGCGAACCCGGGCCTCATCATGAGCGGCAACAAGGACGAGGGCGCCCTCTGGGGCGACGTGAAGGCCACCCCCATGCCCCCGGGCCGCGGCACCCTCATCACGCGCACCTTCAAGGGCTCCATCCAGACGGCCCTCTACGATGCGGCGACCCCGCCGACCTCCTCCTGAGCAGCCCCGCCGAGGAAGACGCCGGATGGCGGGCCGTGCTATTCGGCCGCCCGGATCCGGCGTTCGTGGGTGTAGACGTTCAACGTCCTCCCATTGTTGAAGGCGACCACGGTCAGGCCCTGCTCGGCGGCGAGTTGGACGGCCAGCGACGAGGGCGCGGACACGGCCGACAGGATGGGCACGCCGGCCATGATGGCCTTCTGCGCCAACTCGAAGGAGGCGCGCCCCGAGACCTGCAGCACGGCACCCCTCAGCGGCAGCTGACCCTGCAGAAGAGCGTGGCCCAACACCTTGTCGACGGCGTTGTGCCGGCCCACGTCCTCGGCCGAGAACATTAGCCCCAGACCGCCAGCGCCGTCGTCGGTGAACAGCGCCGCCGCGTGCACGCCGCCTGTCCGATCAAAGTTGGCCTGTTCGGCGCGGAGCCGGTCGGGCAGCTCCAGGATCGTCTGCACGCCGACGGTCACCGGGTCCTGCGTGACGTCGAAGTGGGAGGCCTTGCGGACCGCCTCCATCGACGCGGTGCCACAGATCCCGCAACTGCTGGACGTGTACACGTGGCGCTCCATCGAGGTGCTGGGCAGTGCCACACCCGGTGACAGTGTCACTTCGACGGTGTTGAAGTCGCGCAGCCCGTCTGCCCCGATGCTGGTGCTGTAGTCGAGACGTCGCACCTGGTCGGGATGCCAGATCACCCCCTCCGACAGGAGGAAGCCGGCGACGAGATCGAAGTCCTGACCCGGGGTGCGCATGGTCACGCTGAAGGGGCTGCCAGCCAGCCGGATCTCCATGGGCTCCTCGCCGGCGAGTTGGTCAGGCCTGGGGCGCGCGGGGCCGGAGGCGGACATCGTGTGGACCCGCCACCGCACGACTGCGCGCTTCACCGTTTCCCACCCTTCGCCGTCAGCCATCGAGTTCACAGACGTTCGAGCCTACAGTGGAGGCATGGACACACCGGCAGAGCGGCCGCAGGACGACCTCAGGGTTGGCGCACCGAAGCGCTCCGTGGCAGGCATGGGCGGCGTACTTCACGCCATGCAGCACGCGCTGCGCGAGATGGGACCGGTCCGCACGGCGGCCACCCTGCTCAAGCTGAACCAGACGGATGGCTTCGACTGCATGAGTTGCGCCTGGGCGGACCCGGCCGCCGGGAAGCGCAGCCACGCCGAGTTCTGCGAGAACGGCGCCAAGGCCGTTGCCCACGAGGCGACGAAGACGCGGCTCGGCCCCGACTTCTTCGCGGCGCACTCCATCGAGGAGCTCTACGGACGCGAGGACATGTGGCTCAACCGGCAGGGCCGCCTGACCGTCCCCCTGATCCGCGACCGGGATGCCACGCACTACCGCGAGGCCACATGGGACGAGGCGTTCGGCCTCATCGCCGAGCAGCTGAGAAGCCTGGAGAGCCCCGACCAGGCCGCGTTCTACACGTCCGGCCGCACCTCGAACGAGGCGGCGTTCCTCTACCAACTCATGGTCCGCGGGTTCGGCACCAACAACCTGCCGGACTGCTCGAACATGTGCCATGAATCCTCCGGCAGGGCGCTCGTGGACACCATCGGCATCGGCAAGGGCTCGGTCACCATCGAGGATGTCGAGGAGGCGAAGCTGATCATCATCGCCGGGCAGAATCCCGGCACCAACCACCCGCGAATGCTCACCACCCTCGAGAAGGCCAAGCGGGCGGGCGCCGTGATCGTGGCCGTCAACCCCCTCCCCGAGCCGGGCCTCATGCGCTACCGCAATCCGCAGACCGTCCGGGGCATGCTCGGCAACGGGACGTCGCTGGCTGATCACCACCTGCAGGTGCGCTTGGGTGGCGATCAGGGCCTCTTCCGGGGGCTGGCCAAGGTCCTGCTCGAGGCCGAGGACGCCGGGGAATCCATGGTGGGACTCGACACGACGCTCGATCATGCCTTCATTGACACCTGCACCGCCGACTCCGCCGAATACCTCGCCGTGGTCCGGGCCGAACCGTGGGCGGACATTGAGGAGGCGAGCGGTGTCAGCGAGGCCCAGATCCGGGAAGTGGGTCGGCTCCTACTGGCGAGCGATCGCACGGTGGTCGCATGGGCCATGGGGCTGACCCAGCACAAGCACTCGGTGGCCATGATCAAGGAGATCGTCAACCTCGTCCTGCTGCAGGGCAACCTGGGCCGACCCGGTGCCGGCCTCCTGCCCGTGCGTGGCCACTCCAACGTTCAGGGCGACCGGACCATGGGCATCTTCGAGGCCATGCCCGAGGTGTTCCATGACCGGTTGGACGCCGAGTTCGGCTTCACGAGCCCGAGGGACAACGGTCATGACACCGTCGACACGGTCCGTGCCATGCGCGACGGGCGGGTGCGGTTCTTCATGTCCATGGGCGGCAACTTCGCCAAGGCCGCCCCGGACACCGAGGTGACCGAAGCCGCCCTGCAGGACTGCGAAATGACGGTCCAGGTGAGCACCAAACTCAACCACTCCCACCTCGCCGCCGGGAAAGTGGCGATAATCCTGCCCACCCTGGGCCGAACGGACAGGGACCTCCAGGCCACCGGGCCGCAGCGGGTGACGGTGGAGGACTCGATGTCGATGGTGCACGCATCCCAGGGGAAGCTGCAGCCACCCTCGGCCGACCTCCTCTCCGAGGTGGCCATTGTGTGCCGGCTGGCGTCGCGCCTGTTCGAGGACGAGGCGGGGGCTCCGCGACCCGGAGCCCCGAACGTGGACTGGTCGGCGCTGCAAGGTGACTACCGTCTGATCCGCCGCCACATCGAGGCCGTCATCCCGCACTTCGAGGACTTCGAAGCACGAATCGACGTGCCGGGCGGCTTCCGGCTGCCCCACCCCCCGCACGAGAAGCGGGAGTTCGGGACGGACTCGCAGAGGGCCAACTTCTCGGCAACACAGTTGTGGTGGCCGAAGCTGCCACCGGGGCGCCTGCTGCTGCAGACACTGCGTTCCCACGACCAGTTCAACACCACGGTCTACGGCAACGACGACCGCTACCGGGGGATACGCGGTGGCCGTCGCGTGGTGATGGTCAACCCCCACGATCTGACCGAGTTGGGTCTCGCCGACGCGGACCAGGTGGATCTGGTGTCGGAGTTCTCCGACGGTGTGGAGCGTCGCGCCACCGGATTCCGCGTGGTCTCCTTCGACACGGCCCGCGGTTGTGCGGCCGCCTACTTCCCGGAGACCAACGTGCTGGTTCCCCTGGACTCGACGGCGGACTTCTCGAACACCCCCACCAGCAAGTCCGTCGTGATCAGGCTGGAGAAGGTGTCATCCGAAGCCGTCGGCTCCCAGTCAGGTAGGCGCGGGCTGACCCGCTAGCCCTCCGACCGGTCGCGCCGGACGGCTGCGGGAATCGTCATGGCCGCCACCAGCCCGACTGCGGCCAGCACCAGTGCGCCCACCCCGACGCCGACGGCGATCACGGCGGGCTTCATGTCGGGCTCCTCGCGCGTGGGCAACGGCTGCACCGGTGCTGAGGACGTCACGGTCGGTGCCGGGCTGGGCGGCCGCATGACACCTGCCATGGCCCGCATGGGGTTGATGATGCCCATACCCAGGCGGTCGTCCGGCACTGCGCTGGGCGGCGGGTCCGCCGTCGCCTTCAGCCGTTCGAGTACCTGTGCCGGAGTCAGGCTGGGGTCGAGTTGCAGCATGAGGGCCACGACGCCGCTGACGATGGGTGCCGCGTACGACGTGCCGTCGAGGCCGGCCTGGTACGCCTGGTTGGCCTGGCCGGCGGAGTCGCGGACGGGGGAGGGCAGCAGCGCTGTGATGTCACTGCCGGGGGCGGCCACGGCGATGTAGTCGCCGGGGCGACTTGTGGGGTCCGCGTCGTCGCTGGGGGTGGAGCTGCCCACGGCGATGACCCCCGGAAATGCTGCCGGGTAGGACGCCTCCTGTACGCCTTCTGTGATGTTGCCGGCGGCCGCCACCACGACGATCCCCTGCTTCAGGGCGGCCGCCACGGCCGCCGCGTAGTCGTCGATCAGGGGGTCGACCCTCCCCACCGATTGCGACAGGTTGATGATGTCCACCTTCTCTGAGGTGGCGGCCCGGACGGCGGCGATGGTGGGTGCCACGGACTCCGGTTCCTGCTGCGCCTCGGAGGTGCTCAGCGCCCTGTAGGAGATGATCGTCGCATCCGGTGCGATGCCGGAGAAGTTGGTGCGGACGTCCACGTTGCGGCCGTCCGGGCGGGCGGCCGCTATCAGGGAGGCGACGCGTGTGCCGTGGGCGCAGTCCATGCCCCGGGCGTTCAGATCCGCCTCGCTGGGCCCACCCAGGAAATCCAGAGTCTTGAGGCGGTCAGGCGTGAAGTACGGGGTGCCCTTGGCCGCGACGCCGGTGTCGATGACGGCCACTCTGATGCCGTCGCCAGTGGCCACACTCCAGGCCACGTCCATCTGCAGACGGTCCAGGTGCCACGCCTGCGGCACCTCTGCACCCGGGGTGCTGGGGAAGGGCGTGCACTGCCCGGAATCCAGGGGGCTGAGCTCGGGGTCCGCCACGGCGTTCCCCACGGTCTGCAGCAGTAGCACGGCAGCCACAGTGGCGGTGGCGGCGATGCGGCGCGGCAGGGGTTTCACGCAGGCCAGCGTATCCGTCGCCGGGACCGTCGGCCTCCGGCGGAGCACCGATGCAATAACCTTGGCCCGTGCTCGGTTACTTCGGTCCGGCGGGAACATTCACGCACCAGGCTCTTCTGTCGGTCACCGACGAGGAGGCCATCGCGCTGCCCAGCGTCGCCCAGGCGCTTGATGCGGTGCGGACCGGCGAGATCGACAGTGCCGTGGTGCCCATTGAGAACTCCGTGGAGGGTGGTGTATCCGCCACCCTCGACGAACTGATCGCTGGCGACCCGCTCGTCATCGTCGGCGAGATCGTCATCCCGGTGACGTTTGGCCTCTACGCGCGGCCCGGTACCCGGTTGGAGGACGTCCGCCACGTGCTGACCCATGGTCATGCGCTGGCGCAGGTCCGGCAGTGGCTGGCGCGCGAACTTCCGGAGGCGCTCATCACCGCAGCCGGCTCCACGGCGGGTGCGGCGCTGGAGGTTGCGGATCCTTCGTCGCGGCACGATGCTGCCGTCTGCGCGCGCGTCGCCGGTGAGATCTACGGGCTCGACGAGGTGGCGTACGGCATCGAGGACAACCCCGGTGCGGTGACGCGTTTCGTGATGGTGGGCCGCCCGGGTCCGGTGCCGTCGCGCACCGGACGCGACAAGACCACACTGGTGGCCTACATGCACGAGGACCGCTCCGGCGCCCTGCTGGAGATCCTGGAGCAGTTCGCCGTCCGGGGCGTGAACCTGACCCGCATCGAGTCCCGACCGACCAAGACCTTCCTCGGCAGCTACTGTTTCGCGATCGACGCCGAGGGTCACCTTCACGACCGTCGCGTCGCCGAGGCCCTGTTGGGGCTGCACCGCATCTGCCGCGACGTGATCTTCCTCGGCTCGTACGCTCGTGCCGACCAGCTTCCTCCGGACGTCCCCATGGGCTTCACGGACTCCGACTTCCATTCCGCCGCCGAGTGGCTGGCCACCCTGGAGAGGCCCCACGGCGACCGCTGATCCGTGAGCCTTGGGCGCTGGGCGACCCACGCCCCGGGACTGGCCGGACACGCCTCAGCCGCTGTGTGCCGTGGACGTATGTGTCGGGGCGGTCAGTGGGCGCAGCGTGTCGGGTCGGTGGATCGCGGCGCAGCTCCTCTGAGGCCCCGGTCCGTCAGTGCGGGACGCGGAGCTGCAGCGCGGAGGGCAGCACCGCGAACACGAGCGAAGTGGTCTCGCCGATGACGTCGCCGTCCAGTTCGTAGAGTTCATTGCCACCCAGTTCGATGCTGACACGCTTCCCGGTGCGGCGGTCCATCGTGGACGGCTCCTTGCTCCGGGCCAGCACGGCGGACACCATCTGTGTGAGCTCCAGCTGGTTTGCCGGTGAGGCGATCAGCACATCCAGCACGCCGTCGCTGGCGGAGGCGTCGGGCATGAGTGTCAGCCCGGCCTGCAGGTCGCTGACGTTGCCCACCATCACCAACGACGCGTCCCGCACCAGCGGTTCGTCATCGTCCACGGTGACCGTGGCGTGGAAGGGGCGGGCCTTCACGTGGTTGAGGCCGGCGATGACATAGGCGGCCACACCGATCTGGTTCTTGAGGTCCTCGTTGGTGTCGTTCAGCACGGCCGCGTCCGCCCCGACTCCGCACATCACGGCGGCATGCTGCACATCCCGCCCCGGCGCTCTGACCTCGAGGATGTCGATGGGGGTGGTCCGTCCCCGCAGTGCGACGTCCAGGGCTCTCTCGGCGTCGAAGGGGATCTTCATGTTGCCGGCCAGCAGGTTCCCGGTGCCGGAGGGCACGATGGCGACCGTGGCGTCGGTGTTGGCCAGCGCCCCGCACACCACGCGGACGGTGCCGTCCCCGCCAGCCACCATCACCAGGTCGACGCCGGCGTCCAGTGCCTGCTGCGCCATGCCCCTGCCCGGGTCGTCGATGCTGGTGGACAGCCACAGCGGCGGCTCCCAGCCGTCCTCGGCGAGGCGCCGCTCGATGAGTCGCTTGAACACGGTCTGGTCCAGCACCTTGGTGGGGTTGTAGATGATGGCGGCCCGGCCTCCGTTGGCCTCGGCGGGGCGGACGAGCCGGACGGAGTTCACCCCGCACGCGAGGTTGGCGGCGTTGGCCACGAGACCGCCCAGTAGGATCCCACCCACCACGTCGGTGATGTAGTTGGCCCGGATCACCAGCAGGGTGATCGCGAACAGCACCACCAACAGCGACCCGGCCACCTGCCATGCACGGATGGTGCCGCGGCGACGCCGCGCCACCGTCGCCAGCGTGGAGAACATGATGGCGGCGGTTGTGATGGCCACCATGTGGGGGGCGGGATAGCCCGGGCCCTGGTGGGAGATCAGGTGCAGCCACTCCGACGGGGGCCGGTCGCGCCCGATGACTTCCTTCAGCAGGGTCGCGGACCCGAATCCGAGCCCGACGGACAGCACGAGCGCCGCCGAGACCGAGGTGAGTTGCCGTCTGCTGGCCCACCAACTGGCCACGAGGAGGCAGGGGTAGATCACGGCTGGCAGCCCCACGAGGGCGATTGCGGCGCCGATCTGGCCCGACCACTGCTGGGGCAACGGTGAGGGCACGCCCCACAGATCATCCAGGCCGGTGGGGAGGAGCAGTGTCCACAGCGCGAAGGCGACGCCGAAGCCTGCGGTGGCCACCACGTTGAACGTCGAGCGCTGCCAAGTGTTCATGGCCGAATTGTTCCATGGCCCGGCACCCCCACCCGTGCCCCTGCCGGGTCAGGGCTGGGTGGGTGGGACCAGTTGCCTGGGCAGGCAGGCGTTCTCGATCTCCTTGGCCGTGCCTGTGAAGTGGTAGTTGCACCAGTTCGCCGCCTGCTCCTCGTCGTAGAACCCCCCGTCGGCGATGGTGCGCCAGAAGACGTTCCCGCTCTTGGGCTGTTTGCCGAAGTCACTGGTGCGGACCAGCAGAACATCCGCGTCGCCAGTGAATTTCGACGCCAGGTCCTGGTGAAGCGCCAGGATGTCGTCGTCATAGAAGACGTGGCTGCCGTTCTTGGCCGTCTGGGACGGGTCCTCGATGCCGCTCCGCTTCGTTGAGAGGACCGCAACCCACCGGCCGTCGAGGCTGAGGTGGGTGAGGGAAACCTGCCGCAGTTCCCCCAACGTGGTCCGGGCAGACTCCTGGACGTCGACGGTCGGCTCGTTCGGGACGGGAGGCGGCTCCTCTGCGGACGGGCTGGCCCCGACAGTGACCGTCACGGTCGACTCCACGGTCGGGGTTGTGGTGGTGTCACCCCGCGTCGGTTCTTCAGAAGGGGGTGTCGGTGTCTCCGTCGGCAAGTCCACGACCGCGGTGACGGATGGCACCGGTGCCACCTCGGTGGTGTCGGGGCGGGAGGAGAAGTAGTACCAGGCGAACACCCCGATGCCCACGAGTGCCACGCTGGCGAGCACCACGCTGATGACGGCCTTCGAGGAAGTGGAGGACGATGGTGCTGGGGGCGGGCCTGGCTGGACGAAAGCCGAAGGCGGATTCCCCGCCCCCTGCCACGGCTGGGTGGGTTGCTGGGCCGTCTGGGGGGACGCCGCGACGGGTCGGCCGGGGGCCACGTGGGCCTGTCCGCAACGTGGGCACACGGGACCGTTCAGGGGTGTTCCGCACATGGTGCAGGGGTACATGGTGCCGCCGTCCGCCGGTGGAGGTTGAGCGACTTCACCGTAGCACCGGGCCGCCGGCCCGGCCCGGCCGCAGTGATCCTGAGTAGGCTGTGGGCCATGATTGATCCGAAGTGGCTGCGCACCGACCCTGACCGCATTCGTCGTTCCCAGGCGGCCCGCGGCGAGTCGGTGGATCTCGTGGACGAACTGGTGGCGGCCGACACGGCCCGCCGCGCTCACATCGCTGCGTTCGAGGGCCTGCGCGCCGAGCAGAAGACCATCGGGAAGTCTGTGGCCAGGGCTTCGGGTGAGGAGAAGTCCGCCCTGCTGGTCCAGACCAAGACGCTCTCCGCCGACGTCAAGGCCGCGCAGGCCGCCGCGGACCAGGCGGATTCCCGTTTCGACGAACTGATGCTGCAGGTGGGCAACCTTGTACTCGACGGTGTCCCCGAGGGCGGCGAGGACGACGGCGTGGTGCTGGAGGCCATCGGATCCCCCCGCGATTTCGTGGCAGAGGGATTCGAGCCGCGCGACCACCTGGAGCTGGGGGAGGCGTTGGGCGCCATCGACATGGAGCGTGGCGCCAAGATCTCCGGATCCCGGTTCTACGTCCTCACGGGGGTGGGTGCCCTCCTGGAGTTGGCGCTGCTCAACCTGGCCATGACCAAGGCCACCGCGTGGGGTTTCACCCCCATGATCCCGCCGGCGCTGGTGAAGCCGTCGGCCATGGAGGGCACGGGGTTCCTAGGCCAGGCGGCCCAGGATGTCTACCATCTGCCGGCCGACGACCTCTACCTCGTCGGCACGTCCGAAGTGGCGCTGGCCGCCTACCACTCCGGGGAGATCCTCGACGCCGGGACCCTGCCGCTGCAGTACGTCGCGTACAGCCCGTGCTTCCGCAAGGAGGCCGGATCCTACGGCAAGGACACCCGCGGCATCTTCCGGGTGCACTGGTTCGACAAGGTGGAAATGTTCGTCCACTGCCGGCCCGAGGACGCCGAGGAGTGGCACCTGAAGCTGCTGGGGTTCGAGAAGGACTTCCTCCAGGCGCTGCAGATCCCCTTCCAGGTTCTGGACGTCGCCGCCGGGGACCTGGGGCTGTCGGCCGCCCGCAAGTATGACTGCTACGCGTGGCTGCCCACCCAACAGCGCTACCGGGAGGTGACGTCGACGTCGAACTGCACCCAGTTCCAGGCGCGGCGACTCTCCATCCGCTACCGCGGCGACGCCGGCACGGAGCCCGTCGCGACGCTGAACGGCACCCTGTGCGCCATGACCCGCATCATCATCATGCTGCTGGAGAACCACCAGCAGGCCGACGGCTCCGTCTCGGTGCCCGAGGCGCTGCGTCCGTGGCTCGGCGGTCGCGAGACGTTGGCGCCGCTCGCATGACGGGGCACTCCACGCAAGGGACCCACGGGCTCAACGGGGCCCGGCCGCTCGGGTTCACGCCGAAGCTGGTGGCGTTGGACATCGACGGCACCCTCGTGGACGGTGACGGGGTGATGCCCGTCGACGTGAGCGACGCCGTCGCCCGCATCGTCGCGGCGGGCGTGCCGGTGGTCCTGGCCACGGGTCGTGGGTGGACGTCCACCGACATCGTGTTCCACCAGTTGCACCTGCCGCCGGGGTGGGCCGTGACGGCCAACGGCGCCATGGTGGTGAAGTACCCGCCGCTGGAGGTGGTGTCGGAGGAGCGGTTCGACCCGGCCGACAGCATCGCCAAGGTTTCGCAGGCCGCACCGGCCGCAATCATCGGGGTACAGGAGGGCCTGAAGTGGCGTGTGTCGCAGCCATTCCCCGACGGTGAACTCCACGGTGACGTGGTGGTGGAACCGTTGGCGGAGTTGGCGTCGCGCCCCGTGTCGCGGATCGTGATCCGGGATCCGAACAGTTCCGAGGCCGTGTTCAACAGGATGGCGCAGTCACTGGGGCTGCATGAGGTGACCTACTTCATCGGGTGGTCCGCATGGCTCGACATCGCTCCGAAGGGCATCGACAAGGCCCACGGGCTGCAGCAGGTCGTGGATGCCATGGGGCTCACCGCGGCGGATGTCCTGGCCATCGGTGACGGCAACAACGACATCGAGATGCTCCAGTGGGCGGGGCGGGGGGTGGCCATGGGCGGCACCGCAGCCGATGTGCAGGCCGCGGCCGATCACGTCACCGGCAGGTTTGAGGACGGCGGCACTGCGGAGGAACTGGGCCGCTGGTTCTGAGACTTCGCGTACAACGAAGGGGGCGCCTGCAGGTGGACCTGCAGGCGCCCTTCACGACTG
>JBDSRF010000060.1:0-23093 GCA_039929445.1 Arachnia sp. | reverse complement strand
TGAGCCAGGCCCTGAGGAAACTCACGGGTACCATCAACAAGACCGGTTGTATCTGTATCTTCATCAACCAGTTGCGCGAGAAGATCGGTGTGATGTTCGGTTCGCCGGAGACCACCACCGGTGGCCGGGCACTGAAGTTCTACTCCACCATCCGCCTCGACGTGCGACGCATCGAGACCCTCAAGGACGGCACGGACATGGTGGGCAACCGCACCCGTGTCAAGGTGGTCAAGAACAAGGTGGCGCCGCCCTTCAAGCAGGCCGAGTTCGACATCATCTACGGCGAGGGCATCTCCCGTGAGGGCAGCATCATCGACACGGGTGTGGAGGCCGGCATCATCCGCAAGGCGGGGGCCTGGTTCACCTACGAGTCGGATCAGCTCGGGCAGGGCAAGGAGAACGCCCGCAACTACCTGAAGAAAAACCCGGACGTGGCCAACGAGATCGAGAAGCGGATCCGTCTCCACATGGGCCTCGACAAGACCGATGTGCCCGAGGGTGTCGATCCGGAAACCGGTGAGGTCGATTTCTGAGCCGGTCGAGACGATGGGCCGGGACGAGCAGGTGGAGTTCGCCCGGCGCATCGCGCTGAACCAGTTGGAGACGCGTGCCCGGTCCGCCAACGAACTGCGCCGCGCCATGGCCAAGAAGCACGTGCCGCAGGACATCGTCGAGGAGCTCATGGGCCGTTTCGCGGCCGTGGGGCTCGTCGATGACCAGGCGTTCGCCACGGCGCTGGTCAACACGCGGGTCAAGGTGGCGCGTCGGGGGACTCGGCGCATCCGCATGGAGCTGCGGGAAAAGGGTGTGCCCGAGGATGTGGCCGCCAACGCGCTGGCCGCCGTGGACCCGGACGACGAGTTGGCGGCGGCGTCCGAGTTCGCCGCCAAGAAGGCTCGGTCAATGCAGGGACTGGAACTCGCTGTGGCGAAGCGCCGCCTCTACGGTGCGCTGGCGCGGCGCGGCTTCAGTACCGACGTGGTGCGCCGCGTCACCGACGAAGCGCTGCGTGACCGGGGGCACACCTCTGACGACCCGGAGGCGTGGGACGGCTGACGCTGACGTACCGGCACTGCCCGCCCGGCTTGTGTTTTCCACAGGTCGGCCATAGTCTCGACACAGGTTTTCTGAACCGGTATGACACCAATTCCCACTCCTGTGGGGCTCACTTGACATCACTCCCGCCGCCCGGAATGCACCTGGTTCGGGCGATGGATCACTGCCTGACACGCGCATATGAGCGCGACGGATATCTCCGTCGCTCTGCGAGCCCGACCCCTCCCGGGGCTGGGCCGCGGTTTTGGTGTCCCCCCGGACAGAGTCGAGCTCTGATGGAGGTGCCATGGATATTGTGGGTTGGATCGCAGCGGGGCTGCTGCTGGTCGTGATCGCCGTACTCCTGTGGCGCCGTCGGCGCGACATGGTGGTCTTCGGTCAGGAGCGGAGCACGCTCGAGCAGCGCAGCCGTCAGGACTCCGACACTGCGCGTCAGCAGGCGGATGACGCCGCGCTTCGTGTCCGGGAGGACGCTGACAGGACGCTGGCGCATTCCCAGGACAGGGTCGCCGAAGCACTAGGCGACGTTGCACGTCGCCGCGAACAACTTGAATCCTCCATTGCGGCGCAACGCTCGGAGCTGCGTGAGATGCGCCAGGCCCAGGAGCGGTTGGAGGCGCGCCTGCACGAACGTGAGGACCGGGTGGCGGCCGACGCGGAAGGGATCGCGACACGCGCCGAGCGACAGGAGGCCATCCGGGCACAGCTGAAGCAGCAGCGCCTGGATCTTGAGGAGCAGGTGGAGCAGGTCACGGCCGAACGCGAACGTGTGGCCGGGCTGACCCTGGAAGCGGCCCGTGCCGAGGTGATGGCCGAGGCGGAACGCCAGTCCCGGCTCACAGCCACGGCGCTGAGTCGCGACATCGAGTCCGCCGCCAAGCGTGACGCCGACAAGATTGCCCGCAAGATCGTTGTCACCGCCATCCAGCGGTGCGCCTCCGAGCAGACCAGCGAATCCGTCGTCTCCACCATCGACCTCCCCAGCGATGACATGAAGGGCCGCATCATCGGCCGCGAGGGTCGCAACATCCGCGCCTTCGAGCAGATCACCGGCGTGAACGTCCTCATCGACGACACGCCGGAGTCGGTACTCCTGTCGTGCTTCGACCCGGTGAGGCGGGAGATCGCCCGCCTGACCCTTGTCGACCTGGTGGCCGACGGGCGCATCCACCCCGCGCGCATCGAGGAGGTCTACGAGCGCAGCCAGCGCAGCATCGCCGAGCGCATCCAGCGGGCCGCCGAGGACGCCATGGCCGAGGTGGGCATCGTCGACCTGCACGAGGACCTCGTGCCGATTCTCGGTGCGCTGGCCTATAGGACGTCCTACGGTCAGAATGTGCTGCGACACCTGGTGGAGTGTGCGCACCTGGCCGGGGTGATGGCGGCCGAACTGGGCCTCGAGGTTGCAGTGTGCAAGAGGGCCGCTTTCCTCCACGACATCGGCAAGGCGCTCACGCACGAGAGCGAGGGCCCGCATGCCCTCGTGGGGGCAGAGCTGCTGCGGCGCCACGGGGAGCACCCGGACATCGTCCACGCCGTCGAGGCCCACCCCAACGAGGTGGAGCCGCGGACCGTGGAGGCCATCCTCACCCAGGCCGCCGACGCCATCTCCGGTTCGCGTCCCGGTGCCCGCCGGGAGTCGCTGGAGGCCTACGTCGAGCGCATGGAGCACCTGGAGTCCCTCGCCGCGTCACATCACGGTGTTGACCGCGTGTACGCCATGCAGGCGGGGCGCGAGATTCGCGTCATGGTGACCCCGGAGGAGGTCGACGACGGCGGCGCCCAGCTGCTGGCACGCGACATCGCCCGTGACATCGAGAAGAACCTCAGCTACCCGGGGCAGATCAAGGTCACCGTCGTGCGCGAGAGCCGCGCCACGGAAACCGCCCACTGACGCCGGGGTTCATCAGCCCGCCCGCAGACCCCACATCGCGACGTGGGACTCGCCGGGGGCGAGGACGATCAGCCCGCCGTGTGTGGGGCCCTCGTTGAACGCGTCGGGGCCGCACGTCATGGGTTCCACGGCGAGCGCGCCGCGATCCGGACTCGTGTAGACCTGCACCCATGGCAGCGACTGGTCAGCCCACACCTCGACGGTGTGGCTGTCCGAGACCACCCGCGTGGTCCACTCCGGCGTCATCGGCTCCGTGAAGGCCGTGTCGAAGGACGTGGCGCCGATCGGGCGTGGGGTCCGGAAGTCCTTGCCCCGGGTGGTGGAAACCACGGCTATGGGGAGCAGCCTGTCCTCGTCCACCCTCAGCTCGGCGCCGAACGGCAGCTCCAGTGTCACGTCATCGACGGTGTCGAAGGCGAAGTACGGGTGCACGCCGTAGCCATACGGCAGGGGAGCGCCGCCGTCATTGGTGACGTGGATGCGCACCAGCAGGCCGTCGTCGTCGACGCTGTGCGAGATGGTGGCCGTCAGGGTCCCCGGCCACCCCGTCTCCGGGTGGAAGGTGTGCCGCTGCACCACGAGGGCCTCGGTGTGGGTGATGAGTTGCCACGCGAAGCCGTCGTTGAGTCCGTGCAGTGCCGTGTGTCGCGGCACCTCCGAGATCGGCAACTGGTGGTCCACGCCACCAAAGGTGTAGCGGCCGTCGCGGATGCGGTTGGGCCAGGGCAGCAACTGCTTGCTCTGGCTGGCCACGGGGGCGGCGTCGGCGCGAAAACTCCACAGCCACTCCCGGCCATCCACCTCGAAGCTGCGCAGGTGGGCCCCCACCTCTGTCACCACGGCGGTGTGTCGTCCGTGGGAGATGCTGTACTGCTCGCCGGTCGGATTCATCATCATGGGGCCACCCTAGTGTGGGCAGTTTTCACTGGGGGAGCCGTCCCGCCTACAGTTGGCACCACCATGACCAGCGCACGCACCTACAACGTCATCACGTATGGCTGCCAGATGAACGTCCACGACTCGGAACGCATCTCCGGCCTCCTCGAGGAAGCCGGCCTGAGCCGGGTGGAGCCCGCCACACCGACAGTGATGGGTGGCGGTGCCGACGTGGTGGTGTTCAACACCTGCGCCGTGAGGGAGAACGCCGACAATCGGCTGTACGGCAACCTCGGCCACATGGCTCGCGTCAAGGAGGAGCACCCGGGGATGCAGATCGCCGTCGGTGGCTGCATGGCCCAGAAGGACCGCGACACCATCCTGAAGCGGGCACCGTGGGTGGACGTGGTGTTCGGCACCCACAACGTCGGCAGCCTGCCCCTGCTCCTGGAACGTGCCCGCGTGGAGAAGGAGGCGCAGGTGGAGATCGTCGAGGCTCTCCAGACGTTCCCCAGCAACCTCCCGAGCCGCCGCGAGTCCCCCTACTCCGCCTGGGTCTCCGTCAGCGTCGGCTGCAACAACACCTGCACCTTCTGCATCGTGCCTGCGCTGCGCGGCAAGGAGACCGACCGTCGTCCCGGCGACATCCTCGCCGAGATCCAGATGCTGGTGGAACAGGGCGTGCAGGAGATCACCCTGCTGGGGCAGAACGTCAACGCCTACGGTGTTGAGTTCGGCGACAAGGCAGCCTTCGCGAAACTACTGCGCGCCTGCGGTGACGTCGATGGCCTCGAGCGTGTGCGGTTCACGTCCCCGCACCCCAAGGACTTCACCGACGACGTCATCGACGCCATGGCAACCACCCACAACGTGATGCCGCAGCTCCACATGCCGCTGCAATCCGGCTCCGATGCCGTGCTGAAGGCGATGCGACGCTCCTACCGCAGCGAGAAGTTCCTGGGCATTCTGGAGCGCGTCCGCGAGGCCATGCCACACGCTGCCATCACCACCGACATCATCGTCGGGTTCCCCGGCGAGACGGAAGCGGACTTCCAGGGGACCCTGGACGTGGTGGAGAGGGCGCGCTTCTCGGCGGCATTCACCTTCCAGTACTCGAAGCGGCCGGGCACCCCTGCCGCGGAGATGCCGGGACAGGTGAGCAAGGCCGTCACGCAGGAACGCTACGAGCGGCTCATCACCCTCGTCAACGACCTCTCCTGGGAGGAGAACCGGACTTTCGAGGGGCGCGAGGTGGAGGTCATGTTCGCGCTCGGCGAGGGCCGGAAGGACTTCGAGACCAATCGGCTGAGCGGCAGGGCCCGGGACAATCGACTCGTGCATGCTGCGGTCAGCGACGACCCTGCGCTGCGGCCCCGCCCTGGTGACGTGGCCACGGTGACCATCACGCACGCAGCGCCCCACCACCTGAACTCCGACACGCTGCCGCGGAACCTCCGTCGCACGCGTGGCGGCGACGCGTGGCAGGCGGCCACGGAGGCGCCCCAACGGCGCGGCGTGGGGCTCGGGATCCCCGTCCTGGGGAAACCCACGGCCCTTCCGGCCGCTGACGGCTGCTGCTGAGGGAGAAGGCTCAGAGGTTGCCACCCGGCAACGCCTCGTCGACGGCGCCCTCGTAGCGGCTCGCGTCGCCGGGATCGACTTTCTGGTCGTGCTCGTGTTCGATGGTCTCCTCCATGTCGGCAGGATCCATGCCCAAGCGCTCCTCGGTCTTGGCGCGATCCTGCTGCTGCTGTTCCTGGTCGTCCGCGCCGTCGGTGGTGTCGGTGGGGGTGTGCTCGGTCATGGAAGGGATCCTTGCCTGTCGTGGGGTGTCAGGGATCGATGATGGCACAGGGAAAGGGCCGGGACCTGAGGTCCCAGCCCTTTGCCTTGCAGTGAACGCGGTCTAACGTCCTACAGGTCCTGACGAGGGGCATCCTTGCCCTCGCCGAACTCGCCGACCTTGTCGCGCAGGAAGCCCTGACCCTTGTCGACGTGACTCGCGTACTTGTCATCTGTCTTCGAATCGACGAAGTCGCCGCCCTTCTCAATGGCGCCGTCGATATGTCCCTGGTTCTTGGCGATCTGTTCGCCCAAGTTGTCGAGTAAACCCATGTACTGCCTCCTGGGGGTAGGAAACTTACGGACGATTCAATTATGCACCCGGTATGCCAGAAGTGGCCGGGATGCCCAGAAGATTTTTCCGATGATGCTCAACGGGTGCCTTTTCGCGTGCATCCGGTGCCGCTGACAGGATGGGGGCATGTTGTTGCCCGTCGTCGTGATCATCGGTGCCACCGCCACGGGCAAGTCGCGCCTGGCGGTGGAACTTGCCGCCGCACTGCGGGTGGGGGGTACGAATGCAGAGATCGTGAACGCTGACTCCATGCTGGTGTACCGGGGCATGGACGTCGGCACCGCCAAGCCCACGGTGGAGGAGCGCGCAGGCATTCCCCATCACCTCGTCGACATCTGGGACGTGACACGCAAGGCGTCCGTGGCGGACTTCCAGGTGCTGGCGCGCGATGCCATCGCCGACATTCGCGGCCGCGGGGCCGTCCCCATCGTGGTGGGGGGATCCGCCCTCTACACCCGCTCCGTGCTGGACCACTTCGAGTTCCCCGGATCCGACGTCGAGGTGCGGGGTCGCTGGGAGGCGGAGCTGGAGCGCGTGGGGGCCGTGGCACTGCACGCGCGCCTGCGGGAGCTGGCGCCTGAGTCGGCCGCCAAGATCGAACCCGCCAACGGGCGTCGGACGGTGCGTGCTTTGGAGGTGCACGAGATCACGGGCGGACATGCGCCGCACCTGCCCGAGTGGACATACGAACTGGAGAACGTGCACCAGTTCGGGCTGGACGAGGACCGTCAGGTGCTGGACGCCCGGATCGATGACCGTGTCGAGCGGATGTGGCGCCACGGACTCGTCGACGAGGTGCGGAATCTCCTGCAGGCGGGCCTGCGCGAGGGCGTCACGGCCATGCGCGCGATCGGCTACCGACAGGTGGTGGCCTTCCTGGATGGAGACTGCAGCGAGGACGAGGCCAAGCAGGATGTGAAGCGCGCCACCCGCCGCTTCTTCCGCAAGCAGATGGGCTGGTACCGGCGCGACCCGCGGATCATCTGGTTGCGGGCTGACGCCGTGGACAACACTGCGACGATCCTCTCGTCGCTAGGATGGTGACTCCCCCTATCCCGGAGGCCATGATGCGGCGTTTCACGTTCTCAAAGGGTCACGGAACCCGTAACGATTTCGTCATCATCGACGATCAGCACGGCATGCAGCCACTGGACCCGGACTTCGTTGTGGCCATCTGTGACCGTCACTCCGGCATCGGTGCAGACGGGGTGCTGAGGGTGGTCCGATCCCAGCACGTCCCGGAGTGGACGGGGGCGAAGGACCTGTGGTTCATGGACTACCGCAACGCTGACGGCTCCATCGCCGAGATGTGTGGCAACGGGCTGCGGGTGTTCGCGCGCCACCTTGTGAACGAACAGTGGGTGCCCTCCGGTGACTTCACCGTCGCCACCAGGGCGGGACTGCGCCGCGTGATGGTGGCGCGGGGCGGGCTGATCACCACCGGCCTCGGGGCCGTGACCGTGTCCGATGATCCCGTGGAGGTGACACACCTGGGACGACGCTGGCCGGCCACGGCCGTGGATGTCGGAAACCCGCACGCGGTGGTGTTCGTGGACGACGACATGCGCTCCGGACTGGACCTGACGCGTGCGCCCGGCTGGGAGCCCGCGGAGAGGTTCCCCCACGGCACCAATGTGGAGTTCGTGAGCGTGCGTGGGCCAGGCCTGCTGGACATGAGGGTGTTCGAGCGGGGCAGCGGCGAGACGCAAAGCTGCGGGACCGGTGTGGTGGCCGCCGCTGCGGCGCACCGCGCCGCCACCGGGCACGACGGCAGCGTCGAGGTGCACGTCCCGGGTGGGGAGCTGACGGTGGAGTTCCACGACGACGAGGCGTGGCTCACGGGCCCCGCCGTGGTGTTCGCGCGCGGCGAGTTCTGGTCCCCGTGACGACTCCGCCGTCGCGGAGCTTGGAAGCCTTGGTGCCTGCTGGGACAATGGGAGCACGATGACAGAAACCACACACGCCCACGAGGACTTCGATGACGAGGACCATGGCTTCGACGGCGACCAGGAGGAGCTTGCTGAGAGGCAGTCCCTGCGCCGCGTCGACGGCCTGCGCACCGAACTGCAGGACATCACCGAGGTCGAGTACCGCCAGCTGCGGCTGGAACGCGTGGTGCTCGTCAGCGTGTGGACCTCCGGCAGCCAGGATGATGCCGACAACGCCATGGCAGAGCTGAAGCAGCTGGCCGAGACCGCAGGCTCCGAAGTACTCGACACGCTGGTGCAGCGTCGCAGCAACCCCGACCCTGCCACGTACGTGGGCAGCGGCAAGGTCCAGGAGATCCGCGAGGTGGTGGAGGCCACCGGCGCGGACACCGTCATCTGCGACGGCGAGCTCGACGCAGCGCAGCTGCGCAACCTTGAGGACCGCATCAAGGTCAAGGTCGTGGACCGCACCGCCCTGATCCTCGACATTTTCGCGTCCCACGCCAAGAGCGCCGAGGGCAAGGCGCAGGTGGAGATGGCACAACTGCAGTACCTCAAGCAGCGACTCCGCGGGTGGGGCGGGAACCTGTCCCGCCAGGCCGGTGGCCGGGTGGCCGGCGGCGCGGGCATCGGTGGCCGCGGCCCCGGAGAGACGAAGATCGAGACGGACCGCCGGCGCATCGGCTCGAGGATCGCCGTCCTGCGTCGAAGGATGCGGGACATGGACGCCACTCGCGAGCACAAACGCGCCGAGCGGCGCCGCAACCAGGTGCCGTCGGTGGCCATCGTCGGCTACACCAACGCGGGGAAGTCGTCGCTGCTGAACCGGCTGACCAACGCGGGCGTCCTCGTTGAGGATGCGCTGTTCGCCACCCTCGACCCCACGACGCGCCGGATGGAGACGAGCAACGGGCGGGAGTTCACCCTCACCGACACCGTCGGGTTCGTGCGGCACCTGCCCCACGACCTCGTGGAGGCTTTCCGCTCCACCCTGGAGGAGTCCGCGCAGGCCGACCTGCTCGTGCACGTCGTCGACGCCTCCAACCCGAACCCCGAGGGCCAGATCGATGCCGTCAGGAAGGTGCTTGCTGACATCGGCGCCACCGCGGTCCCCGAACTCCTGGTGCTGAACAAGACCGATATCGCCGACCCCACCATGGTCATGGCGCTGCGTGCCAACCACCCCGACTGCGTCGTGGTGTCCGCGCGCACCGGCGCTGGCCTCGACGAGTTGGGAGTCATCCTCGAGGAGCGGCTTCCCAACCCCGAGGTCGCCGTTGACGTGCTCGTCCCTTACGAGCGGGGCGATCTCATGGACCGCATCCACCGGGCGGGACGCATCTCCTCGCTGGAGCACACGGGGGAGGGAACCGCCGTGCAGGCCCTCGTTCGTCCCGGGCTGGCCGACGAACTGGCCGAGTTCAACCGTGCCTGACGACGCCGGCCTGTCCATCCTGCAGGCGGCGATCGACGGTATCGGAGGCGGGGAGCGCCCCGGCCAGAAGGCCATGGTGAACGCCGTGGGCGAGAGCCTGGGCTCGGGCGTGCACCTGCTCGTGCAGGCCGGCACCGGCACCGGCAAGTCGCTGGGCTACCTGGCGCCCGTGCTGAGTCGCCTCGTGAACGATCCGTCGGAGCGCATCGTCGTGGCCACGGCCACCCTCGCTCTCCAGGCACAGTTGGGGCACAAGGACATCCCTGCCGCTCTCGACGCCGTCGAGGCCGTGACAGGCAAGCGACCCAAGGCGGCCGTGCTGAAGGGGCGCAGCAACTACGCCTGCCTCTACCGCTCGCGCTCCGGTACCGACGCCGATCAGGGCGCGCTCGTGGGCGCCGAGGACCTGGCCGCCGCCGCCAGTGACCTGGACTCCGTCAGCAAGCTCGGCGTCGAGGTGCTCGCGCTGCGCGACTGGGTGGAGGAGCAGGCCACCAGCGGCTCTCTGGCTGACAGGGACGACGCGCCGTCCCACACCGCCGCAGGCTGGGCGCAGGTGTCCATCCCCAGCCGTGAGTGCCTCGGCGTGACGGCGTGCCCGTTCGGCGCCGAGTGCCGCGTCGAGTTGTCCCGCGAACGCGCGCGTGATGCCCAGTTGGTGGTCACCAACCACGCACTGCTCGCCATCAACGCCATGCACGGCGGCACCGCGCTGCCCGAGCACTCGGCCGTGGTGATCGACGAGGCGCACGAACTCACCTCCCGCATGACCACGGCGGCCACGAACGAACTGACGCCCGGGCTCGTGGAGCGCACGGCCCGGCGTGCCCTGACCTGGCTCGACGACGACCTCGGCGTCGACTTCCTGGAGGTCTCCGACACACTCCGCACCGCACTGGAGGAGTCTGAGCTGACCCGCATCACGTCGTCCTCGGCGCCGCTGGCGTTCGCGGCCGCGCAGGTCCGCGACCTCGCGCGTCGCGCCGTCAGTTCACTCGGCGGCCAGCACAACGACAACGAACGCACCCAGGCCAGCGCCGCGGTGAAGGAGATCTTCGACGTGGCGGCACGCATCGCCGGTCTGGCGGATGCCGACGTGGTGTGGGTCAGCGAGTCCGAGGTCCGCGGCCGCACGGCGCACGTGGCTCCTCTGAACGTGGCCGGACTGTTGCGCAGCGAGGTGTTCGCGGAGAAGACCGCCATCTGTGCCTCCGCGACCCTCAACCTGGGCGGCAACTTTGATGCCTTCGCCGTCAGCGTCGGGCTGCGGACCGCCGACCGTGTCGACGACGGCCAAGAGGCTCCCGAGGGCGATGACCTGTCATGGCGTGCCCTCGACGTCGGCACGCCGTTCGACTACCGCAGCCAGGGCATCCTGTACGCCACGAAGTCGCTGCCGGAGCCGCGCCGCGACGGTTTGCCCGATGAGGTGCTGGCCGAGATTGCCCAACTGGTGTGGGCCAGCGAGGGTCGCACGCTGGGACTGTTCGCGTCCCGCCGCAACGCCGAGCAGGCAGCAGCCCACTGCCGACGCGAGCTGCCGCACATGACCATTCTGTGCCAGGGCGATGCGCAGCTGTCGGAGTTGCAGCGCAAGTTCATCGCGGAGCCCGACACCAGCCTGTTCGGCACCATGTCGCTGTGGCAGGGCGTGGACGTGCCGGGGGAGACGTGCCAGCTCGTCATCATCGACAAGATCCCGTTCCCCCGCCCTGACGACCCGCTCATGCAGGCACGGAAGAAGGCGGTGGACGACGGCGGTGGCAACGGCTTCATGACGGTGGCCGCCACCCAGGCTGCGCTGCTGCTGGCGCAGGGGACGGGCCGGCTCATCCGCCGTAGCGAGGACAGGGGAGTGGTGGCCATCCTCGACCCGCGCCTCGTCACGAAGCGTTATGGACGGTTCCTGGCCAAGTCACTGCCGGACTTCTGGACCACCACGGACCCCGACATCGCGGTGCGGGCGCTGCGTCGGCTCCGGGGCGCCGAGTAGCCAGTATCAGTCAACTGATACTCTCGGTGGATGAGAGTGCTCGTTGTGGGTGGCGGGATCGGTGGTCTCGCGTGCGCGCAAGGGCTGTTGCGCAGGGGACTCGACGTCACGGTGGTGGAGCAGGACAGTGATCTGGCACTGACGGGCGGCTACAAGCTGCACCTCGGGGTGCCGGTTGTCACCGCGTTGCGGGATCTGCTGTCGCCCAGTTCGTTCGAGACGTTGCTCGGCTCCTCGGTGGCGACGCGGGGCTTCACCCTGGCGGTGAGGGATGCTCGCGGGTGCAAACTGGTGGGGGCGTCAGAGCCGACGCCAGGTCTGTCCTTGGACGTCGATCGGATCGCGCTGCGGCTGATCCTGGCGCTCCGGCTCGAGGAACGGATGCTGCTGGGACGTCGCTGCTGCGACTGGCGCGTCGAGGGCGAGACCGTCGTCGCGCTGCTCGATGACGGTCTGGAGATCGAGGCCGACCTCCTCGTCATTGCGGACGGGGCCGGTTCGAAGCTGGCCGAGAAACTGGCGGGCAGACCCACCTCGTCCTTCTGCGGGATCATCGGGGTCGCCGGGCGAACCCCCTGGGAGCGGCTCCCGCAGGCGACGAAATCCCTCCTGCGCGATGAGCCGATGCTCGCCATCGGGCCGGGCGGCACCGGGGTCTTCGCGTCAGCCCATGATCCGGCCGGGCACGCGGCGGTTCGTACGCTCCGCACCGTCGGTGCTCCGCCATCGCCCGTGGCCATCTGGGGGCTGATCGCCGTGGAAGGCGCGCTGGCCTACGATCGAGTGGCTGCAGATGAGTCCGCAGTGGTCGATGCCGCCGTCGCGCTCCTGCGGCGCCACCACTGGGCGGAGGAGATCGTCGAGCTGCTCACCCGCAGCCAGCGAGGCAGCGTGTCAGCCTTCCGGTTCAATGCCGCCGACCCCGACGATCTCGCCCCGTGGCGGTCGTCGCGGATCACGGCGCTGGGTGACGCCGTCCACGCCATGCCACCCACCGGGGGACAGGGCGCCGCCACAGCCATCATGGATGCCCACCATCTGGCGGAGCGTATCCATGCGGCCGCGCGTGGGGAGGTCACCCCCGTGGTGGCCGTCCTCGACTACGAGACGGACCTCCGCACCCGCGCCGCTCCCGCGGTGCGGGAATCCCTGCAGCCCGTGGCGTGGATCCGCGCGGGTGGAGGCCGGGGCGGCAACCTGATGTACCGCGCTGCGGTCCCTGCGCTGGCCGCCGGTGCCGCGGTGCTCCGCAGCGTGGCGCGGAGGCGGCGGAGATGACCGACGCGCTGCCGGAGGAGGACCTGGTGCTGTGGGAGGTGGTCCAGACCGCCAATCTGGCGGCCCGCGCCTTCCGCGAACTGTTCGCGACCGTCGGACTCACCCCCACCCAGTTCGGGGTGTTGGCGTGTCTTGCCGATGGTGATGACTTCACCAAGGCGGAGCTGGCCCGGGCACTGATGGTCCGGCCACAGAGCATGGACCCACTCATCGAGGCGCTTCTCGCGGAGGCTCTGGTGGAGCGGGACGGCCCGCCGCGACGCGGCCGGGCCGCGGGGATCAGCATCACCGACGCCGGTCTCGCACGGCTCGACCGGATCCGTCCTCGGGTCAGTGAGATCAACGCCCCCGAGCGCATCGGCGTGGCCGTGGACGCCGTGCCGCTGCTCGTGGCGCAGCTCCGGGCCATCCGCGCCAGCCTCCAATGACGATGCGTGACGCATGGGTGCGTGTCCGGCCCGTCCTTTCCGCTGTTCTGGAAGGTGTGGTCCTGCCCGTCGGGGTCTACCTGGTCCTCACCGCGACTGGCGCCAGCGATGTCGTGGCACTCACCGGCTCTGCGGCTGCCTCGGTGGTCCTGCTCGGGATCGGTTGGCTTCGGACGCGCATCCTCAACACCCTCGGCGTGCTGGTCCTCGTGCGATTCGTCCTGTCGCTGGTGCTGCTGGGCATCACGGGGGATGCGCGGCTGCTGCTGGTCAAGGACGCTGCCATCACCTTCCTGACTGGGCTGGCGATACTGGCCTCCGCCCTGTTGCGGGAATCCTTCATCCTCCGGATCCAGCGAGATCTCGCACAGGACAGGAACACTTTCGACGGGCGGGTGGCCAGCGACGCGTCCGTCCGGCGCCTCTACTCCCGCTGCACGATCATGTGGGGTATCGGGCTCGTTGTGGAACCGATGCTGGAGATTGTCATCATCTACGGCGTGACCCTGCCCATCGCGGTGCTCCTCTGCAACACCGTCGGGACGGTTGTCATCCTGGGCCTGATCATCATCACCCAGTGGGCGCTCAGTCGATCGACCATCAGGCCGGTGCCTGTGGGCGCCGCCGGTCCCGGCGCGTCGACAGTGCCCACCGGGCCAGGGCGTCGAGGACGAAGCCAATCGACCCGATCACGAGAATCAGCGCCGTGATCTGGTGGAAGGCCAGCTGGTCCTTGGCGTTCATGATCTGGTAGCCCAGCCCCGACGTGACGCCCAGCATCTCGGCGGGTACCAGCACCACCCAGCCCAGACCGATGGCCGAGCGGAGTCCGGACAGCATCGACGGCTGCACGGACGGCAGCACGACGTGGCGGAGCACCTCCCACCGGGTCGCACCCAGGCCGTGGGCGACCCTTCGGTGTCCGGGGTCCACCCTCCGCACGCCCTCGGAGGTGGCGGTGAGGACCGGCCAGACCGCAGCGGCCGTGACGAGGGCCACCACCGGCGGGTTGCCGATCCCGAAGGCGATGATGGCCACCGGTGCCCAGGACAACGGCGACACCATCCGGAGGAACAGCTGCACGGGGCGCGTCGCGCCGTCCAGCCACGCGACGCTGCCCAGCAGCAGCCCGCCCCCGATGCCCAGGGCGGCAGCGAGGGCGAGGCCGCACAGCAACCGGAAGACGCTGATGGATGCGGAGTCCAGGAGTGTGCCGCTGGCCGCGAGTTCTGCCAGCCCCACGAAGGCGCGCGCCGGGGAGAACTGCGACACTAGTGGCCGTGTGGCGAACAGCACGTCGGTGAGACCCCACCAGAGGGCCACGGCGAGCGCGATACCGGCGAGGGGCAGCGCCCAGGCGGGGCGTCGGGTGAGGGTGGGTGTTGCGCGCGGGGAGACGCGTGCCACGGGTGCGGCAATGCTGGTCGTGGTCATGGTGAGAGCACCTCGGTCCTTGGTTCCACGGTCTGGCCGAGGGCGTCGAGCGCGCCCCGGGTGAAGGTGTCGTTGACG
Source organism: Arachnia sp. (assembly GCA_039929445.1). Lineage (GTDB taxonomy): Bacteria > Actinomycetota > Actinomycetes > Propionibacteriales > Propionibacteriaceae > Arachnia. The sequence continues at coordinate 8,556 of JBDSRF010000060.1, read as the reverse complement.
AGTTGCCCGTGGACGGACGACGGGTCCAGACCACGCAGGAACGACGTGTCGCCGTCGATGACGGATGACTGCATGAGCGAGACGAGCTCGCTGGTGTAGCTGGCATGGGGGAACGAGGCGAACCCCAGTTGCTCCCCGTGCCACCCCGGGTTGGCCAGGACGGCCTCGTAGCCCGCGGGTTCCCGGGTGAAGACCTTGTCGAGTGCCGGGATGGGCTGTGGCAGGTACTTGCCGTCGTGGAGGAGGGTGCCAGCCTCGGAGCGGTGCCCGTGCAGCCAGTGCTGCGCCTGGACCACGCCCGTGGCCAGGGCCTGGACGGCGCGGGGGTGCTCCTCGATGAGGTCGGTGCGGACCGCGATGGCACAGCAGGCGTGGTCGCGCCAGATGTCCCCCAGGAACCGGTGGACGCGACCGATGCCCTTGACCTCCGCCATGGCGTTGAACGGGTCGGCGACCGTGTAACCCGCGATGGCGCCGGTTCCCAGCGCGGAGACCATCTCCGCGGGTGGCATGACCACCAGTTCGACGGTGCCGGCCGACCGGCTGGCGCTCGTGCGGACCACCGGTCGCAGTCCGGCGGCCGTCAGGAGCCGCTGGATGAGCACCGAGTGCACGGACCACCACGACGGGATGGCCACGGTGGTGCCGGCGAGTTGTTCGGTCTCGGTGATGTGGGGGGCCACTGTCAGGGCTGATCCGTTGGTGTGGCCCCACCCGATCACGGTGACGGGGGCCTTGGCGGCCAACTTCAACTGGACGGCCAGCGGGAGCAGGAGGTGGACGACGTCGACCTCCCCCACGACGAAGGCCTGCGCCAGCGCGTCCCAGCCCCGGAACATCGCGGGGGGCGCCGACGGCAGCCCCGCGTTGGCCCAGTGGCCGCGGTGATGGGCCACGAGCAGGGCTGAGGCATCCGTGATCGGCAGGTGCCCGACCCTCAGATCCCGGTCCAGCAGCCGCTCACCAGCCGTGCCGGCGCCGCGCGTGGAGGCGCCGGCCAGCCACGCGCCCCTGGCACCGAGGCCCCCGATGGCACCGGCGGCGGTGACGCGTCCGGCCAGGCGCAGGAGGTCGCGGCGGCTTCGGTCAACCACGGCGCACCCCCGCCACGGCATGACCGGAGAACTCCTCGTCGCCGGGTTCCAGCGCAGCACCGAACGGGGCGTAGGCGGAGCGGATGCGGCTGCGCAACGGGTGCAGCTGCGCCGACGTGGCGCTGGTGGCGGGGACGTCGTTGGTCCAGCGGTGGGACAGGCGACCCGTGGTGTCCACGAGCACGATGTCGTCCGCCAGGAGGAGGGCCTCGTCGATGTCGTGGGTGACGATCACGCTGGTCAGGCCTGCCTGTGTGACGGTTCGACGGAGCCAGGTCTGCAGCTCCGTGCGGGTGGCGGGGTCCAGGGCGCTGAACGGCTCGTCCAGGAGAAGCCAGTCCGGCTGCACGGCCAGCGCCCGTGCCAGCGACGTGCGCTGCGCCTGCCCGCCGGACAGCTCGTCGGGGTAGGAGTGGACGACGGAGTCGAGCCCCAGCAGGGCCACGATCCCGTCGACGTCGCCGGACCGTGCGAGCGCGTTGGCGTCGAACTTCAGGCCCAGGGCGATGTTCTCCCGCACTGTCAGCCACGGGTAGAGCCAGGCCTGCTGGTTGACCACGGCAGTGCGGGGGCGGCCGTCGTCGTGGGTGACGGTGCCCGAGGTGGGGTGGAGTTCCCCGGTCAGCACCCGCACCAGGGTGGACTTGCCGGCACCCGAGGGTCCGAGCACGGCGAGTTGCCGACCCACGGGCACATCGAGGTCGATGTCATGCAGGACGGCGGCACCGTGGTGGTAGCCGGCCGTGACGGATCTCAGGCGGGCAACGTGGCGAGTTCCCATCGCAGGTGTCCTTCCGAGGGTGATTGGACGGGCAGGAATGCTGCCTCGCGGAATCGGCGGGACGTGCCGCTGGTGCGGAGGTAACCACGTCCGCCCGCGAGGGTGGCCTCGAGCCGGGTGGCGCGGCCAGCGAGATGGGAGGCGTCGAGGCGCAGCTGGAGGTGTTCGCGGGGGCTGCCGGAACCCACGTCGGAGGCCAACCGCTCCCAGGTGGAGAGCAGGTGGCGGGCGTCCGCGTCGAGGCGCTCCACGTCCGTGACCAGCGCGGAGTTGTCGCCTCTGGCCAGGGAGGTGGTGGCCTCCGCCAGGGAACGCCGGATGAGGCCGACGCAGAAAGCGCTCTGCAGGACCAGGAACGTGGGACGGAAGTCGCGGGCGTAGCTCCGCAGATCCGTGGAGAGGACCTGGTCGTCGTGGACGGCCACGTCCTCCAGTCGTAGGCTGCCCGACGCCGTGGAGTCGAGCGCCAGCAGCCCCCGGACCGGACGCACGGTGACGCCGGGGGCGTCGGTGTCCACCCACACCACGAGCGTGCCGCCATCAGGGGTGCGTGCCGGTGCGACGAAGACGCTGCCCTCCACCAGGTTGGATGCCCACGCCACGGGCCCCGACAGCGACCAGCCGTCGCCGGTGCGGGCGGCGACAATGTCCACCTCCCCGAGTCCGGCCAGTGATTTCAGCCCTGCGGCCATGGCCGTGGCGCCGACCCGGCGGGCCGCGGCGAGGTCGTCGAACAGGCGCTCGGTGCGGGCGGATCGGTGGCCGCGGGCCACGTACTCCAGGACCATGCGGTGGGCCCAGACCGAGAAGGCGGAGGACACGCACTCCTCGGCGATCCCGGCGATCAGTTCGGCCATGGGCCGCACGTCGTCAGAGGGGCTGCCGCCGGTGAGACCGCTGTCCAGCAGGCGCCGCTCGGCGAGCCGGGCGAGGACGGCGCTGGCAGGCCGGGTGTTGGCGTCGACCTCGGCGGCGGAGGTGGCGACCTCCGTGAGGAGGGCGTCGTCGAGGGCCGTGGACTGGGTGCTCATGCTCCGAGTCCCTTCAACGTGTGGAGGCGGTTGACGGGGGTGGAGACGATGTCCCGGGCACGCACCACGGCGTCGGCGTCGGGGGCGTCGTAGAAGCAGAGGCACTTGCCCATGTCCTCCCGCACGTAGGTGCGCAGGAAAGACACCTCGGGGATGGAGGCGTACAGCGGGGTCTTCTCAGCCTTGCGTGTGAGGTAGGTGTCCATGTCGATGTGGCTGGGGATGTCCCACTCCACGAGAAATCCCGCCTCAGGGCGGACGGCCTTGACGTCGGCGAGTTCGGCGCCGACGAGGCGCACCGCGGCCGGGTCGGCCGCGGGCTGCAGGGCCTGCAGTTGTTCGGTGGCTGCGTTGGCGTCGTCGGCCTCCACGATGGCAAAGATGCGGGCGTGGTCGGCGGTGACCTGCGCCTCGACGAGGTCGGAGGCCTCAGCGATGGCGCTGATGAGCCGCTGAGCGCCGTCGGCGTTGGCCGGGGTGGGGGTGAATTCGACGAGGAACAGAGTGGACATGGGTGTACTCCAAGTGTGTGGGGGAGGGGGTGCTGCGGGAGGGGTGCGGGCATTGCCGCATGGGTCGCCCATCACGCGGGCGGTGCCCGGTGATCAGTGGGTGGTGTGTGCCGCGCTCAGGCGGCAGGGGCAGTCGCCGTCAGAGCTGACAGCGCGCGTTGCCGTTGAACATCATCGCCTGAGCCGAACGGCTCGCGGCGGACAGGGCCGGAATCGCGGTACGCGACTGGGACACCTTCATCGTGTTTCCTCACGGTGGGGGCGCCGCCGGCGGCGGGCGCTGCCCCCACGGTAGGGCCACGCGGGAAGCCGCGTCGAGTTGGTTCGCTGGGGGAGAACGCGGGAATACTTTGGCGGCTCTTCACAAAGCAGAGTGTTTGGCTGGGCAGCGCCTCGACGAAACGAGGTAGCGGACCCAGCAGTGATGATGGGTTATCGCGGCCGCTCCGGGGATCCGCGTCCCGAGCTACAACTGTCGAGACGCAGCGCAGATTGAACACTTCCATGATCAGCACTTGGTACAAGCGGGCAGATTCGACGCAAGTGTTCAAAATAGGTGCTATCCCGTGGGTGCCCAATCAGAGGCTTCCCCATTCCGGCAGTTCTTGTCGATCAAGAGGATACGTCGCCAGGACTTGCGCAAGCTGGTCAGCAGCATCATCAAGATCGATCGGGGTATCGTCGCGGAGCCAAAGGAGAAGGTCTTCCAGGCTGAGTGCCGAGCTCCGCTGGTCATCCGTGGGCTGGGTCAGCTGCTTCACCACACCACCATGAGAGCTACCGATGGTTCTGTTCCGTCGCAAGGTGATCACATCGTGGAGGTACAGGAGCTCAATGTCGTGGTCGTCATCGTCGGCGTAGAAGACGGCCAGTTGCGGATCAGGGTAGCGACGAAACCAGCTGCGCTCCAGAGGCGGTAGACAGATGTACCCGACAGCTGATTCCGGCATCGGGACTTCTGATTCGAGCCATGTGATGCCAACGAGGCATCCCCTATCGCGGTGGAACGGTCTCACCGTGTCTTCCTACTATCCGCCTGAAGTGAGGAAGGCCTCGTCTTTCGCTCCGCCATCCCATCGCTGCAGACACCTGCGACGCCTGCGGGCATCGCGTCGGTACGCGGAACGTTCACGGGACAAGTCCTTCTACTGAGCATCCGAGTCTGCTTCTCCTGGCCGTTGGGATCGCCATCGATGTTGTCGTTGCCGTCGATGCCGACCAGCCAAACCAGTCCACGACCATGTCCCGGATTGTGCGCCTCTCTGTCCACGTCGTCAACCACCAGAGCCACGGCATACGTCATTGACGCCCCGGCCTGCCGCTGTGCCCAGTCGATGACTTGGAGTACGTCTGCTCCAGTGATGTCGTGGGTTGATGTGCTCCCGCCGGTGAAATCAGGGCCGCTGTGGTGGAGGTAGACGCGAAAACGAGGCCCCATCTCCTCCCAGGATGAATCCCTCTCATCTACTTCCAGGACTCGGATGCCGACCACTTCACACCTTCCCATGGGGGCCGCTGGACGGCCTTGGCTCCACCATAAGCCAGACGTCGAGATCGCTGCTGACTGGCCATCGAAGGCGCACGGAGAGCAATACCCCTACTGTGCTTTGTGGAGAACCATTTTGACCTCTCGTGGATCACTTTGCGCTGCTTCATACAAACCTGCTTCGAGTGCTGAACGAGAAAAAATTCTTCACCCCACGCGTCGGAACACAAATCATAATTGTCAGTGGTGGTATCTAGTCTTGATATATGGAGAAAGAGAGATGTGTTGAAGCAGCGGCATTGTTGCTGACTGCTGTGACTCAAGAGAAGCAGGCGCAAGCAGATCAGTTGCGTGCGTTGTTTTTCGAGCCGTATCACCACTGGCCCGGGCACTGAAAGGGTGGTGGGGGGATTCTGACGCGGCGCGGTTTGCCCCTGGACCTCTCCCTGCAGTTCACAGAAGGCGGGGGGATGGATGTGCCTGTGTCAGAGGCGCCGCATGACGGCGACGACCTTGCCCATGATGCGGGCGTCGCTTCCATCGATGGGGGAGTACTGCTCGTTGTGGGGCATGAGCCAGACGTGGCCGTCCTTGCGGCGGTACGTCTTGACGGTGGCCTCGTCGTCCAGCAGGGCGGCGACGATGTCGCCGTTGTTGGCGTCGGGCTGCTGCCGCACCACCACCCAGTCGCCGTTGCAGATGGCGGCGTCGATCATGGAGTCGCCCTGCACCTGCAGCATGAAGAGCTGCCCATCGCCCACCAATTGGCGGGGAAGCGCGAAGACGTCCTCCACCTGCTCCTCGGCGAGGATGGGTCCGCCGGCGGCGATGCGACCCAGCAGCGGAGCGTTGACGGTGTTGGGGTGGGAGTCGAACGTCTGCTCTGAGGCCATCGACTCAGACTCTGGCAGTGTCACCACCAGGGCCCTCGGTCGGTTGGGGTCGCGGCGCAGGAACCCCTTCTCCTCCAGGACCTTGAGCTGGTAGCTCACGCTGGACGTGGAGGCCAGGCCCGCCTTCTGGGCCAGCTCCCGAATGCTGGGCGGGTAGCCGATCGTCTCGACGGCGTCCTTGATGACGTGCAGGACTCGACGCTGGCGGGGTGTGAGGCCCCAGGAGTCCTCCGGTCCGTCGGGCAGGGACGTGATGCCAGCCATTTCCGCCTCCACCTGTGCCTTGGTGGGGCGTCCTCGTCGGCGCTTCGGTGCGTTGGGGTCGAGTTCGTCAGCCATGCCCTGATCCTACCCGCATGCGAACAGATGTTCGAACGAATCGCACGGCGTGTCGGTGCCGTAAAACAAATTGTCAGTGGGGGGCGCTGTGATGGATCCATAGGTCACGCAAGGGGCCCACCGGGATGCGCTTCGAACGCTTGTTCCATTCGGGCCCACTCTGCGGTACCGTACTTATAGAACACACGTTCGGCCACCGCGGATTGCGGGGCCACGGCGACAGGAGGGTCACCATGACCACAACTCTGGCAAGCACCGCACGCACCTCGGCCATCACGAGTACCGGCACGCGCAAGCAGCGTGGCGCAGCACCCAAGGCGCGCCCGGAGTTCGGTGGCCCCACCGCCACCCCGCTGGCACGGACCACCACACGTCGCTCTGCTGGCGTCGCAGCCTGCCGGGTGACGTCACCCGCCGCCCGCCGGGCCGGCCTGCTCCTGAAGCTCAAAGTGGGCGTCGTGGCTGCCGTAGCACTCGTCGGCGTCGGAGTCTCCACAGCCGAGTTCGCCACATGGACGCACGCGGATCCCGCCGTCGAGTTCGTCGCCGGTGACCCTGCCTGGGCGCACGTCACGGGGCGTTGAGCCTGACCTCTCCGGGTCGACACGCCGAAGATGAGCGCCTGCAGACAAAGATGTCTGTGAGTTGTCTGCGACACGCCGCAAACGGTTTGACGATCGTGGGGCGAAAGTCTAGTGTTTCCCCACATCTAGTAGTCGTAACAGCGGCGTTCACCCACCCGTAGTATTATTGGTGGAGTTCAGCGGATGCTTAAGCCCAGCGGAGGGACCACCCCAGTGCATTGCCCATTCTGTCGCCACGAGGACACCAAGGTGTCCGATTCGCGGGTGATCGAGGACGGTTCTGCCATCCGCCGCCGCCGGGCCTGCCCCCTCTGCGAGCGGAAGTTCACGACGGTTGAGCAGATCGTGCTCACCGTGGTGAAGCGCTCGGGCGTCGTTGAGCCTTTCGATCGCGACAAGGTGGTCAAGGGTGTCCGAAAGGCATGCCAGGGACGTCCCGTGACGGATTTCCAACTCGCCGCACTGGGACAGCAGGTCGAAGAAGCGTTGCGCGCCAGCGGCCTCGCCCAGATTCCTGCAGGAGAGGTGGGTCTCGCCATCCTCGGACCCCTGGAAGACCTTGACCCCGTGGCCTACCTCCGGTTCGCCAGCGTCTACCAGAAGTTTGACTCGCTGGAAGATTTCAGCGAAGAGATAGACCGTATGAAACACCGCCCGGCGTTGGCCCTGGTCGACGGCACGGGTGCCGGACGGCCCGGTAGAACGCACGGGCCAACCAATCAGGAGCCACTGATCCGCTGACAACAGCCGGATCCACACGCAGCATCAGCACAATCGACGACGAAAACACGAGTGAGGAATGCAATGACGACGACTGCCAGCCCGTCCACGCGACGCAACAACAAGACGACGGTGGACCAGAACGAGCGTGGCCTCACCATTGGGCGGGTGTTCACCAGCGAGGGTGTGCACCCCTACGACGAGGTCGAGTGGGATCACCGCGACGTCGTCCAGACCAACTGGAGGACCGGCGAGGTGGTCTTCGAGCAGAAGGCCGTCGAGTTCCCCAAGTCCTGGAGCGTCAACGCCTCCACCATCGTCACCACCAAGTACTTCCGCGGCGCCGTCGGCACGACGCAGCGCGAGGACAGCCTGAAGACGCTCATTGACCGCGTGGTGAAGACCTACGCCAAGGCCGGTTCGGACCACGGCTACTTCGCAACCCCGGCGGACGGCGAGATATTCGAGCACGAGCTCACGTGGATGCTGCTCAACCAGTTCTTCTCCTTCAACTCCCCGGTGTGGTTCAACGTCGGCACGCCTTCGCCGCAGCAGGTGAGCGCCTGCTTCATCCTCAGCGTCGACGACTCCATGGACTCCATCCTCAACTGGTACAAGGAAGAGGGCTTCATCTTCAAGGGCGGCTCGGGTGCCGGCCTGAACCTGTCGCGCATCCGCTCGTCCAAGGAGCTGCTGAGCTCCGGTGGCACCGCGTCGGGCCCCGTGTCGTTCATGCGCGGCGCCGACGCGTCCGCCGGCACCATCAAGTCCGGTGGCGCCACCCGTCGCGCCGCCAAGATGGTGGTGCTCGACATCGACCACCCCGACATCACCGAATTCGTCGAGACCAAGGCCAAGGAAGAGGACAAGATCCGGGCCCTGCGTGACGCCGGCTTCGACATGGACCTGGGCGGCAAGGACATCGTCTCTGTCCAGTACCAGAACGCCAACAACTCTGTGCGCGTCACCGACGAGTTCATGGATGCAGTGGTGGGCGGCAACGCCTTCGGGCTCCGCTCGCGCTCAGACGGCAGCGTCATTGAGGAGGTGGACGCGCAGGAGCTGTTCACCAAGGTCGCCGAGGCCGCGTGGGCCTGCGCCGACCCGGGCATCCAG
>JBDSRF010000059.1:0-6455 GCA_039929445.1 Arachnia sp. | reverse complement strand
CCCCCGTACTGGCCGGAGCCCCGTCCGCCGCCCCCCTGTTTCCCCCTCCCGGAGCGGCCACGGGGGTTGCGGGAGTCGTCGCGCACACGGGACGCCTCGCCCTTGCTGACCTGCAGCAGCTCCTTGTTGACGCGCGCGGCGCGGGCACTCGGCAGCTCCTGGGCCGTGGGGGCGACGCCGTCGAACAGGTCGACGAGGCGGCGGCCCACCAGGACGTGCTGGAACAGGGGCACGGGGCGACGCTCGGAGACCACCACCTCGAACTCGCCGCGGACGGTGCGCAGCCATTCACCGAAGTCCTCCACGTTGCTGACGGTGGCGGACAGCGCCACGATCGAGACCGAGGACGCCAACCCGAGGATGACCTCCTCCCACACGGCTCCGCGGAACCGGTCCGCCAGGTAGTGCACCTCGTCCATCACGACGTAGCCGAGATTGTGCAGGGTGGTGGAGCCTGCGTAGATCATGTTGCGCAGCACCTCGGTGGTCATGACCACGATCTGCGCCTCCGGGTTCACGGAGCTGTCACCCGTCAGCAGGCCGACGCGATCGGAGCCCCAGCGCTCCACGAGATCGTGGTACTTCTGGTTGCTGAGCGCCTTGATGGGGGTGGTGTAGAAGCACTTACGGGACTCCTGGATGGCCTGCCAGACGGCGAACTCCCCCACCACGGTCTTGCCGGCGCCCGTGGGTGCGGCGACGAGGACGCCGTGGCCACCGGAGAGGGCCTCGCATCCCTGCACCTGGTAGGGATCGAGCCCGAACGGGTAGTCGCGGGCGAAATCGGCCACGGGCGAGGACTGGTCTGGGGGCTGGGTGCTCACTCGTGCACGGTAGCAGCGGCGCTCGTGTGCGCGGCGTCGACGAACACCTTGAGCACGCCCGGCGCGGCCGTGATGGTGACGGGCACGTCTCCCAGCTCCTCGCCGTCGCCCATGCAGAACAGGCCGTCCCCGGCGATCTCCACCTGGCGGGCGCGGAACTGCTGCACAGACGGGTGCCGGGCGAAGTTGCCGGAGTACATCTGCGGCAGGAGCCGCAGCAGGGTGGTGCGGGAGACGGGGTCAACGATGGTGACGTCCAGCATGCCGTCGTCGGGGTCGGCGTGGGGGGCGATCTTCATGCCGCCGCCGAACATCCCCGTATTGCAGACCGCCACGATCATGGCTTCCTGGATGCGCATGACACCGTCGATGCGCAGGCGGTACTGCAGCGGCGAGAAGTGCACCAGTTCACGGAGCGCGATCCAGCCGTAGCTGAGGCTCCCGAAGCGCAGGGAGATGTCGTTGGTGGCGCGGTTGACGCGGGCGTCGTAGCCGGTGGACAGCACGGCCCCCACGTAGCGCGACGGGTAGGCCTCGTTGGACACGTGCGACAGGTCCACGCGCCGGGTGGCGCCCACGCAGATGGCGTCCACGGCCCGGGGCAGGTCCTTGGGGACGCCGACGCCGCGGGCGAAGTCATTGCCGGTGCCGGCGGGGATGATGCCGAGGGTGGCGTCGGTGCCGGCGCAGGCGTTGAGCCCGAGGTGGGCCATGCCGTCACCCCCCATCACCAGGACGGCGTCACCGCGGCGCGCCTCCAGGGCGGCGGTGCGAGTGAGCTTCTCGGCGTCGGTCCACGAGGCGGAGGCGATCACCTGGACCTCGGCGGTGGGGAGGCGGTCGCGGAGCGCTCGAGCCACATTGGGCAGTTCGCGACCGGACCGGCCGCCGCCTGAGCCCTCGTTCACGACGAGCGTGTACAGCCGAGGTTTGGCGATCTCCCCCACGGTGACCCGGGCTACTTGCCGTCGTTGACGTCGATGGACCAATCGGCGACGGCGTCCGCGGTGATGCCCTTGCGCTTGTCGAGGATGAGGCAGATTGCCTCGGCGATCATGTAGAGGACCGTCATGGGCAGGGCCAGCGCCAGCATGGACACGGGGTCCGTGGACGGGGTGGCCACCGCCGCGAAAATGAAGGTGCCGAAGATCACGAACTTGCGCGACTTCACCAGCTGGTGTCCCTTGACCACGCCGGCGAGGTTGAGGGCGACCAGGACGACCGGAAGCAGGAATGAGACACCGAACACCAGGATGATCTTGATCTCCAGTGACAGGAAGCTGCTCATGTCGAGGAGGTTGGTGATGTCGAGACCCCGGGGGGTGAAACTCAACATCACGGTGATGCCCTTGGGCCAGATGAAATAACCCAGTGTGCAACCCAGGAGGAACAACGGCACCGCAGCGGCCATGAACCCTGCGGCGTACTTCTTCTCCTTGCTGATCATTCCGGGCGCAATGAAGGACCAGAGCTGGTAGATCCACACCGGAGAGGCGGCGACGAGGCCGGCCACCCCACAGGCGATGACGCCGAGCGTGAAGGGGCCCAGCACACCGTTGTTCACGATGAGGAAATTCGCATCCGGCCTGCTGGCACGGATGGCGTCCACCGCCTGGTTGTACGGGTACAGCACGAACGAGACAAGCTCGCTGTAGAAGAAGATGGCCGCCAAGGACGCCAGCACGATGGTGATGACGGAGATGGTCAGCCGATAGCGCACCTCACGGAGGTGGTCCATGAGCGCCATGGTGCCGTCCTCGGACGCCGCCGGTGGGCGCAGCCAACCGAGCCGACGCGGCTTCGCGTCGGGCTCAGCGGCGGTGGTGGCCATGCTCAGATCCCGGTCCCGATGTCGTGCTGGCGGGTGGCTTCGTCGCGGGCCGCGGCCTCACGTGCGTTGAGATCTCGCTCGCGCGCCTCGATTTCGCGGATGCGTCGTTCCTGCTCCGTCTCCGTGCGCGTCTCGGGCTGGACGATCTCGGCGTCGACAACCTCCGGGTCGCTGCCGTCAACGGACTTGACCTCTGTCTTGAACTCCCGGATGGAGCGTCCGACACCCTTGCCAAGACCTGCGAGGCGGGAGCCGCCGAACAGCAGGAGCGCAATACCCAAAATGATGAGCAATTCTGTGGGACCTGGCATGTCCTGTAACACCTCTTTCCCCGGGACCGCACCCGGGCTAGTACTGCACAAGTTGATTCTAGTCGTGGTTCCCGGCTGGAAGCTGAAGACGTCCGAGCAGTTCGCCGGCTTCTTCGGCGCGCTGACCCAGCATGCGTACTTCGCTGTACAGGTCGGACACCTTGTGAGACAGCCACACGGCATACGAGACCGCAGTCACCACACCGAGCAGCGCGACGCCTCCGAAAATGAGAACCCAGATCACGAGACGAAATGGTACCCCGCGGGCACCGCGCGGGCGAACGGGGATCAGTCCGGCGGGTCGCCGGCAGCGTAGTGCGCCAGTGCGGCGCGTGCCTCCGCGGCTGCCGCCAGGGCGATGTCGTTGTCCGAGACTGCCGTCACGCTGGCCCCCAGGCGCAACAGCAGGGCCACCGCCCACTGCGGCGACGCCATGGGAAACGTTACGCAGATGTGATCCAGCCCCGCGTGTCGGTGTGTCACCGGGTAGTACTCCGCCACCCAGTCCGCCTCGGGGGTCAGCTCCAGTACCAGTCGCTGCGCGACGTCGTCGAACCAAGGGGTGGAACCGTCCGGGAGCCCCTCACGCGGGGCGAAGGTGGCGTCCGTGACGCTCAGCGATTCGATCCTGTCCAGCCGATAGGAGCGCCAGTCGGCCCGCTCCCGGCTCCAGGCATCGACGTAGGCGAAGCCGTCAACGACGCGCAGGCGCACGGGTTCCACCTCCGGGCGGGACAGGCTCCGGCGCCCCGAACCGAGGTAGGTCAGCTCCACCACGCACGCTCCGTCGATGGCCCGCTGCAGCACCTGCCGGTGCTCGGGTGCCCCGGCGGCGACGGCCACGGACACGGCCGGATCGACCCCGCCCACCACGTCACGCAGCTTCGCCAGCGCGCTGAGCGCCGCCTCGGAGCCGCCGGAGGTCTCCACCACCACCTCGAGTGCGACCAGCAGGCTCGTGGCCTCCTCCAGCCGCATCCGCATTGGTCGGGCCAGCACGTCGGCGTTGCGGAAGAAGATGTGTCCGGCGTCGCGGACCTCGTCGATGTCCACCTCGAACAGGTCGCCGTGGAAGCCTTCGGGCAGTCCGCAGAACTGCAGCACCTCGATGTCGCTCACCACCTGGCGCTCGGAGACGCCGAAGTGCTGCGCCACCTCCCCCACCGAGATGCCCTGGTGCTGCTGCAGGTACGGGACCAGTTTCAGGAGCCGCGTCAGTTGCTCCGAGGACTTCACCCCTGCCACCTTTCCACGACGTCCGTCAACTGGCGGATGACCATGTCCCTGAGTTCGGCGGGGGCGAGGCAGATGGCGTCGGGGCCGAGTTCGCAGATGTCGGCGGCCAGTATCTCCGGGCGTGCCGACTCGAGACGCCACGCGGTGAAACCCTCGGGCAGTGGGTGGTCCCAGGTGGCCGCCTGCGCCATGCGTCGCACGTCGCCGCCCATCTGGTCACGCAGGGCCACGACGGCGACGGCGACGTCCTGCTCCCCGTCGAAACGCACGAGGCGGGCCAACTCCTCGGCCGGTGGAATGTCGTAGGTGTGTGTGCTGCCGACGGCTGCAACCTCGGAGGTGACGCGGCTGAGCTTGAAGTTGCGCGGTGCTTCCTTCTCCACGTCGAACCCGAGCAGGTACCACCGGCCGCGACGCTGGGAGAGTCGCCACGGCTGCACGCGGCGCGGCTGGCCACGGTAGTCGAACCGCAGCTCCCGACGAGCCAGGAGCGCCTCGCGGGCGGCGTCGAACCCCGGCTCTGCGGGGATCCGTGGCCGCAGCGTCATGAGTCGCCCCGGGTCGGGATCCGCACCTGCGGCCCGCAGTGTCTCCAGTGCATCCACGGTCTGCTGCGCCGCGACGCTGTCCTGCCACACCGAGGCCGCGGCCCCGAGCACTGCCCGCTCCTCGGGAGTGAACGCCACCGGCGGCAACTCGAAGTCGGAGCGATCGATCCGGTAGCCGGCCTCGATGTCCAGGTCCGGTTCGTTGGAGCCGGTGGCGATGGGCACGCCAGCGGAACGCAGCTCCTCCTTGTCCCGCTCAAACATCCTCTCGAAGGCGCCATCGGACTGGTGGCGGTACCCCTCGATGGTGGAGCGGATCTGGTGCTTCGTGACGTATCCACGCGCGCTGAGCATCATGATCAGCAGATTGACCAGGCGCTCCGATTTGGCATTCGACACCCGTTGCACTTCCCTTCCTGCGCGGCGGCCGTGTGGGACGGCGCAGCGCTGCGGGCTCAGCCCTCTTTGGTGGCGTAGAGGACGTCGATGACGTAGACGAGCGTCTGGCCGGCCTCGAGGCCCATGTCCTTGTTGCCGTCGGGGTAGCCCATCTCCGGGGGCACGACCAGCATGAGGCGCGAGCCCGTGGTCTGGCCCGGCAGACCCTTCTTCCAGCCCTCGATGAGGGTGTTGAGCGGGCCCTGCTGCGGCTGCCAGGCATCCTCGATGAGCTTGCCGGTGGCCCAGTCCCAGCTGCGGTACTTCACCTGGATGGTGTCCTCAGCGGTGATGGGGGCTCCGGAGCCCTTGATGAGCGGCTGCACCACCAGCTTCGTCGGCAGGGTGGCGCCGGCGGGGATGGTCAGTTCCGGCTTGCCGGCCGTCAGTGCCACGGTGGGCAGGCCCGCCACGGGCGGAACGACGGCGCCGGTGGCGTCCTCGAAGTTGGCGGAGAGGATGTCGACGACGAAGAGGATGCTGTCGCCCTTCTCAATGCCCGCGCCGGGGTTGCCGTCGGCATACCCATCAGCGCTGGGCATGGCGATCAGGACGCGGGATCCGACGGCCTGACCGTTGAGACCCTTGGCGAAGCCGGGCACCACGGCCTGCAGCTGGAAAGTGGCTGGTGCGCCGCGCTCGTACGAGCTGTCGAACGGCTCACCGGTCCGGCCGTTGATGCCCACGTAGTTCAGCGTCACCGTGCTGTTCTCCGTGAGCTTCTGCTCGCCGCCGGGGCGCAGCACCTTGGCCTGCGTCTTGTCGATGCCCCACGGCGCCGGGACGGTGACCACAGGCTTGTCCGCATCGCTCACCTTGATGGCGGTCAGGTCCGTGGACGGCGTGATCGACGGCATCGGCGAGGCCGACTCGCTGGGGGTCGGGGCCGACGGGGACGGCGACGCCGGCCCTGCCACCTCGCTGGTTGCGGGCGACGGCATCGCCTCTGTGGATCCGCAGGCGGTCAGGCCGAGGCCGACAGCTGCAACGAGGGAGGCGACGGCAAGACGGGGGGCAATCGAAGAAAAACGCACGGGGGGAATAGTACCCGAGGTCTCCGTGTGTCCCGTCAGAGCCCCACCAGGTCCATGAGCGCACCCAGTTCCTCGGGTGTGATGTCGCGGGTCTGGCCCACCGGGAGTTGACCGAGCCGCACGGGTCCGATCCCGATGCGCGACAGGCGGTCAACGGGGTGACCCACCGCCTCCATCATGCGGCGCACGATGCGGTTGCGGCCCTCGTGCAGCGTCACGTTGAGCAGGGAGCG
>JBDSRF010000058.1:0-7821 GCA_039929445.1 Arachnia sp. | reverse complement strand
GTTGACCGAGCCGCACGGGTCCGATCCCGATGCGCGACAGGCGGTCAACGGGGTGACCCACCGCCTCCATCATGCGGCGCACGATGCGGTTGCGGCCCTCGTGCAGCGTCACGTTGAGCAGGGAGCGGGTGTCGGTGCGGGACACGAGCTTCAGCTTGTCGGGCTTCACCGGCCCGTCCTCGAGGTGCAGCCCCTTCTCCAAGCGGCGGAACGTCTTGTTGTCCATGTTGCCCGCCACTTCGACCATGTAGGTCTTGCTCACCTCGTAGGACGGGTGGGACAGCCGGTGGCCGAGCTCCCCGTCGTTGGTGAGGATGATGAGCCCCTCGGTCTCGGTGTCCAGGCGGCCGACGTGGAACAACCGCTCGCGAGTGCGGGGCAGGTAGTCCGACAATGTGGGACGACCCTCGGGATCCTCCAGGGTGGCCACCACACCGCGTGGCTTGTTCAGCACCACGTAGATATGTCGCCGTGGCGGCGGGATGCGGGATCCGTCGACGCGGATCTTGTCGCGTTCCGGGTCCACGCGCATGCCCTGCTCGGTCACGGTCTTGCCGTTGACCTCCACGCGGCCCTTGTCAATCATGATTTCGCTGGCTCGGCGGGAGGCGATACCGGCTGCCGCCAACACCTTCTGCAACCGCACACCTTCGGTCTCCTCGACCATGTGTGCCTCCTCATTCAACTTGGTTCAACTCGTCTGCTGGTCGGCCAGTTGGCCGAGCTCAGCTTCTAAGGCTACGGCGTCAGGCAGCAATGGTGCCAAGTCGGGCAATTCGTCCAGCGAATCCAGCCCCAGTTTCTGCAGGAACAGGCCAGTGGTGACGAACCCCATGGCCCCGGTGTGGGGGTCCTCCCCCGCCTCCGCGATGAGGCCGCGGACCAGCAGCGTCCGGACCACGCCGTCGACGTTGACCCCCCGCACGCCAGCGATGCGCCCGCGGGTGCACGGCTGCAGGTAGGCGATGACCGACAGGGTCTCCAGCGCCGCCTGGCTCAGCTTGGCGCGCTGGTCTGCCACCACCCAGGCCTCGATCACGTCGGACAGGTCGGAGGCCGTCGCGAGCCGCCAACCGCCCGCGACGCGGCGCACCTCGATGCCGCGGCCGGAGTCACGGTAAAAGTCCGCGACCTCCTCCAGCGCGGCCACCACCTCGGGCTCCGGCACCTCCAGCGCCGCCGCGAGGTCGGCGGCCATGACGGGTTCTGTGGCCATCAGCAACATGGCCTCGATGGGACGGGTCAGGCTCATGCGTCCTCCAATTCGGGTTGGGTCTCGTACTCGTCGACGTCGGTGAGGACGGTCTCCTCGCCGCCGACCCAACGGATGTGCAGTTCCGTGAGCGGCCCGGCCTGTTCGAAGGCCACCTGCCGCGCGCGGAACAGCTCGAGGATCGCGAGGAACCGCACCACGACTGTGAGGCGGTCGCAGCCACCGGTGAGGGCCCGGAACGTGGCGGATCCGTTGTCGCGCAACAGGGACGCCACCAGCGCCGTCTGTTCCACCACGCTGACCTGCGCGCCGTGCAGGTGCGCCAGGTCCACGTGCGGCACCGGTCTGGGTGCCATGGCCGCCGCCGCGAGCCTCGCCACGTCGTCGGGGCCGATGCCGAGGTGCACCTCCGGCAGGACGTGCCGGAACTGCTCCTCGATGCCGCCGGGGCGCCAGTGCGTGAGGCTGGCGGAGTCCACGTGGCCCTCGATCCAGGAGGCCAGTTGCTTGAACGCCCGGTACTGCAGCAGACGGGCGAACAGGAGGTCGCGTGCCTCCAGCGCGGCGAGGTCCTCGGGGTCGGTGACCTCACCCCCGGGCAGCAGGCGCGCACATTTCAGGTCGAGCAGGGTGGCGGCCACCACGAGGAAGGAACTGGTCTTGTCGAGGTCCCATTCCTTGCCGCCGGCGCGGACGTGGGCGATGAACTCGTCGGTGACCTTGCTGAGCGCCACCTGTGTGACGTCCAGTTCGTGGCGTCCGATCAGTTGCAGCAGCAGGTCGAACGGGCCCTCGAAGTTGCTGAGGTGGACGTCGAACCCGGCCACCTGGTCGGTGTGCTCGGGCCGCTCGCTGCCCTTTCTGCGGCGCGTGCTCACGGGGCCCCTGATCACTGCGACCGCAGCGCCGCCACCACGTCGGAGTCCGGGCCATGCTCCGCCAGGTCGGCGAGTGCCAGCGCCACGGCGGAGCGCACGAGCCTCCCCCGGTCCACCTTGAGTCCGTGGCGACGCTTGCACTCCAGGGTGGCGTCCTCCAGCGCGAAGAGTTCCTCGGAGGAGAAGTACACGGTGATCTTCTGGTCGTGCCGTATCCGCCCCGACGCCTGCGGCGGCGCATTTGTCTGATCCACGTCTGCGGGCGTGGAGGGTGACACGGGCTGACCGGGTGGCGGCTGGGTCTGCTCGGACTGCCCGCGGCCACGGCGCGGCTCGTCGAACGCCGGGTTGGTCTGGGTGGGGCGGAACAACTCCGCCGCGCCGGGAAGGGACGCCCTCCTGCTCACAGGTTTTGGCATCGCTGCAGCACCTCCCGCGCAAGCTGACGGTAGGCGTCGGCCCCGGGTGAGGCGGAGGCGTAGGTGGTGATGGGCTCCCCCGCCACGGTGGTCTCCGGGAACTTGATGGTGCGGCGGATCACGGTGTGGAACACGTCCTCGTCGAAGGCCTGCACCACCCGTTCCAGCACCTCACGGCCGTGGAGTGTGCGGGAGTCGTACATGGTGCCGAGGATGCCGAGGACCTTCAGGTCGGGGTTGAGACGGTCGCTCACCTTGGCGATGGTGTCGGTCAGCAGGGCGATGCCGCGCAGCGCGAAGAACTCGCACTCCAGCGGCATGAGCACCCAGTCGCTGGCCGTCAGGGCGTTGATGGTGAGCAGGCCGAGGCTGGGGGCGCAGTCGATGAGGATGAAGTCGTAGTCACCCCGCACCTTGTTGAGGACGCGCATGAGCGTCTGCTCGCGGGCCACCTCGCTGACGAGTTGCACCTCGGCGGCCGACAGGTCGATGTTGCTGGGCAGGATGTCCATGCCCTCGACACTGCTGGGATGGATGACCTCGTGGGGAGTGTGGTCGCGGGTGAGCAGCAGGTTGTAGATGCTGAGCCCGAGCGTGTGGGGGTTGACGCCGAGGCCCACGGACAGGGAGCCCTGCGGGTCGAAGTCGACGAGCAGCACCTTGTAGCCGAGTTCGACGAGTGCGGCGCCTAGGTTGATGGTGGTGGTGGTCTTGCCGACGCCACCCTTCTGGTTGCACATGGCGATGATCTCGGCCTGCATGCGCCGGCCGGGGGCTGGGGGCGGCGGCTGCGGCAGGTTCGGCAGCGGCCGGCCTGTGGGCCCCATCACCCCTGTGTCGACGAGGGTCGACGACGCCGGCGCGTTGGGTACGGCGAACCCCGCATTCTCTGTTGCGAAAAGACCCTCATCGGTCACTTGCGTTACCTCCATGTCGACTTGTTGCCCACCCTAGTGCCACCTCACCGCGCGCGGGGATGCGACGCGAGGTAAACCTCGCGCAACTTCTCAATGGTGACCAGCGTGTAGATCTGTGTGGTGGCCACCGACGCGTGGCCCAGAAGTTCCTGCACCACGCGCACGTCGGCGCCGCCGTCGAGCAGGTGTGTGGCGAAGGAGTGCCGCAGGCTGTGCGGCGAGACGTCCTCGGACAAGCCCGCGGCGGCGGCGGCCCTGGAGATCACGGCCCATGCGGACTGGCGCGACAGCCGCCGGCCCTGCTGGTTGAGCAGCAGCGCCGGGACGGCACGCCCCCGGGTCAGGGCGGGCCGGGCGCGCACCAGGTAGGCGTCGATGGCGTCGCAGGCAAAGGAACCGAGCGGGACCACCCGCTCCTTGCTGCCCTTGCCGAACAGCCGCAGCTCCGGCTCGTCCCGGGCCAAGGCCGCGGTGGCGTCGTCCACGTCAAGAGCGCACACCTCGGAGACCCGGGCCCCCGTCCCGTAGAGCACCTCCAGCAGGACCGCGTCCCGCAGGCCGACGACGTCGTCGCGGTCCGGCGACTCCAGGAGTCGCCGCACCTCCTCGATGCCCAGCGCCTTCGGCAACCGCTTGGGCGGCGCGGGTGGGGCCACGTCCTTGGCCGGATTGGCGGTGATGAGCTGCTCGTCGACGGCGAACGCGTGCAGCATCCGCACCGCCACCACCACCCGTGCCGTGGAGGCGGGCGCCAGCTCGGAGCTGGCTGCGCGCGCGAACTCGTCGACCTCGACGGGCGTCACCTCGGCGATGTCCACGATCCCGCGAGCATCCAGGAACGTGCACCAGCGGGCCAGGTCCCGCCGGTAGGCCGCCACCGTGTTGGCGGACAGACCGCGCTCCACGCGGATGTGCCCCAGGTAGTCGGCCACCACGGCGTCGACGGCGGTCATGGCCTCGGCCGGCTCCGGATCGGCCAGTCGGCATCGCTGGGACGCAGCCCGTCGAGCCGGCCACCGAGGCGGGCAGTCTCGAGCGCCAGCATGCCCGTCACCAGTGCCTGGCTCTGGCACCGGCCCTCCAGGACAGCCTCCAGCAGCGAGGCGCGCTCCAGCCATTCCCAGGACATCTCGGCCTCCTCCCCCTCCAGCTCGAAGCCGTGCGGGCGCTCGGTGTGCGACAGCCCCCGCGCGAGGTAGATGCGCTGCGACTCCTGGCATGCCCCGGCCGTGGGACAGATGTCCACGAGTACCTGCCACCTGTCGGCGGCCAGCTCCACCTCCTCGGCGAGCTCCCGACGGGCAGCGTCGACCCACGCCTCGTCGTCGGCGTCGAGCAGCCCTGCGGGCACCTCGACCAACTCCATCCCCACGGGGTGGCGGTACTGGTGCAGGCAGGCGATGGTGTCGGCCTCCTCATCCCACGCCACCACAGCCACGGCCCCGGGATGCGTCAGGTACTGGCGCTGCACGGTGTCCCCGGACGGCGTCTCGACGCGGTCGTCCACGAAGCTGGAGATGGCACCCCTGCCAAGGACGTCGCGGTGCTGGACGTGCCAGCGCAGTGGTTTGTCGGCGATGCTCAAGAAATCTGACCTTCCTGCCGGGCCAGGGCGGCCCTGATGAGCCCGGCGAAGAGGGGATGCGCCTTGGTGGGGCGCGACTTCAGCTCGGGGTGTGCCTGCGTGGAGATGTAGAAGGGATGCACCTCGACGGGCAGTTCGACGAACTCCACGAGGGTGCCGTCCGGGGAGGTGCCGGAGATCACGAGCCCGGCCGCCTCCAGCTGCTCACGGTACGCGTTGTTGACCTCGTAGCGGTGCCGGTGGCGCTCTTCGACGCGGACGTGGCCGTAAAGGCTGTGCGCCAGGGTGCCCTTCACCAGGTCGGCGGGGTAGGACCCCAGCCGCATGGAGCCTCCGAGGTCCCCCTTGCCGGCGACGATGTCCAGCTGCTCGGCCATGGTGGCGATGACGGGGTGCTGGGTGTCGGGGTCGAACTCGGAGGAGCCCGCGTCCCGGATGCCAGCCAGGTTGCGGGCCGCCTCGATGACCATGGACTGCAGCCCCAGACACAGACCCAGGGTGGGGATCCTGTTCTCCCGTGCGTACCGCAGGGCCCCCAGCTTGCCCTCGACGCCACGGATGCCGAACCCACCGGGGACGAGGACGGCGTCGACGTCACCGAGTTGGCGGGCGGCACCCTCGGGGGTGTCGCAGTCGTCGGAGCGGACCCACTTGACGTTGACCCGCGCCCAGTTGGCGAAGCCGCCGGCCCGCAGCGCCTCCCCCACTGACAGGTAGGCATCGGGCAGGTCGATGTATTTTCCGACCAGCGCGACGGTGACCTGATGCTTGGGGTACTCGACCCGCTGCAGCAGGTCGTCCCACGCCTTCCAGTTCACGTCGCGGAAGCTCAGGTTCATGCGGCGCACCACGTAGGCGTCGAGGCCTTCGGCGTGCAGCACCTTGGGGATGGCGTAGATCGACGGCGCATCGGCGCAGGAGACCACGGCCTCCTCATCGACGTCGCACATCAGGGCGATCTTGCGCTTCAGCGCCTGGCTGATCTCGGACACGGAACGACACACGATGGCGTCCGGCTGGATGCCCACCTGCCGCAGCGCCGCCACGGAGTGCTGCGTGGGCTTGGTCTTCATCTCCCCCGCCGGCTTGATCCAGGGCACCAGGGAGACGTGCAGGAAGAAGACGTTCTCCCGGCCGATCTCGTGGCGGACCTGGCGGGCAGCCTCCAGGAACGGCAGCGACTCGATGTCGCCGACGGTGCCCCCGATCTCGTGGATCACCACGTCGACGTCGTCGCCGCCCATGGCCATCATGGAGTCACGGATCTCGTTGGTGATGTGGGGGATGACCTGGACGGTGTCGCCCAGGTACTCGCCGCGACGCTCCTTGGCAATCACGGAGGAGTAGACCTTGCCGGTGGTCACGTTGGCGGCGCCCGTCAGGTTGACGTCCAGGAAGCGTTCGTAGTGGCCGATGTCGAGATCGGTCTCCGCACCGTCCTCGGTGACGAACACCTCCCCGTGCTGGAAGGGGTTCATCGTGCCGGGGTCGACGTTGAGGTAGGGATCCAGCTTCTGCATGGTGACGCTCAGTCCACGTGCGACGAGCAGGCTGCCCAGGCTGGAGGCCGTGAGCCCCTTGCCGAGCGAGGAGACAACGCCCCCGGTGACAAATATGTGCTTCGTGATCTTGGTGTGCTCCACGGGGTTCCAGCTTAGACCTCCTGGCCGGCCCCGTGTCGCGGCTGCCCACGGCGGGCGCCCGTGGTGGCAGGAGACCCTCATGAAAGAAGCTCACTGGCGAGTCAGAGGGCACCACATCCGTTGGTGGGAGCGGAGCTGCCCTGACTCTTGTCCTCTTCGAGGGTTTCCCCTTATGGCGTTTCCATCATGACCGGACGCGTCGGTGAGCAACCCCCGACTCGCTGCGCTCGTGCACTTGCAGTCCTCGAAACAAAAGTCGGGGCACTCACCAGCACCGGCCCACTGGTGCTTCCCATGTGGGGGATGGAGCACGAAAGATGCGGCGCACCCCACAGGATGCGCCGCAGTTCTTCGGTGAAGTGTTGATCAGTTGTAGACGACCACGCGGTCGCCGACACGGATGGAATTGAACATGGCTTCCAGCGCCTTGTAGTCACGCACGTTCACGCAGCCGTGCGACGAACCGTTGTAGCCGCGGGCGTGGAAGTCCGAGGAGTAGTGCACGGCCTGGCCGCCGGAGAAGAACATGGCGAACGGCATGGCCGAGCCGTACAGGCTGGACACGTGGTTGCGGGACTTCCGGAACAGGGTCCAGTTGCCGTTGCGGGTCGGCGTCAGCTCGGAGCCGAAGCGCACCGAGACGGTGTCCTGGATCTTGCCGTTGATCATGTACGCCATCCTGCGCTGATCCTTCGAGATGCACAGCACCCGTCCGGTGTTGCAGCGCGAGTCAGTGCGGAAGGTCGACGGAGGAGTGGTCGGCGTCGGCGGCTTCGGCGGGACGAAAGCTGTCTCGACGGGCATGTTCGGCACGGCAGGTGCCGGCGGCAGAATAGTGGTCTGCGCGGGCAGCGAAGCGGTGCTGAACTGAACAATGTTGTTGAGCACCCAGCTGCTCTTGCGGAAGAACTTGCCGCCCTCGTTCACCACGTCAGAGACGAAGGCGTAGGAGCGGCAGCCGCCCTGGCCGGTGGCGGGGGTGTTGCACTCGGTCTTCCACCTGCGGCCATCCGCGGCGTACCAGGCGTCGTTGCTGGTGGCCAGAGGGTTGCCGGCCCACTGCCCCTCGTCGGAGGGGAGGTAGGTGAGGTTGTTGAACACCCAGCCGTTGTGGTTGTAGTAGTTGCCCGCGTACTTGACCACCTTGGTGGCGAAGATCTCCGTGC